>JBEKIU010000039.1:0-25017 GCA_050011635.1 Acidimicrobiales bacterium
ATCCAGGCGCTGGCCGGTGGGTACGGGCAGGGCATCGCCTATCTCTGGTCGGAGCAGGGCTCCCTGCTGGCCACGGCCAGCCAGTCGATGAGCGTGCGCTTTTGGGACTAGGGACCAGTCACCGGACAAGAAAGAGGAACCGATGAAGATCAGCACCGTGCTCAGCTACTCGGGGGGCTTCCGGCAGGCCGCCGACGAGGTCGCCGAACTGGAGAAGGCCGGCCTGGACCTGGTGTGGGTGGCCGAGGCCTATGGCCTGGACTCGCCCAGCCTCATGGGCTACCTGGCCGCCCTCACCGACAGGGTGGAGATCGGCTCGGCCATCCTCCCCATCTACACGAGGACCCCCACCCTGATCGCCATGACCGCGGCCGGTATCGACACACTGTCCGAGGGACGGTTCCACCTGGGCCTGGGCTCGTCCGGACCGCAGGTCATCGAGGGCTGGCACGGCGTGCCCTTTTCCGCACCCATCGGCCGCACCCGGGAGATCATCGACGTCTGCCGTCAGGTCTGGGCCCGTGAGGCACCACTGGTGCACGCGGGCACCTACTACAACATGCCGCTTCCGGCCGGCCAGGGAACCGGGCTCGGGAAGGCCCTCAAGATCATCGCCCACCCGGTCCGTTCGTCCGTTCCCATCTGGGTGGCCGCGTTGGGCGAGAAGAATGTGGCCATGACCGCCGAGGTGGCCAACGGGTGGATCCCCATGCTCTTCATGCCGGAGAAGGCCCGGTCGGTGTGGGGCGCCTCGCTGGATGCCGGAACGGCCAAGCGTGATCCGGCTCTCGGGCCGTTGCAGGTCACGGTGGGTGGGTTGGTTGCCATCGGCGAAGGTGAGGAGGTGACCGCACTGCGCAATCTGGCCCGGCCCATGGTCGCCCTCTACGTCGGGGGGATGGGGGCCAAGGGGAAGAATTTCTACAATGACGTGGTGCGCCGCTACGGCTTCGAGGAGGAGGCCGAAAAGATCCAGAACCTCTACCTGGATGGCAAGAAGACCGAGGCGGAGGCATTGGTGCCCGACGAATTGCTCGAGGCCACGTCCCTGTGCGGCCCCGAGAGCTACGTGGCCGAACGGATCGAGGCCTTCCGTGAGGCAGACGTGACCCATCTCCAGGTCATTCCCGTCCCGCTCGGCGGCCAGCGCCCGGTCGACATCGTGGCCAAGGTCAAGAACCTCATCGGTTGAACCGGACGCCCGGGCCTACCCGTGGTCCGAACGGGGCGCCCGGAGCCCGGCCGGCCCGCGGAGCGCCCGTGGCTACGAGTCTTCGGCCCCGTGGCCTTTGGCCAACTCCCGCAGCTGCTCCTTGTCCATGAGCTCATGGGCCACCACCGCCACCCGGCAGCCCGTCACGGCGACCAGCGTCGAGTTGCGCTTTCCGGTCTCCATCCCGGCCCGCTCACCCAGCACGGCGCCCGGACCGTATTCGGCCACCCGCTCGCCGCCCTTTTCCACCCTCATCACTCCGTCGAGCACGAGGAAGACGTCGGTCCCTTCCTCCCCCTCGGTGACGAGCGTCTCGCCGGTCTTCAGCTTTCGGAACTTCGGCTTGGCGTTGTCCATCATGTGCACCGAGAGCGTGCGCTCGAGCGCCGTCTCGACCACGGTGATCAGAGCCGGCGAATCCTGGTCGCCCCAGGGTGTGTGCTTGCCGAAGGACTTGCGGTACCAGTCGCGGAAGTCGGTCAGGCCGGATTTGGCCGCCAGCTGACCCTCGCCGTCGAAGATCCAGTGCCTGGGGAACCGGCTGGCCCCGAGGACCTCGAACTCCGGAGGTCCGTCGGCGTGGAGCGTCAAGCTCAGTGTCGACCATACGAGCGGCGCCTGCCACTGGATGAAGGGCCGGCGCCGGACCCGGCGTGGGGCGGGGAGACCGGTCCGTCCGCCCGCGGTCTGTGTGAACCGGACCCATCCCTCGCCGACCTCGGGCTCCAGCTTGAGGTCGGGCAGGGCCACCGCCTCGAATTCCCGCTTGAATCTGGCCACGCCCGCGGTGGTCGAGCCCATCAGCCCGCCCCCGGAGTAGCCGTAGCCCGTGACCTTGCCCTCCCCGTCGACCTCCATCCAGGCCGAGAGAAGGTTGGCGAAACGGAACCGGTCCGCCTTCCGCAGCGCCTCGAGGTCTTCGATGACGTCAGGCGGCGGGTCGTCGTAGTGGGTGAACCCGGCATCGAAGGCGACCCGGGTCGCCCCCCGGACCGCCTCCGAGGGAATCCAGGACAGTGACGTGACCGAGCTCTCGATTCGCATGTTCACATTGTGTACCGGGGCGGGTGGCTTTTCCACTGGGTCGTCTGCCCCACCCCTGCCGCCGGCCCGCCCTCGTCCACCTGCGGCGGCGTCCCGGACGGCACGCCGCCGGTCTCAGTCCTCCGAGACCAGGTCGTCCTCGCTCAGCTCGAGCGACTCCAGCATGAGCAGGGCGTCCAGCTCGGCAGCCATGCTCTCGATCTCGTCGGCCTCGTAGTAATTGCGGTTCAGGGTGAGCGTCAGCTGCTGTTGGACCAGGGCCAGCGCATCCTCGGCCGCGGCCGCGGCGTCGTAGACGGAGAACAGCTTGGCCTGCATGGCCTGGGCCGACACATACCGCGTCCCCCGCTGTTGTGCCTCGGAAGGGAGGGTCCGCAGCACGTCCCCGGGGGTCGGACCGTCGCCTTCCGGGCTCATGAGGCCCACCCGGCCCGCTTGGCCGGCATCGATCATCTCGACCTCTTCCCGTCCCGTGTGCTCGCCCGTTGGCTGCCCGGTGTCCACCTGCTCGGAACCCACCCGCTCCACCTGGCCATCGTTCGGCGTGTCGCCGTCCATATCGTTCATCATGCCGGTCCCAGTTCTCGTATTGGAAAGGACTCCGGTACGGAGTCTCCCGCTCTTGAGGGGTATAACGCCGGGATGGCCGTGCCTCTTCCGGGCCGGCCCTCGGACGTGGCCGACGCGGAAGAAACCGTGCTCATCGGGGCGGTCCCGCCACCGGGTGTGGCCGTCGGGGGCACGGCGGATGTGCGTCCCTGTCCCATCGGGCGGTAGAACTTCATGGATGAGCATCCTCGGTACCGACGGGATCCGACCGTGAACCCGGTGGATGTGGTGGTGGTGGGGTCGGGACCCAACGGATTGTCGGCCGCGGTGACGTTGGCCGGTGCCGGGCTGTCGGTGACGGTCGTGGAGGGCGCCGACCGGGCCGGTGGCGGATGCCGGACCGAGGAGCTGACCGTGCCCGGCTTCCGCCATGATGTGTGTTCGGCGGTCCACCCGATGGTGCTGGTGTCCCCCTTCTTTCGTCAGCCGGCCTTCCAGGGACTTCGCCATGCCCTCTGCCAACCACCGGTGCCGTTCGCCCAGCCCATCGAGGGGAGCAATGCCGTGGCTGCATTCCGCTCCCTCGACGAGACGGTGGCCGCGCTCGGAGCTGACGGACCGGCATACCGGCGTCTGATGGAGCCATTGGTTCGCGACTGCCAGCCCATCGCCGACGACGTGCTGGGCCCGCTCCGTTCGATTCCCAGCCACCCCATCGCGTTGACACGCTTCGGTCTTCCCGGGCTCCTGCCCATGGAGTGGCTGGTGCGCAGATTCCGATCGGAGGAGGCCAAGGCCCTGCTGGCCGGCGTCGGAGCCCATTCGATGTCACTGACAGCACCTCTCACCAGCGCCTTCGGGACCCTTCTGACCATGACCGCACATGCCGTTGGTTGGCCCGTGGTCCAAGGCGGCAGCTCCGCCATCACCGACGCGGTGGTGGCCGAGCTCGAACGCCTGGGCGGGACGATCGTCACCGGGCAGTGGGTCGGCTCGCTCTCAGAGCTTCCTCCCTCGACGGCGGTGGTGCTCGACACGTCGCCCAAGGGCCTCGTCGACATCGCCGGAGCGTCGCTTCCCGACCGGTATCTCAAGGCGCTCCGTCGATTTCGCTACGGCGCGGGCGTATGCAAGATCGACTGGGCGTTGTCCGGACCGGTCCCCTGGAGCGCCGAGGTCTGCCGCCGGGCCGGGACCGTGCACCTCGGCGGCACGTTCGCCGAGGTGGCGGCCAGTGAATCCGATGTCAAAGCGGGAAGGCACCCCCACCACCCCTACTGCATCATCGTCCAGGCGGGGGTGGCCGATCCCAGTCGGGCGCCGGCCGGCCAGCAGGCCCTGTGGGGCTACTGCCACGTCCCCTCGGGATCGGACGTGGACATGACGTCGGCCGTCGAGGCCCAGATCGAGCGCTTCGCCCCGGGGTTCTCGGAGCTCGTCGTGGCGCGGTCAGTCCTGACCGCGGCCGGTGAGGAGCGGAAAAATCCGAACTACGTGGGCGGTGACATCGCCGGGGGCGCATCCAGCCTGGTCCAGACAGTGTTCCGTCCGACCATCCAGTGGAATCCGTACCGGACGCCACTCGACGACGTCTACCTGTGCTCGGCATCCACCGCTCCGGGAGGAGGGGTGCACGGGATGTGCGGCGTGTATGCGGCGCGGACCGTGCTTCACGATCACTTCGGAGGAGCGGCCCCCCTGCGAGGCTGAGGCGAGACGGGCGCGGGATCACCTTCGGTCCGTTCCGGCAACAGGAGGACCGCGCCACCGAGGAAGCACAGGGCTCCGACGAAGGTACCGAGGTTGGACAGTTCGACGTCCAACACCTGGCCGGTCGCCGGGACGATGTAGGCGGCGACCGCGGAGATCCCGAACGCGACGGACCCCACCAGATTGGCAAGGGTGATCCACCAGGCCAGGCTCCGGGGTGACCAGGCCGTCCACCCGTGGCACACCTCGAACCACGCCAGTCCGCTGGCCACCAGGAAGCACACCGACCCGAAGGCGTCCGGTCTCCAGATGTGCTGATGAGCCGCCTGGCTGCTCAGATCGATCCGGAGGGCGTTGCCGGTGCTGACGTTGAAGAAGACCGTGCCGGCCAGTTGGATTGCCGTTGCCCACCAGTCGATCTGGTGGGGGCGGTAGGCCAACACCCGCCTCCACCCGTGGGCGGGGCCATCGGCTCCGGCGTCCACCGATTCGCGGTACTGGAGGAAACCGGCCGCGGTGAAGAAGAGGGACCCGACGAAATAGGTGGCCGAATCGGTCCGGTCGCCGACGGCGGCGGCGTAGCCGGGTACCGCACCGAGGGCGAACAGGCTGGAACCGATGGCGAACAGGATGCCGATCCACCAGCCCCGGGCCCCGGGAGCCCACCACGTGCCATCGGACTGCGCTCCGCCGTCCAACTGTTTGCGATGACGCCGGGAGTCCCATCGCGAGACGAGCCCGTCGGGCCGCTCGTACTCGATGAACGTGATGAAGGGCCCCGGACCCCCCGAATGCCGCCCGTCGTCGTCCATCGGTTCAGTATCGCCGCGCCCGTCGGGTCGAGGCACCGATCCTCTGCGATGATGAGCACCGGCTACCCCCCGAGCGGGTTCACAACCGTGACGCTCGGCACGACGACGAAGGGACAGTGGATGGAGGCCGGCATCACCGACAGCGCCCGGATCGCCATGGTGCGGGCTGCCGTGGCCAAGGTGGACAGGAACAAGCTGAAGACGGCGCTTGATCTGACGGCCGACCCGAGGTTTCAGGCGCCCAAGGCGGTGGCCAACGCGCTCAATGCCTTGCGCAAGCATCGCGACCCGGCCGCCGTTGTCACCAGGCCCCAGTACCGTGCCGCCCTGCCCTACGTGGCCGCGGCCATTGCCGACGCCTGTTTGACCCGTACCATCGAGGTGCTCGGCGATCACTCGGAGGATCCGACGAGGGAACAGCTGCTCGACGCGCTCGATCAGGTCCGTGGCTCGTTCGACGATCCGACGATTGCCGTGATGCTGGCCAGCGTGGCCGACGACGACATGCCGGCCTCCGATCTGTGCTTCGAGATCGTGGCCGGCGACCCGCGGTTCGGTCTGACCGGGGCGCCCGACCCCGATCCTGCCGTCTCCGAACAACCGAGGACGCCCACGGCGCGACAGGGTGTCTCACCCGAACAACGCGAGGCGCGGCGTCTGAAGAAGCAACGGGATGCCGAAGAGCGCCGGAAGAAGATGGAAGCCGCCCGAAAGGCCGGGGAGCAGGTCCGGCGGGAGCGGAAGAAGGAGCGCACGACGCCCCCGGTTGCCTCCGCCCCCAAGGAGACCCCGCCCACGAGCACGGTACCGCGTGTCACTCGGCGTGCCACGCTCACGCCGCTGCAGGAAGAGGAGTTCGACCGGCTCGACCCGCTGGCCGGCGGTGTCGTCTTCGCCTGGGTTCCGTTCGACCCTGGGGTCCCCGACCCGTCCGGGTTCGAGGGCAAGTCGCGCCGGTGCGTGGTGGTGGCCGGGTCGCCGACCCACCTGCTGGTCCGGCCGGGATACTCGGAGGGAGGGAGCAAGAGCCGGGATTGGAAGTCGGTACCGATCCGGCACTGGAAGCGGGCCGGCTTCGACCGGCCGACGTGGATCGATGTCGAGGCGCTCCGGGTCCCTCGCCAAGAGGAGCAGGTTCTGGTGGGCCGCCTGACAACGGAGGACTGGAATTCGCTCTGGTAGCGGCGTGCCTGCCGGCGGCCGCCATCCGGCTAGTGCATAGCGACATGCAACCCAGTACAATGGGGCCATGCGCCGCAAGAGCTTCGAAGGGATGAACTGCTCGGTAGCCCAAGCTCTCGAGGTCGTGGGGGAGTGGTGGACGATGCTGATCATCCGGGACAGCTTCCTCGGCATCACGAGATTCGATGATTTCCAGCGTCGGCTGGGGATCTCGCGGAACATCCTGGCCGATCGGCTCGACCATCTGGTCGACAAGGGGGTCCTGACCCGGGTGCCCTACCAACAGCACCCGGTTCGCCATGACTATCGATTGACCGACAAGGGCCGAGATCTCTGGCTGGTGCTGACGGCCATGCGCGAGTGGGGTGATCGGTGGGAGGCAGCGGAGGGCGCGCCGGTAGAGATCGAGCACCGGGGATGTGGGCATCTGACGACAGTCGTGCCGACATGCTCATCGTGTGGTGAGCCCGTCGATGTCCGCTCGGTCCGGGCCCGACCCGGTCCGGGGTCGAAGCACCGGCCCGCCGAAGCGCTCATTCCACCGCCGAGGACTGGCTAGGGACGTCGGCGGCTGAGGCTCCCTGGGCCGGCGGACCCTCGAGGTCGGCGGCTCTGGTCGCCAGACCCGGTCTCCCTCCTCAGCCGACCTTTGCCACCTTGAATCCACCTACTCCGTTTCCGGTGACGCGGGTGCCCGTGTCGAGGTAGAACCTGTAGAGCCGCTTCCCCTTATAGGTGACCTGGACGTCGTGACTTGCACCGATCGTCAGTGCCGCGGTTCCGAGTCCGGCCACACCGGTCGGCGTCGTCTTGCCCTTCTCCATGAGGAGTGGGGGCCAGATATGGAGGCACGCCCCGGTGCAAGCTCCCGAGACCGTGTAGAGGCTGGCACCCGTCACCGTGGCCAGCATTTTTCCGTACGGGGGTCGATCGACAACCTTTACAACGGCCTCGCTCTTGCTGGCCGCCGCCTCCGCCGAAGCCATCGGCACGAGAGCAGCCGAGCCGGCGAGGGCGACCACACCGAGAGCCGCCCCGGTCCACGCGACGCGCCGCCGAAACGGTCGCCGACGCTCATGCCATGAAGTTGTCATGCCCCACCTCCTTTTTGCGGAATGCACCGTGCCTTCCATCCCGGGTATACGTACGGCAGTGACCATCGGTTCAGCGGACCTCGAAAAAGTTCCACACCGGCCGGGGGGCTGTTGACACGAATCTAGAACCTCTCTAATATTGGACCAGTTCCTGGTTGGTGCCCGGAACGGACTTCTGAGCGTTCGAGCGAGTACGGAGATAGCTATGGCAAAGCCGACGTTGACCACCGAATCCGGTGCCCCAGTCGCAGACAACCAACGGAGCCAGACGGCCGGACCGGACGGGCCGGTCCTCATCCAGGACCAGCATCTCCTGGAGAAGCTCGCCCGCTTCAATCGCGAACGCATCCCCGAGCGGGTGGTGCACGCCAATGGCTCGGCCGCCTACGGCACCTTTGAAGTCACCGCCGACGTGACCCAGTGGACACGGGCACGGTTTCTCGGCGAGGTCGGTAAGAGGACCGAGACCTTTCTCCGCTTCTCGACCGTGGCCGGCGGACGCGGTTCGGCTGACGCGGTCCGAGATCCGCGTGGATTTGCCGTCAAGTTCTATACGGAGGATGGAAATTACGACCTCGTCGGCAACGACACCCCGATCTTCTTCATCCGCGATGCGTTGAAGTTCCCCGACTTCATTCATTCGCAGAAGCCCGATCCCTTCACCAACCATCAGGAGCCGGACAACGTGTGGGACTTCTTCTCCCACTCGCCCGAGGCCACCCACATGTTCACGTGGTTGTTCGGCGACCGTGGCATCCCCGCCTCGTACCGACACATGGACGGGTTCGGTTCCCACACGTACCAGTGGGTCAACGCCAACGGGCAGGCCGTGTGGGTGAAGTACCACTTCAAGACCGACCAGGGCATCCGGTGCCTCGACAGTGCCGAAGCCGCCGAGCTGGCCGGGCTCAATCCCGACAGTCACCAGCTCGACCTCATCGAGGCCATCGACCGGGGCGAATTCCCCTCGTGGACGCTGAAGGTGCAGATCATGCCTGCGGACGAGGCCGCCACCTACCGGGTCAACCCGTTCGACCTGACCAAGGTGTGGTCCCAGAAGGACTACCCACTGATCGAGATCGGCAGGCTCACCCTCGATCGCAACGCCGACAACTACTTCGGCGATGTCGAGCAGTCGGGCTTCGACCCCGGCAATTTCGTCCCCGGCATCGGACCGTCGCCCGACAAGATGCTTCAGGGCCGCCTGTTCGCCTATGGCGACGCCCATCGCTACCGTCTCGGCATCAACCATACGCAGCTGCCTGTCAACGCGCCGCACGCCACCGAGGCCCGGAACTACGGGCGTGACGGCCTCATGGCCGGGCGCGGGAATGGTGGTCGGGCCAAGAATTACGAGCCCAACAGCTTCGACGGTCCGGTCGAGACCGAGAAGCCTCTGGCGGCCCCATTGGAAGTGCACGGTTCGACAGGAACCTATGAGTGGGACCGTCGGGCCACCGACGACTTCACCCAGGCCGGCGATCTCTACCGTTTGCAGCCCGGCGACGCTCAGGCCCGCCTGATCGCCAACATCGCCGGAGGACTGGCGTCGGTCTCGCCCGGTCCGATCGGCGACGGCATCATCGAGCGCAGCATCGCCCACTTCCGTGCGGCCGATCCCGATTTCGGCGAGCGCATCGCGCACGAGGTCAAGGAACGGCGCGGCTGAGATGGCCACACTGGTGTGGTCTGGACGTGATGAGTAGATGAGCCATGCTCCGGCCGTCGCCGGGACGTCGATCGACACCTCGCTTCCCCATCGCCTACAGGCCAGGGGATGGCGGGTCACTCCACAGCGACGCGCCGTGATCGGTGCCTTGGAAGGGCAGCACGTGCACCTGAGTGCCGAGCAGGTGCACGCGGCGGCGCGACGAGCAGTACCCGAGGTCAGCCTGGCGACGGTCTACAACACGCTCAACGAGCTCGTAGCCATGGGTGAGATCACCGAGCTCCGTCTGGCCGACGGCACCGCTCGTTACGACCCCAAGGTCGGGCCTGACCACCATCACCTGGTCTGTGACGGGTGTGGGCTGACGTTCGACGTCGAACCCCTGGGCGTCGAGTCCCTGTCCCTTCCGAGGGCCCAACGCTATGGCATGACCGTCGACTCGCTCGAGGTGGTCTTCCGCGGCCGCTGCAGCAGCTGCGCCGAGCGCGGCTGAACAGGTCATCGGCGGGGCGCGACACGGCTCGGAACCGTTCCTGGCCCGGCGCGCCCGGGCGGGGTCAGTCCAGGGCGATCCCGCCCGGGCGGCCGACCGACGTCTGTCGAGTGGCGGTGCCACTGGCGGGCGCGGGCTGCGAGCTCCTGATCACCTCGAGGATGTCCTCTCCGATGAGCTCCTGGCGCTCCAGCAGTGCGTCCCGCAGGGCCTCGACCACGTTTCGGTGCTCCTCGAGCATCCGGGTCACCGACGCCTTGGCCTCGCCGAGAAGGTCCTCGACCTCGGACCGCCCGTCGTCGGTGGACAGGACCTTGGCCACGATGCCGCCGGGGTGCTCGATGGCGGCCGACGAGATCAAGGTCGTGCCCATGCCCATCAGCCCGATCATCTGGCAGGCGTTGAGGGTGGCCGCCTGGAGGTCGCCGGCCACTCCGGTCGATGGTTCACCGAAGAAGAGCTCCTCGGCCACCATGCCGCCGAAGGCGATGTCGATGAGGGCCCTCACTTCCGACTTCGTCTTGGTGAACCGCTCCTCCTCTTCCGAGTGGCTGAGAAGGCCGAGCGCGTCCTTGCGTTTGACGATGGTCAGCACCTCGAGTTTTCGGCCCTTGCCCACCAGCCAGGCCACGGTGGCGTGACCGGCTTCGTGAGTGGCGATCGTCCGCTGCTCGGCCTCGGTGTACTCGACCGGTTGGGCCAGACCGATCTCCTCGGTCATCTTGGCCTGCTGCAGGTCGTTCCACGAGAGCTTGGTCGCCCCGCGGCGCAGCGCCCACACCAGCGATTCGTCCATCAGGTGTTCGATCATCACCGGTGAGTAGCCCAGAGTGAGGGCGGCCAAGGTCTCCCGTTTGGTCGGTTCGTCGAGCTCGGCGTCGTGCGCCTTCTTGCCCAGGTAGTAGTCGATGATGTCCCGCCGGCCCGACCGGCTGGGCAACCCGAAGTAGATGTTGCGGTCGAAGCGGCCCGGCCGCAACAGTGCCGGGTCGAGGTCGGCGGCCCGGTTGGTGGCCCCGATGACCAGGACGTTGGCCGGGACGTGCTGAGGCTTGCGCAGGCGCCTCTGGGCGGGGAGCCAGGCGTTGATGGCGTCGATGAACGTTCCCTTGAGGCGGAGTGAGGCCGGTGTCTGCTCGAAGGACTGGAGTTGGATGAGCAATTCGTTGACCACACCGGGGACGCCTTCACCTTGGCGCTGACCGTTTCCGCGGGCGGCCCCGATGGCGTCGAGCTCCTCGATGAACCCGATGGCGCCGCCCTCCCGTCGGGCGTGACGGCGCAGCGCCTTGAAATAGGCCCTGATCTTCCGGTTGGTCTGGCCGTAGAACATCGATTGGAAGGCCGAGGAGGAGACGAAGAGGAACGGTACCCCGGCCTCCGCGGCCATGGCCTTGGCCATGTAGGTCTTGCCGGTTCCGGGCGGACCTTCGAACAGGATCGCTTTGCGGGGTGAGCCGCCCATCTGCTCGGCGAATGTCCGGTGGGCGAGGAACAGGTTGAGGGTCTTGGTGACCTCTTCGACCAGACCGTCCGATCCCCGCACATCGTCGAAGCTCATCTTCAGCTCGTCCGGCCGGTAGAGGATATGAGGGGAGCGGCCCGCGGCCAGCAGGGGCACCACCATCACCAGCGCCAGGATGGTGATCAGGCCCATGGCCGGCAACATGGGCTGGAGGGACGCAGGGAAGTGAGGGGTGGGGATGGCCGCCCCGGGGTCGAACACGTCCTTCAGCACCAGCAGCAGGGCGATCGGCGCCAACAGCATGGACAGGCGTTGGAGCCTGGTGCTGCGTGCGCGCCGCTGATGGGCGCCGACATCGGTGGTGGCCATCCGAGCCACGGTGTTGTCACCCAGCGCGGAAAGTGAACCCGCCTGGCTCCGGGTGCCGTCGCCCGATGTCTTTGACCCGGTGCGGCCGTTGCGACCGGTCCGGGCGGTGCTGCCTTCGCGGCGAACATCTGGCTCAGGTCGGGGTGAGCTCCCGACCAACGGATCCGAAGTCCTGTCGTTCACCATGGCCTGCCCCCAGTTGTGCATCTGCACCGCCTCGCGATGTCGCGAGATCTGTGTCCCGAACCGAACCGGTTGGTTCGCACGGGGTGAAGAACAGTCACCGCCGTCCGGCCTGCAACGGACTTTTCGCGGTGACTACGTACGAACATAGACGACCCGAATACACATCTGCTCACATTGCCGCGCAGCGTGTGCGGGTGCCGTCGCGGAGTGGTGGCCTGCGTTCGAGCGGTCGGAACGCGACGCCAACCAGCGTTCGGTCCGACTATCCCCCCGGGTACGCATCCGGGTACGCGGGAACCGGCACCGGAAACTCCCGCACTTCGAAATCAGAGATGATGGTCGGGCACAGCGAGGTGGCGATCAACGAGCACGACTCGACGGCGATGTCGACCCTGGATCCGTCGGTCACCGCCGGCATCGATTGCGGGAAGATCACCGCACCGCTTACCGCATGGTCGCCACCTGAACCCTCGAGCGAGCCGGCCACGTCAGCCGGGTCGGTGATGGCCACGACGTCGGGGGTGGGATTCGAGGTCTGTTCACCCACCGGCTTGGTGCCGGAACAGTGGGCCTCGTTCTGCTGCCAGGAGGGAATGGTGAAGTACGGGCAGACCTGTGAGATTCCCTGGACCGTGCCGGTGTTGTCGAAGAGGGCGAAGACGCCTTCGGTCCCGGCGGCTACGAGCGCCGCCGGTGGATTGGTACCGGGTGGATAGACAACCAGACCGGTGTCTCCCCGGTCTTCGTTCTCCTGTGAGCAGCTCCACCCGCTCGGGCCGAGCACCGTGTGCACGCCATCGGAGTAGAACTCCACCTTGCCCACAAGTGCGGTCGGAATCGGTGCCAACAGGATGGTGGGACTCCACCCCCCGGCCTCGAGTGGCTGGCCCGAGCTGGTGGTGCAGGCGACCACGGGGAACGCCACGGCAACCTCACCGGCGAGTGGCGCGGTGGTCGTCGTGGAGGTCGACGCCCCGGCCGAGTCCGGCACCGGCGGGGTGGTCGACGCCGAGCCGATGAGCGAGCTCCCGCAGCCTGACGCCAAGACACCGACCACGGCGACCGCGACGGCCACGGCGAACGCGGTCTCACGGTGGGACTTCCGGTGCCGACGCGGTCGTGCCGCGGGAATCTCTGTCATCACCGGATACAGACGTTAAGCCACCGCCGGTCCCAAACGGTGTCTTGGTCCCGCTATCGCAACATCACCGGATGTCCCACGTGGGAGAGCTTGGTGGGATT
This sequence comes from Acidimicrobiales bacterium, assembly GCA_050011635.1. GTDB lineage: Bacteria > Actinomycetota > Acidimicrobiia > Acidimicrobiales > RAAP-2 > Bog-756. The sequence goes on from JBEKIU010000039.1 coordinate 13,029, forward strand.
GCGTACCATTCGAATGGCCACCACCCGCGCGCCGCGAAGCTCGAAGGCGACGACCAGGTCGACGGCACCGGCGATGGAGATGACGATTCCAGCGTCGCCGTTGACGGCAACCGGACGCACGCCGATCTCGCCCGAGTGGCGATGGGCCAGGTTGACCAGGAGCCGGGCCACCCTCGGGGCACCGACCACCGGTCGCCTGGCCGCCCGTTTCGTCGCGCCGCCGTCGGCCACGCACACCACGTCAGGAGCCAGGTGGCTCAGTACCAGGTCGACGTCACCGACGGCGATGGCCGCGGTCAACGCGTCGACCACCGCCCGTTCGGAGCTCCGGTCGCGGTCGGCGGTGGGCTGCCTGACCCGCTGACGGGCGCGGCTGGCGATCTGGCGGCATGCCCCTTCCGACTTGCCCACCGTCTCTGCGATCTCGGCAAACGGAACACTGAACACGTCGGCCAGCAGGAACACGGCCCGCTCCACCGGCTTGAGCAGGTCGAGTACGGCGAGAAATCCGAGCCGGAGTGAGTCGGCCAGCACCGCGGCCTCGTCCGGACCGGCATCGGAGACGAGCGGTTCAGGCAACCAGGGTCCGACGTAGGTCTCGCGACGACGTTTCCCGGATCGGATGTGGTCGAGGGCGAGACGGGTGGTCACCCTCGTGAGCCACGCCTCGGGCCGGTCCAGCTGGCTGGGGCGAACGGTCTGCCAGCGGAACCAGGCCTCTTGGACCACGTCCTCGGCGTCGGAGACCGTGCCGAGCATCCGGTAGGCCAACCCGACCAGGCGGGGCCGCTCTCGTTCGAAGAGGTCGGTGGCCCCGTCCGGCGGTCCCGTGCTCACGCCACCATCCTGCTCACGCCACCATCCTGGTCACGTGACCATCTTGGTGGAACGGGGCCGGTTCCTCACAGCCAGGCGGCCTGCGGCCTGGCCGCTGGCCAACGATGCATCGGCGAGGAGACCGACCGGTCCCACCCAGTCGCCGGCCATGGTGATCCCCGGTGTACCGGTGTCCGCGACGCCGGGGCGTCCGGCCAGGCCCCCTGACGCCGCCCGGGGTACCGCCCCGGTCACCGAAAGATTGGCCAGGAACCGGCTGGTCACCACCTCGTCCGGTCGAACTCCGGCGTCGAGGACCAACTGCTCGAGCTGGGGCCGGTCCTCCTTGGCGCTTCGGGCGCCATAGCGGATGGCCGCCACCACGGCCTGGCCTTCGGGTGCTTGACGAGCCGGGGGTGACTGCACGTTGACGTAGAGGGGATCGTCGAGCGAGAGCACATAGCCCGGATCCGGCACCCGGCTGACCCCGAGGTCGAGACATGCCGCCGTCGCCGACGGTCCGAGGTCGCTCCATCCCGGGTCGGCCGGCAGGAGCCGCCGGATGGAGGCCGGGCCACCTGTGGCCACGACCACATGGTCGGCGACCAGCACGGCATCCCGGGTCCGCACCTCGACCCGGTTGCCGACCGGTTCGACACCGGTGACCTCAGCGCCGGTTCGGACCTCGAGCATGCGGACGAGGGCATCGATGAGCTGCCTCCAGCCACCGTGCAGGTAGAGCACGCCACCGCTGGCCGCCGCCTGCAGCTGCGAGACGGCGGCATCGGCGCTGAACTCCTCGACGTCAGCCGTATAGGTGCCGAGACGGATCAGGGCTCGCACAACCGCTTCGGCGTCTTGGCGGAGCCGGCACGAGGCCAGCCAGTCGGCCACCGTCGTCTCGCCCAGCCTCTCCGGCCTGATCCGAGGCATCCGGACGAGGAGCTCGGCCAATTGGGCCTTGCTCCGGGTGCCCACAGCACTGGTGCGCAGCAGTGAACCGGGCCCGGTGGGCAGGATGTGCTGGGCCCCGTCGATCATGGCCCGGTAGCGGCGGAGAGGCGGGGGAGCCCCAACGGGCGTGATCCCGAGAGAACGCAGGACCCTCGACCCGGGCCCGGCCTTGTACAGCGCGTGGGCTCCCATGTTGAGGGTGAAGCCCTCGCGTTCGGCCGTGCGGGCCCGACCTCCCGGTTGGTGGGCCTCCACCACGAGCACGCGGGCTCCGGCTTGCGAGGCGGTGGCCGCAGCCGACATTCCGGCCAGGCCGCACCCGACCACGATCACGTCCCAATCGTTTCCCGCCCCGTTGCTGCCGCTATCGGTTCCCATGCCACTCTGACGCCGGTCGGACCTCTTTTGTGACACCTCGATGTCGTGACACCTCAACACTGTCTCCGACCCAGCTCGGAGCCGGGTCCGATGCTCGGCGCGAGCCGGCCTCACGGTCGCTATAATCACGTTAACGTGCGCGTCAATAAATGATGACGTGCCGGGAATGTTGGTAGTCGCCCCATCTCGGATCCAAGGTGAGTGATGGCCGTACTCAAAGGGTTGAAAGCCGGCCGGGCGGACCGCACGAAGAACGCCGACGGGAAGCTTGTGGAGCTGCCCGCCAACTACAAGTGGATCGCCCTGTTCATCTCGACGCTGGGCATGTTGATGGCGACCATCGACGGCTCGATCGTCCTGATCGCCCTTCCCGACATCTTCCGTGGCATCGGCCTGGATCCGCTGGAGCCCGGCAACACGTTCTATCTCCTGTGGATGATCCTGGGCTTTCTGGTGATCACGAGCGTGCTGGTGGTCAGCCTGGGTCGCATGGGCGACATCTACGGGCGGGTGCGCACCTACAACCTCGGCTTCGCCGTGTTCACCTTCTTCTCCTTGATGTTGAGCATCACCTGGATGACCGGTCATGCGGCCGGTGACTGGCTCATCACCATGCGCATCTTCCAGGGGGTCGGAGCGGCCATGCTGATGGCCAACTCGGCAGCCATCCTGACCGATGTGTTCCCCGACAACCAGCGGGGGATGGCCCTCGGGGTGAACCAGGCCGCTGCGTTCAGCGGTACGTTCATCGGGCTGGTCCTCGGCGGCCTGCTCGCCCCGATCAACTGGAGACTCATCTTTCTCGTCTCGGTTCCCATCGGACTGTTCGCCACCGTCTTCGGCTATCTCAAGCTCCACGAGACCAGCCCGCGCCGGCCGGCCCACATCGACTGGCCCGGCAACATCACCTTCGCCTTCGGCCTGATCCTGGTGATGGTGGGGATCACCTATGGGATCGAGCCCTACGGCCACCACGTCATGGGGTGGACCAGCCCGGTCGTGCTCTCCTCCCTCGCGCTGGGCGTGGCACTGCTGATCGCCTTCTGTGTCATCGAGACCAAGGTCTCCCAGCCGATGTTCCGCCTCCAGCTGTTCAAGATCCGCGCCTTCACGAGCGGCGTGCTGGCCAGCTTCCTGGCCGCATTGAGCCGGGGCGGCTTGATGTTCATGCTGATCATCTGGTTGCAGGGGATCTGGCTGCCGCTGCATGGCTACGCGTTCAGCGTGACCCCGCTGTGGGCAGGCATCGCCATGCTCCCGCTCACCCTCGGCTTCCTGATCGCGGGCCCGACGTCGGGGATTCTCTCGGACCGCTTCGGGGCCCGCCCGTTCGCCACCGGCGGCATGCTGGGCACCGCCATCTGCCTGGCCCTGCTCGAGTTCCTGCCCGTCGACTTTCCCTACTGGGGGTTCGCAATCGTGCTCTTCCTGACGGGGCTGACCATGGCCGCGTTCGGGTCGCCCAACCGTGCTGGCGTGATGAACAGCCTGCCGGCCCAGCACCGGGGTGCCGGCTCGGGGATGAACACCACCTTCCAGAATTCGGCGCAGGTGCTGTCGATCGGGATCTTCTTCACCCTCATGATCGTCGGGCTCATGTCATCGCTTCCCCAGAATCTGCTGCACGGTCTGGTTGCCCACGGAGTGCCGGCTGCAGTGGCTGGACACGTTGCCCATCTCTCGCCGGTGTCCACGTTGTTCGCGGCATTCCTCGGCTACGACCCGGTCCAGCACCTGATCGGCGCCCAGACGCTCAGTCACCTGCCTGCGGCCCAACAGCACATACTGACCGGCCGTGGGTTCTTCCCGGGCCTCATCAGCGCTCCCTTCCGGGCAGGTCTGCACGCCGCCCTCGACTTCGCCATCGTGGCCAGCCTGCTGGCAGCCGCGGCCTCGTGGCTCAGGGGCGGCCGGTACGTCTACTCCGAGCCGGACCAGGGCCTCGCCCAGTCGGAGTCAGGTGAACCCGACCTCGCCGAACCCCGCCTGCCGCTGCCCGTTGGTGCCACGGACGACATCTCGGCAGCTTCGATCGCACAGGTGGAGGCCGGATGATCACGAGGAACGCCACCACACAGCCGGCTCCGGCCGTCCTGCGTATCGGCGAGGTCGCCAAGCTGACCGGACTGACCACCCGCACCCTGCGCTACTGGGAGGAGCTCGGGCTGATCAGGCCGAGCAGCTACCGCGAAAAGGGGGAGCGCCTCTACTCCCAGACGGACATGGCCCGGGTGACGCGGATCCGGGACCTTCAGGAGTTACTGGGGTTCTCGCTGGCCGAGGTTCGGGTTGTCCTCGACACCGAGGACATCGACGTCCTCGACCGCTTGCGATCGGAGTACCGGTGGGCCGAGCCGGGTGCCGACCACCAGCCGGACCCCGAACACCGGCGGCAACTGCTCGACGAGGCAATCGAGGCCAACGACAAGCTCCTGGTTCGCCTCGACAACACGCTGTCTCGGATCGGCGCGTTCCGGGACGAGCGAGCAGCCAAGGCGATCCGGTTACGAGAAGCTCGTCGCGAGGTCGATGAGGGACCGGATCGATAGCTCCTTTCCAGCCGGCGGATCTGCGTCCGGAGGCTGCGAATGTCCATTTCCAAATTTGGCCGTTTTATCGGCTGTAGCCGATAGCCGTTGCCATCAATTATCGGCTGTAGCCGATAATTGAGCCGATTCCAAAATTCCAGAAGCGAGATGGCCGCCAACGATTTTCCGAACAATCACCCACCGACAGAACAGGAGTGACACTCGATGAGCGACGCCATGAGAGCAGAGACGGTCCACATCACCGGTGACGGCGGTGACGGGATCGAGGCCTATCTGGCCCAACCGTTGGAAGGGCCGTCCACCGGAGGGGTGGTGGTCATCCACCACATGCCGGGATACGACGAAGCCACCAAAGAGATCACCAGGAAGTTCGCGGCCCACGGCTATCTCGCCGTCTGCCCCAACCTGTACGACCGGGAAGCTCCCGGAGCCAGTCCCGATGACGCCGCGGCCACGGCCCGGGCCCAGGGGGGTGTGCCCGATCCACGCCTGGTCGGAGACGTCGGGGGAGCGGTCGCTCACCTCCGGTCGCATCCACTGTCCAACGGGAAGGTGGCCACGATCGGCTACTGCTCGGGTGGCCGGCAGTCGTTCCTTGCCGCCTGCAGCCTCGACCTCGATGCCGCCGTCGACTGCTACGGGGCGTTCGTGGTCGCTCCCGCCCCCGAGGGTCTGCCGCTGAAGGTCCAGCCCATCGCCCACCTGGCCAAAAACCTCTCGTGTCCCCTGCTCGGACTGTTCGGTGCCGAGGACAAGTACCCGTCACCCGAGGAGGTGGGCGAGCTCGAGAAGGTGCTCACGGACGCGGGCAAGGAATTCGAGTTCCACACCTACGACGGGGCCGGCCATGCCTTTTTCGCCACCGATCGGCCCAGTTACCGTCCCGAGGCGGCAGGCGAGGGTTGGCAGCGGATCTGGGATTTCTTCGGCCGCCACCTGGGCAACGGATGACGGGAGGTCACCATGTGCACCTACCAGACCACCACGTTGGCAGTACAAGGCAGCGGCAAGGGCGCCCAAGGCTGGTTTCCCGTCTCCGATGCCACCGTCTACTTCGACCATCCGGTCCACGCCAGCGCTGACCACACCCTGAACATCGATCTGCTCAACCCCACGCGGGGTGCGGGCGCCAGGGTGGCTCTCGAACTGGATCCCGGATCGGCGCGGGCGCTGGCCGAAGCCATCCTCGAGACCCTGGAGGCCGTTCCGGGCGCCCTGCTCGATCCGCCGGCCGCACGTCACGGCTGACCGACCCATCGGGGCGGTCCGGCTACTGCAGCGGGGGCATCTGCCCGGGCGGCGGCGCGTCCCCGGGCGGCGGCGGGGGATAGCCGGGCAGTGGCGGGGGCGGCGCCTGCGTCGGAGGAGGGTAGGCGCCCTGTGGTGGATAGCCGGGTGGCGGTGGTGGATAGCCGGGTTCCTGGGCGTAGCCACCGCCGTAGCCCCCACCCAGATGGCCCCCGCCCTCCGGACCGGCCGGCCCGCGATAGGTGCTCGGGCCGAGCCAGAGGATCAGCCAGAAGATGAACGGCAGCAACACGAGACCGACGGTGAATCCGGCCCCGTGGCCGAAGCTCTTGGAGATGTCGTTGAGCACGAAGATGCTGACGATCAGGAGGCCGATGCTGGCCAGCAGCCCGATGAGCGGAATCGCACCCAGAAGGTACAGGAGCAGGAACCAACCCCAGACCCTCGGCCTGCCCGCGACTCGCAGCATGATGATGAAGCGGTAGAGCGGGATGAAAGCAGCCCACTTGGGCTGGCCGTAGGATCCCGCTTTCGCGAAGGCCCCGTACATCCCAAGGGCCGTGCACAGGTAGTAGATGAGGAACCAGATGATCGAGGCCGCGATGAACCCGCCGCCGACGTGGGAGCTTCCGTAGGTGGTTGCTGTCAACAGGTGTCCCATCTCTCCCCTTCGGTGCGATCGGCCCGGCACGGGACCTACCGCGTCCTTGCTATCACCTCAGCCCTCATGACGCGCCGATGCCGGCCAGGGAGGCGGGCACCCGATTGTCGCACCCCCTGAGTAGGGTCCAGGATCATGATGCGCATCTACTCGGCCGACCGGGCTCTCCCGCTGGTCGGCCGAGTGGCAGACGTGCTGAGTGTTCCGCCGGCCGACCCGATGACTCCCGACTGGCTGGCCGTTCCGTCGGACGGGATGCGCAGATGGCTGACCCTGGAGCTGGCCCGGCATCTGGGTGCGAGCGGCCCGGGCCGTGGAGACGGAGTGGCCGCCAACTTCGTCCGCGCCTATCCAGGGACCCTCCGGAGTTGCGTTCTCACCGCCGGTCGGGCCGATCCGGATCGGGACCCCTGGACCATCGAACGTCTCGTCTGGCCGGTGCTGGCCGTCACCCGACGGGCCGGGGATGACCCCCGGCTGTCCGCTCTCCACCGGCTACCGCCGGGTGCGTCCCGGTACGCCCAGGCCCGTCGGGTGGCCGACCTGTTCGACCGCTACCACCTTCACCGACCGGAGATGGTCCGATCGTGGTCGGCCGGCGAGGACGTCGACGGATCCGGGCGCCGCGTGCCCGACGCGGCTTCCTGGCAGCCCCACCTCTGGCGCTTGGTTCGCCAGGAGGTCGGCGAGCCCAGCCCGCCCGAGCGCTGGCCCGGGTTGCTGGAACGGGTGGCGGAAGGCGATCTGGTCCTCGACCTTCCCTCACGGCTCGTGTTCTTCGGGTTCACCCTCTTGCCCGGGGGCGGGTTCCTCGACCTGGCCCGGGCGGTCGCCCGGCACCGGGACGTCCACCTCTTCCTCCTCGAGCCGTCGCGCTTCGAACCCGACGACCTCCGCCGGAGCGGACTTCATCCACCCGACGGCGGACCGCGTCTGCGCGCCGACGACTCGACGGCCGTGGTGGTGAACCACCCCCTCCTGCAGTCGTGGGGTCGACTGCACCGGGAGACCGCGGTGCTCCTGGCCGACGCCGAGGCCGGAGGTCTCCCCGAGTTCGAACGGGTCGAGGCCGGGGACGGGTCCGGCCGGGCCGACCTGCTCGGTCGCCTGCAGCGCGACATCCGATCCAACATCGCGACCCGTGAAGTGAGGAGTTACGACCCCGATGACCGTTCAGTGCAGTTCCACGCCTGCTTCGGAGCGACCCGCCAGGTAGAGGTGTTGCGTGACGTGCTGTTGCACCTGCTGAACGATCCGGACTCCGGCCTCGGCGAAGACGACATCCTGGTGGTCTGCCCGGCCATCGAGGTGTTCGCCCCGCTGATCCAGGCGGTCTTCGGTCCGTCGGCCGAGGTGTCGGCGCCGTCGCAGCCGGGATCGCCGTCGGCTCGCGGTGCACCTGCCTTGCGATACCGCATCGCCGACCAGTCGATCAGGTCCACCAACCCGCTGCTGAGCGCCACCACCGCGCTCGTCGAGTTGGTGGCTGGCCGGTTCGAGGCTTCCGGCGTCCTCGACTTCCTGGCCCTCGGACCGGTCCGCGAGCGGTTCCGGTTCGATGACGAGGACCTCAACGACATCGCCGGCTGGGTCAACGGGGCCAGTGTCCGATGGGGGCTCGATCCCGTACAGCGGGGTTGGTTCGGCCTTCCCGAGGAGATCCGGACCAACACGTGGCAAGCCGCCCTCGACCGGCTCTTGGTCGGGGCCGCCGTTCACGACGATGACCTCCGCCTCGCCGTGGGCGACGTCGCTCCCTACGGGGTGGAGGGATCGGCGACCGACACCGTCGGACGGCTGGCCGAGGTGCTCTGGCACCTGCAACGGATGGTCGCCGAGACACGCACTCCGCAGCCTCTCTCGTCGTGGGTCGGAGTGCTGAGGGGAACATGTGAGGCACTGTTCGCCACCGACCGCGACGGCCGGTGGCAGGCCGACGCACTCGACCGGATCTTCGACGGGATCCTCGAGTCCGCCGCCGTCGAGGGTGAGCAGTCGGCGACACCGCTCGACTTCGTCGATGTCAGGAAGCTGATCGAGGAGCGGCTCGAGTCGCTTCCGGGCCGTCCCGACTACTTCCGGGGCGGCATCACCATCAGTTCGCTCACCCCGCTCCGGTGGATCCCCTTCCGGGTCATCTGTCTGATCGGGATGGATCAGCCGGCGTTCGCTTCGATGTCCGCCCCCGGCGACGACCTGGCCGCGGCCTCACCCGAGCTGGGTGATCCCGACCCCCGGGCGGAAATGCGTCAGTCGTTGCTGGAGGCCGTGCTGGCCGCCGGCGATCATCTGGTCGTCTTGCGTGACGGCCACGATGTGCGCACCAATCAGGAGGTTCCCCGTCCGGTGGTCGTGGCCGAGCTCTTCGACGCGGTGACCTCGCTGGTCGAACCGGATCATCGCTCCGCGCTGGCCGAGCAACTCGAGATCGACCATCCCCGTCAGTCGTTCGACCCGCGATGCTTCGAAGAGAACGCTCTCGCCCCCCTGGGACCGTGGGGCTTCGACACGAGGAGCCTGGACGGAGCCCGGGCCCGTCGGGATCCGGCCCCCAGTCGGTCGCCCTTCCTGTCGGCGCCACTGGAGCCGATCGAAGAAGGCGTCGTCGAGTTGGACCAGCTGCGCCGGTTCTTCCGGAATCCCTCCGCCTTCTTCGTCGGCCAACGTCTCGGGGCGCGTCTGCCCGAGGCCGATGAAGAGCCTTCGTCGCTCCTCCCGGTGGATCTGAAGGGGTTGGTGGGCTGGCAGGTGGCCACCAGGTTGCTCCAGGCCCGGATGGGCGGTGTGACCACCGACCGGTGGAGAGCGGTCGAGCGGGAGCGGGGATCCCTGCCGCCCGGGTCGCTGGAGGACCTGGCCGTCCAGGCCATCGAACCCGATGTCGATGCCCTGGTGGGTGCGGCGGCCGCACGAGGAGTCGGCAATGGTCCCGCCGAGCCGTTCGAGATCGATGTCGAGTTGGCCGACGGCACTCGCGTGGTGGGGTCGGTACCGCTTCGTCTTCGGGGGGCATTCCGCGGGCCCGCCCGCGTGGGGTACTCCCATCTCAAGCCGGAGTACCGGATTCATGCCTGGCTGGACCTCATGGGCCTCGGAGCCGCCGATCCCTCCGAGCGGTGGCGATCGGTGGCCATGGGGAGAGCCGACAAAGCCGGTCACCCGGCTGACGTTCTCGACATCGGGATCGCCGGTGACCCTTCGACGTGGTCGGCCACGGCTCTCGACGCGCTGGCGGTGGCCGTCGACTGCTTCCGAAGGGGTATGAGGGAGCCGATCCCGTTCTTCCCCGTCCTCTCGTCCGCCGTGCACCTGCGCACCGCCACCCCGAGGGACTGGTCGACGAAATTCCCGTATCAGGAGGGGGCACATCCGTCCGTCGTGCTGGCCCACGGCCGTCTCGGCTTCAACGAGGTCACGAACCTCCCGCCCCTGCCCGGCGACCCGGGCCATGCCGGTGACCGGGTCTCCCGGTTTGCCGACTACCTCTTCGGGGCCATGGACGCCTCGACCGAAGCATGGGCGGCGACCACATCCTCCAGGCCACCGAGCCGGACCGACCGGTCCGAGTGACCGAGTGGTCCGAATGACCGACGCCCCGTTCGCCGTCGACGACGAGTTGCCCGGGCGATGCCTGGCCATCGAGGCCAGCGCGGGCACCGGCAAGACCTATGCGCTCGCCGACCTGGCCACCCGGTTCCTGGCCGAGTCGGACATCTCGGCATCCGAGCTGCTGATCGTCACCTTCACCCGTGCTGCGACCAACGAGCTCCGGGCCCGGGTCCGCGAGCGACTGATCGAGGTGGCCGACCGGCTCGAACCCCAGCACCCCGAGGCCGGTGACGACAAGGTCGTCCGCCACCTGGCGAGTGGCGACGTGGCTCGCCATCGTGCCCGCCTGAGGATGGCCATCGCCGATTTCGACGCGGCCACCATCACCACCATCCACGGCTTCGCCGCCCAGGTCCGCAACGCGCTGGGGATGGCCGGGGGGGTGGATCCTGACGCGCGGCTGATCGAGGAGGCCGACGACCTGAGAAGACAGACCTGTGTCGACGTCCTGGCTGCAGCGGCCATGGGGGAGTGTCCCCCCGACGACCTCCCCACGTTGGGTGCTCTGATCGACGCCACCGCTCAGGCAGCAGGCCGGCCGGATCTGGTCCTCGAACCCTGGTCCGAAGACCAGGGCGCCTCCCGCGCCCAGGTCGTGTTGCGGAACCTGGTGGTGGAGTCGGTGGCCCGGATGAGGGAGCGCCGGCGGATGAGCGGCTCCCTGAGCTTCGACAGCGTGCTCACCGATCTGTGCGAGGCACTCACCGGACCGCACTCGATGGCGGCCGTGCAAACACTCCGGAGCCGGTTCAAGGTGGCACTGATCGACGAGTTCCAGGACACCGATCCGATCCAGTGGAGGATCTTCGAACGACTCTTCGGCGAGGGTGCGGGCGACTCCTCCCTCGTGCTGGTGGGTGACCCGAAGCAGGCCATCTACGGCTTCCGCGGTGGCGACATCGAGACGTACATCTGTGCAGTAGGTGACAACCCATACATCGAGCGCCGTTCGATGCGCTCCAATTGGCGGTCGGACGCCGCCATGCTGACTGCCCTCGATGCGCTGTTCGACGGGGTGACATTCGGTGACCAGTCGATCGGCTTCGTGCCGGTCACCGCCGCCCGGGACAGTCAGGACCGTCATATCTGCACTGCGGACGGGCCGATGCCGGCATTGTCGGTTCGCCTGGCGGTGGGTGGGGGGATCGACCGGACCAAGCGCGGGAAAGAGGTCAGCGTCGAGGACGCGGCCGCTGCCATCGACAAGGACCTGGTGGCCCGGGTCCGCGACCTCCTCGACAACGCCAGGCTGCCGGCGCCGACAGAGGATGGCGAGTCCCACAAGGTGCGCCCCGATGACATCGCCGTCCTGGTGACCACCAATGATCAGTGCAGTGCGGTGCAGATGGCGTTGACCAGCCAGGGGGTTCCCGCCGTCGTGGCCAACGCGGGGAACGTGTTGGGCTCACCGGCCGCAGACCAGATGCGGTGGCTGCTCCATGCCATGGCCCGCCCTTCCGACCCGCGGCGTGCCCGCACCTACGCGCTGTCCTGGTTCGGCGGATGGAGCGCGGAGAAAGTGGCCGGGGCATCCGATGCCGACCTGTCCGACATCCAAGAGCTCCTCGGCGACTGGTCGGAGCGGTTGGCCACCCATCCGGTGGCCGACGTGCTGGCCAGGGTCTGGTCGGCCAGTGGGGTCGTGGCCACTGTGCTGTCGTCCCCGGGGATGGGTACGGCGGTACCGAGGGGAGCACCGCTGCCGCCCGGGCCGTCCTCGGCGGCGAAGAGCACGCGGGCCAAAGCGGTCCGCGCACTGCCTTGCCCGTTCGCC
>JBEKIU010000040.1:0-24984 GCA_050011635.1 Acidimicrobiales bacterium
CGCCGGGAGCACGTCGTGACCGACGGGGCCGTGGCCGGCGAAGGTCGGGTGGTCCTGGTGACCGGGGGAACCCGTGGCATCGGGTGGGCCAGTGCTCGGTGGTTTCTCGACCACGGGGACCGGGTGGCGGTGACCTCACGATCGGGGGCGGTCGAGGGGGACTTCGGAGCGGGCGCCGGGCCTGGCGCCGGGCCTGGCGCCGACCGGTTCCTGGCGCTGGCCTGCGACGTGACCGATCCCGACCAGGTCGGCGCGGCGTTCGACACCATCGAGGGGACCTGGGGTCCGGTCGAGGTCCTGGTGGCCAATGCCGGTGTCACCCACGACACCCTGGTGTTGCGCATGGGAGAGGACGCGTGGTCCGAGGTCATCGACACCAATCTGTCCGGCGTCTTCCGGGTGACCAAGCGGGCCTTGGCCAAGATGATCCGGCTCCATCGTGGCCGGGTGATCATGGTCTCATCGGTGGGTGCGTTCATCGGTTCGCCGGGACAGGCCAACTACGCCGCATCCAAGGCCGGACTGGTCGGAATGGCCCGTTCGATGGCCCGGGAGGTGGCCAGCCGTTCCATCACCGTCAACGTGATTGCTCCGGGCCTGGTCGAAACGAATATGCTCGCGGCTCTCGGAGAGGAACGACGAACCGAATTCCAATCCCAGGTGCCGTTGGGCCGGGTGGCCCGGCCTGAGGAGATCGCAGAGGCCATCGGGTTTCTCGCCTCGGCCGGGGCGGGCTACATCACTGGCGCTGTCCTCCCCGTCGACGGCGGTCTGGGTATGGGTCTCTGACAGGGGTTCGTCACGATCCGGGTAGTTCGAGCAGACAGGAAGTGCGAGAAGTCCAGGTAATACCAGTAATCTGGCCAGTTCGAGCAGGTAGGTCGTCCGAGAAGTGCGAGCAGTGCGAGCAGTGCCAGCCAGTCCCGGCAGTGCCAGCCAGTCCATGCAGTGCCAGAGAAGAATCCATGACCAAAGGAGCAAGTTCGTGAGTGAAGACGAGGCATTCGAGAAGTTCAAGGAGTGCGCGGTCGAAGTACTCCAGGTGCCTGCGGACAAGGTCACCAGGGAGGCACGGTTCGCCGAGGACCTCGATGCCGACAGCCTCGACCTGGTCGAACTGGTGATGGCGCTCGAGGAGACGTTCGACGTCTCGGTGGAGGAGACCGAGCTCGAGGGAATCGAGACCATCGGCCAGGCCTTCGACCTGATCACCGCCAAGCTCTGATGCTGCTGGGCATCGGCCCCGAAGGTCCGGTCGCCGGGCGGCGGGTGGCCATCACCGGTGTGGGTGTCGTCTCATGTTGCGGCGTGGGCACTGAACCGCTGTGGGCCGGGCTCAACGGGCCGCCGCCCGTCGGCGAGCGTCGGGTCCCCGATTTCGACCCCGAGCGCTGGGTCACCAGCAAAGAAGCCCGCCAGCTCGATCGGTTCGCCCAGTTCGCCGTGGCTGTGGCGGCCATGGCCCTCGAGGACGCCGGCGAGATCAATGCCGACCCCGGGCGCTCGGGCGTTGTGATGGGCACGGGTGTCGGGGGCCTGGAGACACTCGAGACCCAGATCCTGATCTTCGGCGAGAAGGGCCCGCGCCGGGTCTCTCCCCGGCTGGTGCCCATGATGATGTCCAATGCCGGTGCCGCCGCCATCTCCATCCGCCTCGGGTGGCACGGACCGTCGGAGACGGTGACCACGGCGTGCGCGGCCGGGGCCCACAGCATCGGGCATGCGGCCAGGCTGGTGGCGTCGGGTCGTTGCGACGTGGCCATCGGCGGTGCGGCCGAGGCCGGAATGACCGGTGTGGGCATGGCCGCCTTTGCCAATATGACCGCCCTGTCCACCTCTGGGATCTCCAGGCCGTTCGACGCCCGACGGGACGGCTTCGTCATCACCGAGGGCGCCGGCGCCCTTGTGCTCGAGGCCTGGGACCACGCCGTCGCCCGGGGAGCGAGGATCTACGGGGAGCTGGCCGGTTCGGCGAGTACGGCGGACGCCCATCACATCACGGCACCGATCCCGGGAGGATCGGGTGCCGCCGCCTGCATGGCCCTCGCCATGGAGGACGCCGCCGTCACGCCCGACCGGATCGGCCACATCAACGCCCACGGCACATCGACCCCGTTGAACGATCGGGCCGAGGCGGACGCCATCGCCAAGGTCTTCGGCACCACCTCCCCGCCGGTGACCTCGACCAAGGGGATCACCGGACATGGCCTGGGGGCCTGCGGAGCCATCGAGGCTGTGGCCGTTGTCCTGAGCATCGGGCACCGTCTCATCCCGCCGACCTCCGGCTACGAGCAGCCCGACCCCGACATCCACCTCGACGTGGTGGCCGGCTCCGCTCGGCCGTGGGACCCGTCGCCGGTCCTCTCCAACTCCTTCGGCTTCGGCGGCCACAACGGCTGCCTGGTGATATCGCCGTCATAGGCCACCACCTGACGTCTGGGCGTGCTCCGGCGATCGGGAGCGGACCGGCGGCCCGCCGCTCCCCCTACCGTTGAGTGGACATGGTTGAGCAACTGACCCGTTCCGAGTCCGTCCCCGACGGGGGCGCACGCCCCGATCTGGCCATCGGCGCGTTCACGGCCGACGGGCCTTGGACGGTCGACCCGGCGGCAATGCCCTGGCGCTTCCCGGCCGAGACCGGCGGCGACATCGACAACCTCCGGCGCGACGCGGCCACCCTGGCCCGCCAACTTGTCGCACCCGAGCGCCTGCCCTCGGCGGCGAGGGTGGTCGCCGTCGGGGTACGGCTGGGGCTGGCCCTGCTCGGCTGGGGGCTGCGCGACCGAGGCACGCCGACGTCGAGATCAGGGCTCTCCCGGCGGCTGCGGCCGGCATTCGAGCGCCTGGGTCCCACCTATATCAAACTCGGCCAGATCATCTCATCGGGCGAAGGGATCTTTCCCGAGGAGCTGGTCGACGAATTCCGGATGTTGCGCGACAGGGTCCCCCCCGAGCCCTTCTCGACGGTGCGCAGGACGATCGAGGAGGATCTCGGTCGGCCGCTGGCCGAGGTGTTCGTGTCGTTCGATCGCGTGCCCATTGCGTCCGCCTCGATCGCCCAGGTGCACGCGGCCACACTGCGGACCGGCGAGCGGGTCGTGGTCAAGGTTCAGCGGCGCACCGTGGCCTCCCTGGTCCGGCTGGACATCGCCGCCATGTCGTGGATCGCCCCGCTGTTGGTGGGGCGGATCCCGATCACCGCCCTGACCAATCCTCCAGCCCTGGTCGAACTGTTCGCGGAGACCATCGTCGAGGAGCTCGATTTCCGGCTCGAGGCGCAGAACATGCTCGACATCGCCGAGGTGTTCGCGGTCGCCGGCGAACGGTTCATCGTGGTGCCACGGCCCCACCCCGAGCTGGTGACCAGACGGGTCCTGGTCATGGAGCAGCTGCATGGCTTCACCTGGGGCAACGCCGACGGCATGCGGGCCGCGGGCATCGACACCGCGGCCGTGCTGCGGTCGAGCCTGATCGCCTTCCTCGAGGGCGCCCTCTTGTACGGGGTCTTCCACGGAGATCTGCACGGCGGGAACCTGATGGTGCAGCGTGACGGCACGGTGGCGCTGCTGGACTTCGGGATCACCGGCCGCCTCGACGAGCGGAAGCGGCTGGCTTTCCTCCGCCTGCAGATGGGGGCCACCACCAACAACCTGGAGGTCCAGGTCGAGGCCTTGCGGGACCTCGGAGCACTGCCGGCGGACTCCGATGTGGCCGCAGTCATCCGCGACCTTGGTCTCGACCGGCCTGCTCTCGACCCCACCTCGCTCACCGCGGACGAGATGGTTGACGAGCTGAGAGAGGTGACCAAGGCGCTCCTCGGCTACGGTGCCCGGTTGCCCAAGGAGCTGATGCTCTTCGTCAAGGACATCCTCTTCCTCAATGGTTCGATGGCCACTCTGGCGCCTGACGTCGACATCCTGGGCGAGATACTCGCCGTGGTCACCTACTTCACCGAGCGGCACGGCGAACGGATCGCCCGGGACATAGGCGTCGAACTCCTCGAGAGCCCGGTCGATCTCGACGGCTATCGGGCCGCCATGGGATTCACCGAGGAGAACGAATCGATCACCTTCCGGGACCTCCAGGAGCGCCGCGAGCTCATCCGACGCCGATTGGAGCAGCG
The DNA here is from genome assembly GCA_050011635.1 of Acidimicrobiales bacterium. Taxonomy (GTDB): domain Bacteria; phylum Actinomycetota; class Acidimicrobiia; order Acidimicrobiales; family RAAP-2; genus Bog-756. Next base: position 4,124 of record JBEKIU010000040.1, read on the forward strand.
GGCCGACAGCCGGAGCCGCCGTTCGTTGGCCAAGGCCCTCTACCACCTCATCCGGCCCGACCGGCCCTGAGCCGGTTGCGTCCGGGGTCATCCGGCCCGACCGGCCCGAGCTGGTTGCGCCCCCTCGGATCTCCGTGCCGGTTCCGGCCTGACCGGTCATCACCGATCTCCACCGTGGCGCCCGGCCGGTGGGTGGTGGAGCCAGGTTGGAGCCCGGTTGGAGCCCGGGTGGAGCGTGGTGGAGCCCGGTTGGAGCCCGGGTGGAGCCCGGTTCACTCCAGGTTCAATCGGGGTTCACTCCCGGTTCACTCGACATCGAGAGCACGGCGCAAGGACGAGACGAACTCGGCGGCACCGTCAGGGCCCACCCCCTCGAGAAGCCGCCGGACGAGCGCCGATCCGACCACCACCCCGTCGGCCACCCGGCACACCTCGACGGCCTGTTCAGGAGTGGACACTCCGATCCCCACGCAGACCGGGAGTTCGGTGACGGCGCCGATCCGCTCGGCCACCTGACGGGCCGAATCGGCCAGCTCGGCCTGCTCCCCCGTGACGCCCATCCGTCCGACGCCGTAGACAAAGCCGCGGGACCGGTGGCAGATGGCCCGGATCCGGTCGGAGGGAGTCGACGGCGCCACCAGCAGGACGGTGGCCACGTCGGCCCGGTCGGCTGCTTCGGACCAGGGTCCGATCTCCTCCAGCGGGAGGTCGGGGATGATCGCCCCGGAGACACCTGACTCGGACATGATCCCGGCGATCCGGGCGTGTCCCGCCCGGTAGATGAGGTTGTAGTAGGTCATCACGACCAGGGGCACGCCCACGTCGATCCGGCTCAGGTCGGCCAGGATCCCGTCGGGCGTGGTTCCGCGCTCGAGGGCCCGAAGCGACGCCTCTTGAATGGTGGGACCGTCGATCATCGGGTCCGAGAACGGGATTCCCACCTCGATGGCGTCGGCTCCCGCCCCGGCGAGTGCCTCGATGGTGAGCAGCCAGTCGTCGTCCATGCCGCCGGTCACGTACGGGACCAGCAACTTGTGGCCGGCATCGCGCCGGGCCACCAAGCCCGATTCCAGCCGGCCTGGGCGGTGGCCGGCGCCGGCGTCCTGTCCCGGGATGGGCCCCGGGACCGGTCCCGCACCCGGGGCAGATCGGCCTGGGGCCGATCCGAGCTCCGTCATGAGCCGGCCCGCAGTACATCGCGGACCTGGGCCACGTCCTTGTCGCCGCGTCCGGACAGGTTGACCAACACCGTCGAGCCCGTGGGCAGGGCCGGGGTGCCTGCAGTTGCGATCACCCAGGCAATGGCGTGGGCCGACTCGAGAGCGGGGATGATCCCCTCGGTGCGGGCCAGACGCTGGAACGCCTCGATCACCGGCTGATCACCCGCCGTCTCGTAGCGGGCCCGGCCCAACTCGCCCAGGTGGGCGTGCTCGGGCCCGATTCCCGGGTAGTCCAGGCCGGCCGAGATGGACTGCGCCTCGAGGATCTGGCCGGCCTCGTCCTGCATGAGGGCGCTCCGCATGCCGTGGAGCACCCCCGGTATGCCCGTGGTCATCGCCGATCCGCCGGCCGCTTCGACCGCCACCAACGCCGACACCGTGTCGTCGGCGAACCCGGCAAAGATCCCTGCCGCGTTGGAGCCTCCACCCGCACAGGCCACCACCACATCGGGGTCGTCGCCCCCGAGAAGGGCGCGGCACTGCTCTCGGGCCTCGTCTCCGATCACCCGCTGGAATTCCCTGACCATCCACGGATACGGATGCGGGCCCATCACTGAACCCAGGCAGTAGTGGGTATCACCCACCGAGGAGACCCAGTCGCGCAGTGCCTCGTTGACTGCGTCCTTCAGCGTCCTGCTGCCACTCGAGACCGGCCGCACCTCGGCGCCCAACAGTTCCATCCGGAACACGTTGAGCTCCTGGCGGCGCATGTCCACCTCCCCCATGTAGACCACGCACGTCATGCCGAGCAGGGCGGCGGCGGTGGCGGTGGCCACGCCGTGCTGCCCGGCGCCGGTCTCGGCGATCAGCCGGCTCTTCCCCATACGCCGGGCCAACAGCCCCTGGCCGATGACGTTGTTGAGCTTGTGCGAACCGGTGTGGGCCAGGTCCTCGCGTTTGAGCAGGATGCGCACACCGAGCTCGGTCGAGAGCCGGTGGCAGACGGTCACCGGTGTCGGGCGGCCACCGTAGTGACGGAGAACATCGTCGAATTCTGTGCGGAAGGACTGGTCGACCCAGGCCGAGCGGAAGGCCGCCTCCAGTTCGAGGCAGGCCGGAACCAGCGACTCGGGGACGTAGCGCCCACCGAAGCGGCCGAACCTGCCGGTCGGGCCGGGATCGCCCATGATCTCGGGGGCCACTACTCGCTCTGCCAATCGAACAGACCGGGGGCCTCGGCGCCGTCGGCCCGGTCCTCACCGCTGCCGAGCAGGTCCTCGCCGTACCCGCGGTCGGCGGATGCGGCCTTGGCTGCCCGGGCGGCGTCGTGCGCGGCCGAGATGAACTCGCGCAGCCGGGTCGGATCCTTGACCCCGGGCGAGGCCTCGACCCCACTGCACACGTCGACGCCCCAGGGATGGAGATGGGCGATGGCGGCGCCCACGTTGTCCGGTCGCAGGCCTCCGGACACGATCAGCCGTCGCGGATCGACCACCCCTTCGGCCAGACGCCAATCGAAGAGCTCGCCCGATCCAGGACTCGCCCCATCGATCATCAACACCTGGGCCCCGTACTCGGCGAAGCGGTCGATTCTCCGGTTGCCGGCCGGAAAGGCCTTGATGGTCAGCCCCACCCGCTCGGCGATCCAACGGGTGTCATCGATGGACTCGACCCCGTGGAGCTGGACCGCCCGCAACCCGATCTGGTTGGCGATCTCGATGACCCGGGTGGGGGCCTCGTCCCGGAAGACCCCGACCGTCATCGTCTCGTATGGGATCCGCTTGACGATGTCGGCGACTGCGGCCGGAGCCATCTGGCGCGGCGACGGGGCGAAGACGAACCCAACCGCCGAGGCCCCCATGCCCACGGCCAGCAGGGCGTCGGCCTCGGTGGTCACCCCGCAGATCTTCACGAAGATGTCGCCGACTTCCGCCTCTCCGTCGAAGGAGATCACCGGACCGGCCCGAGCAGGTCGGCGATGGCGTCCCGCCGGGAGCGCGAGCGGATCAGGGTCTCCCCCACCAGCACGGCCCGGTACCCGGCACCGGCCAGTGACGCCACGTCGTCGGCGTTGCGGATCCCCGACTCGGCCACCGCCACCACCTCGTCCGGGATCGACCTACCGAGGGCCAGGGCATGCTCGCGATCGACGTCGAAGGTGCGGAGGTCGCGTTGGTTCACACCGATCACCCGTGCCCCGGCGCCCAGAGCCCGCTTGAGCTCGAGCTCGTCGTGCACCTCGACCAGGGCTGTCAGGGACAGCCGCTCCGAGAGGAGGAGCAGGGACCTCAACTCACCGTCGCCGAGCGCGGCCACGATCAACAAGACGGCGTCGGCACCCATGGTGCGGGCATCGCACACGTCGAGGGGGCCGACTGTGAAGTCCTTCCGAAGGACGGGAAGTGAGCAGGCGGAACGGGCCGATTCGAGGTCCGCGGCACTACCGCCGAAGAATTCTCGGTCGGTGAGCACGGAGAGACAGGCCGCACCACCGGCTTCGTACTCCATGGCCACCGCGGCCGGATCGAGATCGGGATCGAGATCCCCCTTGGACGGCGACCGGCGCTTGACCTCTGCGATCACCGCCATCCCGTCGCGGGCCGACGCCGTCCTGAGGGCACCGTCGAACGACCGGATGGGTCCGGCGGCCCCGGCCGCCTCCATGGCCGCGTCGAGGTCGCGGAGGTCTGCGGCCGCACGCGCCCGATGGGCAGCGAGGATGGAGTCCAGGTACGCCGGCATGGCCTTTGCAGCCTACCGGGGTGGTCGTGGGCCCCGGTGACCGCCCGGACGCTGCCTGTGACCCTGCCTGTGACCGAGCTCCGACCGAGCTCCGACCGAGCTCCCGTGACCGACCTCCCGATTCACAGGGCCCTCCTCACGGCCAGCGCCCACACCGGTGAGGTGGCAGGCTCAATCGATGGCCGGAGGCGAGGAAATCATGCTCGTGGCCGGGAACGATCGCCACATGTCCGACCCGGTGGCGAATGCGGTGGCAAATGCGGTGGCAAGCGCGGTGGCGAATCCGGTGGCAAATGCGGTGGCAAGCGCGGTGGCGAATCGACGAATGAGATGACGAATGAGATGACGAATGAGTGGCGAATGACTGGGTCAGAATGGGACGATCAGGGGATTGCGCCGCCGGAGGGCGACGAAGTCTGGACACCGAGGTCAGGCTGGTGGTGAGGCTGGTTCCCTCGACCACACTTCTTCGGCCGGGCCTGCCGGCTCCCTGGGACCTGCCGGCCGCCATCGCGGTCCGAAGGACGCGGGACCTGTCGAGTCCGGATGCAGGTACGACGACGAACGGGAGATCCAATGGATGACGTGATTCTCATCACCGGGGCGTCGGCCGGAATCGGCAGGGCCTGTGCCGACCGCCAGCACGCCCGGGGATGGAAGGTCGTCGGGGCCAGCAGGCGGGGCATCGCCTCGGAGGGTTGGGCGCCCTTGGTGATGGACGTGGACAGCGACACCTCGGTGGCGTCCGGGGTCGAGGCGCTGCTGTCCGAGCACGGTCGGCTGGACGCGGTCGTGGCCTGCGCCGGCTGGGGACTGGCCGGGGCGGCCGAGCAGACGCCCATGGGTGACGCGAAGGACCAGATGGAGACCAATTTCTGGGGGGCGGTGCGGGTGGTGCAACAGGCGCTGCCGGTGATGCGCCGGCAGGGCCGGGGCCGGATCATCTTGATCAGCTCGATCGGTGGGATCATCGGCATCCCCTTCCAGTCCTTCTACAGCGCCAGCAAGTTCGCCATGGAAGGGTACGGCGAGTCGCTGGCCTACGAGGTGGAGCCATTCGGCATCCAGGTCACGCTGGTCGAGCCGGGAAACGTCCGGACCGACTTCACCCAGAACCGGCGCGACGTGGTCGCGCCGGACGACCACGACGCCTACCGGACGGCCGCGGCCAAAGCGCTTGGGACCATGATCGAGGACGAGGCCAACGGTGTGTCACCTGACGACGTGGCTGCCGTCGTCCAGCGTGCGCTCGAGGCCCGACGGGCACCCCGCCGGCTGTCGGTGGGCAAGTTCGACGAGCGGATCGGGATCATGGGCAAGCGGCTACTGCCGTACCGCCTGTTCGAGCGGGCCGCCAAGGGTAGCCTCGGCGTCTGAAGCCTCTGTCACAGAGGACGAGGTGTGCAAGGAGGCAGGGTATGGCCAACCCGTTGGGCCCGCTGGGGCCCGCTGACGAGCGCTTCGACCACCAGATCGCCGACACGTTCGCGACGGTCGGCCTCAGTGACCCGTCCTGGACGGAGAAGGTCTGCGCCATGACGGCGCGACGGGACGGCAGCCTGCAGCTGGGGTTCGGCATGGGCAAGTACACCAACCGAAACGTGCTGGACGGCTACGCCGGTCTGTCACGCGGCCCGGAGCAGATCACCGTCCGGGCCAGCCGCCGGCTCTTCCCCCGGTTCGACGACTCATCGGTCGGACCCATCCACTACGAGGTGCTCGAACCCATGAAGCGGGTGCGATTCGTCCTCGAACCGAACCCGTGCCAGCCGTTGGCGTTCGACTGGGTCTTCGAGGGCGTGCTGCCGCCGGCCACCGAGGAGCGGACCCACCAGCGGACCCCGCTCGGCTACCGGGTGAGTGCCGACCTGGTGCGGTACCACCAGATCGGCACCTCGTCGGGCTGGGTCGAGATCGACGGCATTCGCGAAGACATCACGTCCGACCGGTGGGTGTCGACCCGGGACCACTCGTGGGGAGTCCGCTACGACGTGGGGACGCCGCCGACCGACACCGACCCGTTCAATCCGGTGACGGAGATGAACTTCCAGATGATCTGGAGCCCCATCCTGATGACCGACCCGGACGGCGCCCACTGGGGACTGTTCATGCACCTGATCGAGATGACCGGGTTCGGTCACCACCGACGCACGGTGACCGGGGCCATCGAGCACGACGACGGGCGGGTCGAGCGGATGACCGATATCCGACCCAACCTGGCCTTCGACCCGGTCAACCGGAGGCTGCTGGGCGGGGATGTCACCGTCACCCTGGACGACGGTTCGGTGCGCTCGTTCCTGATGGAGGTCCCCACTGCCACCGGGTTCCACCTGGGGACAGGGCTCTATTTCGGATGGCAGGGCCACCATCACGGCGAATGGCGCGGGGAGCTCCATGTGGACGGGGAGCGAATCGAGGACTGCCGCCCGGCCGTCGTGGCTCGCCAGCTCCACCAGATCCGGGACACCTTCGTCGTGGTCCGTGACCTCGATTCGGGGGCCGAGGGTCAGGGCAACTGCCAGCCGATGATCACCGGCGCCCATCCCGCGCTGGGCCTCGACGCCGACTCGTCGTTCTGGTAGCCGTGCCGTGCCGCACCGGCCCCCAGGCCGCCACACCCGCTGTGTCGGCCCAGGCCGCCGCACCGCCCCCAGGCCGCCACACCCGCTGTGTCGGCCCAGGCCGCCGCACATCGGTCAGAGGGCGACCCCCGACCAGTAACCGCCGTCGAGGATGCCGCGCAGCGTGGCCCGGTGGATGATCAGGTCATCGATGTCAACGGGTGGTTCCGCCTCGCCGAAGAAGATCGACCGCTCGGTGACCCGTCGCATGATGGCTCCGTGCCGGATGGCGGCGAAAGCGATGTACCAGGTCAGATCGGCGGGCTCGTGCCCGGACACCTTGGCGTAGGACTCGACCACCTCGGCCGGCCGGAACATCCGCGGCAGCCCGGGAGCGCCCAGGTCCACCGCCAGATCCTGGAAGAACAGGTGGAGGTAGGACATCCACCCGAGGTCGACCTCGGGAGGGGCCACCCCGGCCATCTCCCAGTCGAGGACGGCAACCACCTCGTTGTCCCTGAACATCATGTTCCCGATGCGGCCGTCTCCCCACGACAGGGCGTCCGGGCCGGCATCGGTCGGGAAATGGTCGTCGAGCCAGTCGAAGCAATCGGCCAGCAGAGGCGACGGAGCGTCCTTCACCACCCACTCGTAGTACGTCCGCCAGTGGTTGAGGCTCCGACGGAGGGAGGTCTCGCCCGGGGCCGGGTGCTCGAGAAACGAGAGGTCGTAACGGTCCGGGGTGATGGAATGGATGCCGGCCATGGCCCGGATGGCCGATTCCTGCACCTTCCGGCGATCGGCGTCGCTCCCGTCGAACACCCAGTTGTCACCGAACGTGTACGGGAGCACATCGGGGGGCACCAGCCCCTCGATCCTGGCCATGACGAAGAAGGAGCCACCGAGGACGGACGGATCCGGCTCGTACCAGAAGGTCTCGGGTACCGGCACCCGGGTGTGCTCGCGGACCAGGCGCATCACCCGGAACTGCATACCGAGGTCGTAGGTGGTGAACACCGGGTAGTCGGTGGCCGGTGGTTCGATACGCGCCACCAGCCTGTGGGCGGTCGGCCCGTCGTCCTCATCCCACACCCCGGTGAACAGGAGCGTCTCGGACGACATCCCGTTGCTCTCGGGGCTGGATACCTCGCTGATGACGGGCGGGTTTCCGGGTCCGAGCCGGTCAGCCAACCACACCCGCAGTCGCTCGGCCAGCTCCGCCGGATCGCGTCTCGACGTCGTGATGTGCTCGGCATCCATCTCGACCGCGTTCTCCCGAGATGCCGCCGGGGGCGCTGGTCGCTCTGTACCCATCCCTGCCTCGCTCATCCCTGCCTCCGATGTGGTCGTCATGTCTCGTGTGTGGCCACCGGTGCCGTCGGTTCGCAGACATACGCAACAACTCGGACCTGGAGCCAGGTCGCGCTTCGACGGAACCGTGAGCGCGCACGGTGCCCGCGGCAACGTTCCCCCGATCTCCCCACCGGCGTCACTTGTGTCGGCCCGGGAGATGGTCTAGCACTTCGCCCGCCGGTGGGGACAGACCCGGTCCCCCCTCAGCCGGCAGGACCGGATGGACGTCCCGCCATTGGAAGAGGTCGGCTGTCGCCCGGGAGGGTGTTGGTTCCCTCACCGTCGTCCCAGGTCAACAGCACGGCCTCTGGAGGTGTCACCCGCCGGTGCAGCGTGGCCAGCGCCACCGTGGCCTCGGCACCCGGGGACCAGGCCACCGACGAGAGGTGCCCGACCTCGCGTGACCCGTCAGCGGTCAGCACCGCGGCACCGGCCGGCGCCGAGACACGACCCGGCTGCCCCTCGACCACCACCCCGCACAGCCGCCGGGCAACGTTCGATCCGCGAGCGTCGATACGGGCGACCAGCTCCTGACCGGTGAAACAGCCCTTGGTGAACGAGACGGTGCGATCGACCAGACCGAGCTCGGCCGCGATCGAGCCTTCCACGATCTCGCGCCCGTTGACCGGCACACCCGCTTCGATCCTGGCCGCCTCCCAGGCGTCATCGCCGCACCGGAAGACCTGGTCGCCGACCCACTGCGACAGACCGCCACCGGGAGCCGGTCCGAGCAGGTCCACCCCGGACAGACCGGGCCAATCCACCGCGGCCACGAGATCCGGGTCGCCGGTCACGCCCTGGAGGGCATCGGGGCCCCGCAGGGCGACGCACACCCAGTCCACGGCCTCGATGACCACCTTCATCCGCAGCCGGAATCGCTCGAGCCTGGCCTGCACCACAGACCCGAACCCGTCGTCGGTGTCGACGATGAAGGTATCGTCGCCCGTCCTGGTCAGCCGGAGGTAGACATCGATCTTTCCCTGCGGGCTCAAGAGCAGCGACTCGGCGGTGCCGCCCTCACCGAGGGCTGCGACATCCTGGCTGCACTGACCCTGGAGATACGAGGCGGCATCGGGTCCGGACACCGACAGCACGTCTCGCGGCAGGCGGCGCACGGCCGCCGTACGCCGGAGGGCGGTGTAGCCCTCCCTGACCTCGTCGATGGACTCGGCCCCGCTCATCCGGCCGCCGAGGCCCGGGCGGCCCGGGCCATGGCCACCGCCGACAGCATGGCTGCGGCCTTGTCCCGGCATTCTGCGTTCTCCGCCGCGGGGTCACTGTCGGCCACGATCCCCGCACCGGCCTGCACCGACGCCGACCCGTCAGGGTGCACGGTCATGGTGCGGATGGCGATGGCGGTGTCGAGGTTGCCCGAGAAATCGAGGTAGCCCACCACGCCCCCGTACACCCCGCGCTTGGTGGGCTCGAGATCATCGATGATCTCCATGGCCCGGACCTTGGGCGCGCCGGACAGCGTGCCGGCGGGCAGTGTGGCCCGCAGGACGTCGATGGGCCCCTTCCCCGGAGCCAGGCGCCCCGATACCTGGGATGTCAGGTGCATGATGTGGCTGTAGCGCTCCACCACCATCATCTCCTCGACCACCTCGGTACCGAAGCTGACCACCCGACCCACGTCGTTGCGGGCCAGGTCGACCAGCATCACGTGCTCGGCCAACTCCTTCGGATCCTCGACCAGTTCCCCCTCGAGCCTGGCGTCGTCCTCGGGGGTGAGACCCCGCCGTCTCGAGCCGGCGATGGGCCGCGACACGACGGTTCCCTCGCGGAGCCGGACCATGGGTTCGGGCGAGGCGCCGACCACCGTGATGTCGGGGAAGCTGAGGAAGTACAGGTACGGGCTCGGATTGACCAGCCGCAGGACCCGGTAGACGTCGAACGGATCGGCTCCGAGCGAGGCGAGGTCGAACCGTTGGGACAGCACGACCTGGAACACGTCACCCGCGGTCACGTGCTCCTGGACCGCCCGCACGGCATCCTCGTACAACGAGTCGGTCATGGTCCGGCGCACGTCAGGGGGAGGTCCGGTCCGTTCCGGCAACAACCTCGCCGGTTGGTCGAGGGGCCGGAAGCAGTCGGCGGCCAACCGGTCCAGGCGGCTCACTGCGTCGCGGTGGGCGAGGTCCAGGTCTTCGGGCCCCCACTCCGGGTCGATGACCACGTTGTCGATGAGCACCACCCGCTGACGCCAGTGGTCGAAGGCGGCCAGTTGCCCGATCATGGCCAGGACGGCATCGGGGTGACCGTGATCGTCGTTCGGGGTGCCCGGCAGGTGCTCCACCTCCCGGACCACGTCGTAGCCCAGGTAGCCGACCAGCCCGGCGTGGAGGGGCGGCAGGTCAGGGAGGTCCGGGGAGTCGAAGGCGTCGAGGATGGCCTCGAGCGCGGCCAACACCCCCCCGTTCCCACTGACCCGGCCGCCGGTGAGCGTGTCGAGGTCCACATCCCCTCCGGTGGTCACGAGATCGTCGCGTGCGATGACGGTGGCCAGCGGATTTCGGCCCACGAACGAGTACCGACCCCACCGCTCGCCGCCCTCCACGGACTCCAACAGGAACCCGGTGCCGGCACCTTCGGCGATCTGGAGATAGGCAGCCACCGGCGTGAGTGTGTCGGCCACCAGTTCGCGCCAGACGGGCACGACCCGGTGCTTGGCGGCCAGTGTGTGGAACCCGGCGCTCCCGGGGCCCTCGGGGTCCCCGGGCCCGGTGCCGGACGGCGTCGTCATGGCCCGCTCGTCGAGTCGCCGAAGGCGCGGTAGAAACAGGTCCGGTTGCCCGTGTGGCAGGCGCCGGCGCCCTCTTGGTCGACGACCAGCAACAGCACGTCGCCGTCGCAGTCGTAGCGCACGCTCCGGACGTACTGGCGGTCGCCGGACGTCTCGCCCTTGCACCAGAACTCGCGTCGGCTCCGGCTCCAGAACCAGCTCCGCCCGGTCTCCAGGGTCTTGATGAGCGACTCGCGGTTCATCCACGCCAGCATCAGGACAGCCTGGTCGGAGGCGTCCTGGACGATGGCCGGGACGAGCCCGTCGGTGTTGAACGCCACCGCTTCCACCTCGTCCTCGGTGAAGTCGATCGGCGTGGCCGTGTAATCGGTTGTCCCGGTGGTGCTCACGAGAGGTGCTCCCTGGTGGATTGGTTTCTGTGCTGCCATGACCTGGCCGTCGGGGCGGCGATGCCTGGGTGTGGGGCCCGCGGTGGGCGCCGGTCCCGGTCCCGCCTAGTGGGAATGGGCGTTCACAGGTACAGCCCCGTGCCGCCATCGATGCGGGTGGCCGCCACCGCATGGATGTCCCGCTCACGCAGGATCACATACTCGTCCCCCTGGACCTCGACCTCGAAGCGGTCCTCGGGGTTGAACAGGACGTTGTCGCCGACCTTCACCGAACGGACGTGCGGACCGACGGCGACCGCCTCGGCCCAGGTCAGGCGCCGGGAGACCTGAGCGGTGGCCGGGATGAGGATGCCGGACCTCGACCGTCGCTCCCCCTCGGTCTGGCCGACCTGGACCAACACCCGATCGGCCAGCACGGTGATGGCCAGCTTGGCCGGGTTGTCGCCATTTTGGCTGGTCGTCGGTACTTCTGGCGTCGTCATAGCCACAGGAGAAGGCTACCGCAGGGGCGGGGCCGCCCACGCGTGGCCGGGCTGGACCGTCACGCCGGCCGCACCTGCACCCCAGCCGCCTCCAGGTGCCGCTTGGCCTGCGCCACCGTGAACTCACCCAGATGGAAGATCGAGGCGGCCAGGACCGCCTCGGCGCGGCCCTCGACCGCTCCCTCCACCAGATGGTCGAGCGTGCCCACCCCCCCGGAGGCGATCACCGGGACCGGGCAGTGCTCGGCCACCGTCCGGGTCAGTTCCAGGTCGAAGCCGTCCCTGGTCCCGTCCCGGTCCATCGAGGTGAGGAGTATCTCCCCCGCGCCCGCGGCCGAGGAGCGCCGGCACCATTCGACCGCATCGACGCCCGTCGGGGTGCGGCCGCCGTGGGTGAACACCTCCCAGGACGGGTCCGGCTCCCCCGCCGACTGCCCTCGCCGGCGCCGGGCGTCGACGGCCACCACCACGCACTGGCTCCCGAACTCATCGGCCAGCTCGCCGATGAGCTCAGGTCGGTCGACGGCGGCGGTGTTGACCCCGACCTTGTCCGCGCCGGCCCGGAGCAGCAGCCGGGCGTCGTCAACGGACCGGATCCCCCCGCCCACCGTGAGGGGGATGAACACCGCCTCCGCGGTCCGCGAGACCACCTCGACCATGGTCCGGCGGTTGTCCGACGATGCCGTGATGTCGAGGAAGACCAGTTCGTCCGCGCCCTGGGCGTCGTAACGGCCGGCCAGCTCGACGGGATCACCGGCGTCGAAGAGACCGGTGAACCGCACGCCCTTCACGACGCGTCCGGCGTCCACGTCGAGGCAGGGGATCACCCGTACCGTGCGCACGCCGCCACCCCTTCCTCGACGGTCAGTCGCCCGTCCACCAGCGCCTTGCCGCTGATCACCCCGTACAGCCGCCGCGGGGTTCCGGTGTCACCGGCCGCTCTCGCCCCGGCGCGGACCTCGAGCCGGGCCAGCGCCTCGATGTCGCTCGCCGCGGCCACGCCCCCCGAGGCGATCACCGGGATGTCGGTCGACCCCAGCACCTGACGCAGTCCGGCAACGTCGGGACCGGTGAGCATGCCGTCACGCTCGATGGCGGTCACGATCACCGCGACCACACCGGCGCCCGCCAGGTCACCGAGGAGCTCATCCACGGTTCGTCCGGTGCCCTGCTCCCACCCCCGGACGGCAACCTCGGTGCCACCGTCGGCGTCGAGGCGGTAGTCGATCCCGACGCCCACCCGCCCGGGGAAGGTCGCCGCCAGCGTACGGGCCAGGCCGGGATCGTCGAGGGCCAGCGTGCCGAGGACAACCCGGCTCACCCCTCCGGACAGCAGCTCCCGGACATCGTCCTCGCTACGCACCCCTCCGCCGGATTGGACCGGGACGCCGACCGCGGCTGCGATGGCCAGCACCGTCGGGCGGTTGACCGGATCGCCACCCCGGGCGGCATCGAGGTCGACCACGTGCAGCCACGGAGCCCCCGAGGCGGCGAACCGACGGGCCAGCTCCACCGGGTCGCCGTAGTCGGATTGACGGCCGAAGTCCCCCTGGGCCAGACGCACCGCTCCCCCGTCGCGGATGTCGATGGCCGGGTACAGGTCCATCAGCGAGGCGCGGCGGTGGCGGCGCGGACGAAGTTGGCCAGGATGCCGAGTCCGACCGAGCCGGACTTTTCCGGGTGGAACTGGGTTCCCCATACCGTGCCCCACTCGGCCGACGCGGTCACCGGTCCGCCGTAGTGGCAGGTGGACGAGGTGTGAGCGGTGAGCTCCGGAGCATACGAGTGCACGAAATAGACCCAGGCGGGGCTGGGCACGCCCGCCAGCAGGCCGCCGGTGGGGCCACCCACCGTGTCCAGGACGTTCCACTGCATCTGGGGACGCTTGACGCCCTCGGCCAACCGCCTCACCGTTCCCGGGAGCACGCCGAGCCCCTGTTCGGTCGGGGACTCGTCAGACCCCTCGTACAGCAGCTGGAAACCGACACAGATCCCGAGGAAGGGCACGCCCCGCTCGATGGCGGCGGTGGCCGCCTTGTCCAGACCGCTCGATCGGAGGGCCTGCGCACAACGGCCGAAGGACCCCACGCCGGGCAGCACCACGGCGGCCGCGGCGGCGGCCCGGTCGGGGTCGTCGACCAGCGAAGCGTCGGCTCCGAGGTGCTGGAAGGCCTTCTCCGCCGAGCGCAGGTTCCCGATGCCGTAGTCGAGGACGGCGATCACCGGTGGCCGGAGGGCTCGGAGCCGATGGGGCTACCCGGGTGGGGTCGACGTCCGGCCGGGGTCGCCGCGTCCATCGCCGCGGTCGCCGCGGTCGCCGCGTCCATCGCCGCGGTCACAGGGTCCCCTTGGTGGAGGGGATGCCGCCACCCTCGTGACGGACCGCATCACGAAGAGCGCGGGCCACTCCCTTGAACGAAGCCTCCACGATGTGGTGGGTGTTCTTGCCCGAGCGCAGACGGACGTGGAGGGTGATTCCCGCCGATGTGGCCAGCGCCCGCCAGAACTCCTCGGCCAACTGCGGGTCGAAGGGCGGCGTGCCGAGGGGCATGGTGTCCGGTGGGAAGTCGATGTCGTAGGTGAGGAAGGGCCGGCCCGACAGGTCGAGCGCCACCTCCACCAGCGCCTCGTCCAGGGGAACGGCGACCGATCCGAACCGCCGGATGCCGTCCTTGTCGCCCAGAGCCGCGGCCAGGACCTCCCCGATGGTGATGCCGACGTCCTCGACGGTGTGGTGGGCGTCGACCTCCAGGTCGCCGCGGGCCGACACCTCGAGGTCGAACCCCGCGTGCCGACCCAGCTGGCTGACCATGTGGTCGAAGAACGGCAGGCCGGTGGAGACCTCGGTGAGGCCCGTGCCGTCGATGTCGACGACCACGTCGATGGACGTCTCCTTGGTCGCTCGGTGCACTTCGGCGGTCCGGTGGGCGGCGGGCGTGGTGGTCGTAGCGCTCATTGCAGGCTTTCACTCAGTGCGGCCAGGAAGCGGTCGTTCTCTTCGGGGAGACCCACCGTGACCCGCAGGCATCCGGCAAGGCCCGGCCACTCCGAACAGTCTCGCACGAGGACGGACGCGTCGAGGAGCTCACCCCACACCTCCCGTGCGCCCCTGTCCGTCGGCCGGAAGAGGATGAAGTTGGCATTCGAGGGCCAGGTCTGGACCGGGAGCTCGGCCAGCGCGGCGGCGATACGCCCGCGCTCCTCTTTGAGCATGGCCACCCGTGCCTCCATCTCGTCGACGAAGCGCAGGGCCAGCCGGCCGGCCAACTGCTTGGCTGCGTCGAGGTGGTACGGGAGCACCACCATCTCGCACGCCTCGACCACGGCCGGCGAGCCCACCAGGTAGCCGAGCCGCAGTCCGGCCATCGACCAGGTCTTCGAGAAGGTCCGGACCACGACGGTGCGATCGGAGCCGGGCCCACCGCTTCGCACCATGTCCAGCGCCGAGGAACCGGCGAACTGCCCGTAGGCCTCGTCCACCACCACCAGGCCGGCGGTCGCGTCCACCACGGCCTCGATCTGCTCGGGAGTGTCGGCCCGGCCGGTCGGGTTGTTCGGAGAGCACAGGAAGGTGATGACGGGATGGTGTCCGTCGACGACCCGCCTGACTTCGTCCAGGTCGATGACGAAGTCGTCCGTGCGGCTGCCCACGGCCACATCGGTGCCGGTGATGCGGGCGATGTGGCGGTGGAGCGTGTAGGTGGGCTCGAACACGGCCACGGTGCGGCCGGGCCCTCCGTAGGCCAGCAGCAGGGACTGGAGGACCTCGTTCGATCCGTTGGCGCAGAAGATCTGGTCGAGCCCGACCCCGTGGCTATCGGCCAGCGCCCGGCGGAGCTCCGCTGCCTCACGGTCCGGATAGCGGTTGAAGTCGATGTCGGCCAGTCCGGCTCGGAAGGCATCGAACCACTGCGGAGGTGGTGGCAGGGGGGACTCATTGGTGTTGAGACGCACGTCCACCTCGACCTGCGCCGAGTGGTAGCCGGTGAGGGCGACCAGATCGGGCCGGACCGCGGGCCGCGCCGGTCCGTCCTGGCGGCGTGGTTCTACTGCTGCCATCGCAGGCGAATCGACTCGGCGTGGGCGGAGAGCCCCTCGGTCTCGGCCAGCGTCACCACGTGAGGGCCGAGGACTTCAAGGGCCTTCTCGCTGACGGTGACGGCGTGGATGTGGCGCCTGAAGTCGTCCACTCTGAGCGCGCTGGCGAACCGGGCCGTCCGGTTGGTGGGCAGCACATGGTTGGGTCCGGCCAGATAGTCGCCGATGCTGGCCGGCGAGCTCGGGCCGAGGAAGACGGCGCCGGCTGACGAGATCAGCGGCAGCACCGACTTGGCCCGGTCGACGAGTATCTCCAGGTGCTCGGGGGCCACGACATTGGCCACGGCACATGCCTGTTCGAGGTCGTCGACCAGCACGACGAACCCGCCGGCATCGAGGGTGGCCTCGAGATCCCCTCGACGGGGTGATGCACTCACCATACGGTCGACATGGGCCACCACCTCCTCGGCCACGATCTCCGACCAGGTCAGCAACCACGCCAGACCATCGGGGCCGTGCTCGGCCTGGACGACGAGATCGATGGCCGCCAGCTCGGGCGGCGTCTCCGGGCCAGCGATCACCACCACCTCGGACGGTCCGGCGAAGGCCGACGCCACGCCCACCACACCGGACACCTGGCGTTTGGCCTCGGCCACGTAGCGATTGCCGGGGCCGACGATGACGTCGACGGCGTCGATCGACTCGGTTCCGTAGGCCATGGCCCCGATGGCCTGGGCCCCGCCCACCCGGTACACCTCTCCCACACCGGCCACCGCGGCAGCCGCCAGTGTGGCGTCGTCGATCCGGCCGTCAGGCCCGGGCGGAACGCACAGCACGATCTCGTCGACGCCGGCGACCTGGGCGGGCACCGCACACATGAGCACCGTCGACGGGTAGCGGGCGCGTCCTCCGGGGGCGTAACACCCGGCGCGGGCCACCGGTCGCACCAGGTGCCGCACCTCGATGCCACCCGATTCGAAGTCCTCGGCGGACGAGTCGCCCGACTCGTGTGCGTGGTAGGTCAGGATCCGATCGTGGGCGACGTCCAACGCGTCCTGAAGGTCGGGGGGCACCCGGCGGAGGGCGGCCTGGATCTCCTCCTCAGGGACCCGCAGCGCGTCGATGTCCACGCCGTCGAATTTCCGGGTCAGCCGGCGTACGGCGGCGTCGCCCTCCTCGCGCACCTGACGGAGGATGGAGGCCACGTCGCCCGCGCCGCGATCATCGACATCGGTCGGACGCGGGAGTGCCCGTTCCAGCGCCCGGCGGTCGCCGGAGAAGCCGCGGAGATCGATCCGACGCAGAGCCATAGCCCGTCGATGCTACCGGACCGTGGCCTTCGACCGGCCAGGGTCGGGGCGGCATCCGGCCCCATCCGGCCGGCCCGGCGCCGGACAGCCCCGGCCCTCGCCGGCCCCTCGGGCCCGGCCGGGCGCAGGAATGTCATGATCATCCGATGTCCGCCCGCCCTGCAGAACTCTCATCGCTCGCCACCGCACTCGACGAACTGACTCGCCGCGTCACCGCTCACGCCGACGCCGCCGACGTAGCCAAGGACGACGAGACGGCACGGGAGCTGTTCGCCATCGAGCGCGCCCTGACCAGTGCCAACCGGCGGCTGACCCGGCTGTCGGCAACGCTCAGCCGTCGATGACGCGTCAGCCCTCCGAGCCCCGGCCCCGCAGTGGTCGGGGCTGATCGGTTCCCGCCCGGAGTCGGGTCCCTCCCCCCGACGGGACTGGTCCCGGCCCGACCGAACCCGGGTCCTCACGCGGCGAAGGCACCCCGAAGGGTGCCTTCGCGCGAGCGGCTCGGGCGGCGGATCCCGAACAACGCTCAGCGGAACCAGTTGGCGGGAACCGGTTCCGACCCCCATAGGAGACCACTTTTTTTTGCCCAATTCCAGTCATGCGCCACCAAATTGCTCATCGCGCCGGCCGGATGCGACGGTTCGCTGGCAAATGTCCAGGTAGCGTCCCACTTCTTCCCAAGCCCCGTCCGGTGCCGTCCTCACCCGGTGGGGCGGTCATCCGCCGGTTCCTCTCGACATGGCCGCTGCCACCGGTGGTGCGGCACGGGAACGGTCGGAGCCCTTCGGGGACGGGCGGTCAGGGTGTGCCGAAGAGGCCCGCCGAAGGGCAGAAATCTGAGAGCACGCAGCGATCGCATCGTGGCGATCGGGCCGAGCAGACGGCCCGCCCGTGGAGAATCAACCGAAGGCTGAAGACCCCACGATGGCCTGCCGGCACGAGGGCGTTCAATACGTTCTCGACCTTCACCGGATCGGTCTCGTCGGTCAGCCCCAGTCGACGGGAGAGGCGCTGTACGTGGGTGTCGACGGGAAGGCCCGGCAGTCCGAAGTCCACGCTCCGCACCACGTTGGCCGTCTTGCGACCTACCCCGGGCAGCGTGACCAGATCGGCCATGGCCTTCGGCACCTGGCCCCCGAAGCGTCCCACCACCGCCTGGGCCATGCCCACCAGGTTGCGGGCCTTGGTTCTGAAGAACCCGGTCGAGCGGATCAGCGTCTCGACGTCGGCGAGATCGGCTGCCGCCATCGAGGGCGCATCGGGATAGCGGGCGAACAGCGCCGGGGTGGTGAGATTGACACGGACGTCGGTGCACTGGGCCGAGAGGATGGTCGCCACCAGCAACTGGAACGCGTCCTTGTGATCGAGCGCGCACAGCGTGCGCGCCGTCCCGGGATAGACCTCGGCCAACCGTTCGTCGGTGACCCGAGCCCGGCCTGCCGGAGTGCGCGGTCGGGCCATCGGCCCGAGACTAGCGGTAGCGTCATTTTCATGGAGGGCCCCGAACTGTCCGTGGTGTCGGTGCCCGACCAGCACCTGGCCCAGGAAGTCAACGACCTGTTGGAACGGGTGGCCCGATCCACCGGCCACGCCGCGGTGGGCGAGCCCAAGCGCACCGCACTGACCCATGCCGTCGACGGCTCCCCGCCGGGTACAGGCCACGCCCGGTTCGTTACCGCCGTGGTGGCCAGGGCCGGCGGTCGTGTCCTCGGCTATGCACCGGTCATCGGAGATGCGCACACGCAGCAGTACGCCACGGAGGTGGTCGTGGACCCGGCCGCCGCCGATGCCCCGGCGATGACCGATGCTCTGGTGGACGCGGCCGTCGGCCTGGTCACCGGGCTCGGGGGCGGATCCCTGCGCCTCTGGGTTGCCAGGGCCACTCCCGGGGATGACCAGAGAGCCGTGGCCCGCGGATTCGATGTCGAGCGCGACTTGATCCAGATGCGCTGCGTGCTCCCGGTGCCCGACGGGCGCCGTCGCCCAGGACCGGGTGTCCGGACCCGCCCGTTCCGACCCGGACTGGACGAGGAGGGCTGGCTGGCTGCCAACAACCGTGCCTTCGCCGCCCATCCCGAGCAGGGCCACTGGGACATGGCCACGCTGGTGGAGCGTGAGAAGGAGGCGTGGTTCGACCCCGAAGGGCTCTTGATCCTGGAGGAGGGCGGGCAGGTGGCGGGCTCGTGTTGGACCAAGATCCACACCGACACCGATCCTGCCATGGGCGAGATCTACGTGATCGGGGTCGACCCTCAATTCCACGGTCGCGGCTGGGGCCGCGCCCTCACCCAAGCGGGCCTCGACTGGTTGGCTCATCGCGGCCTCACCGTCGGCATGCTCTACGTGGACGCCGACAATGTCGCAGCCGTGTCCATGTACCGGTCGATGGGATTCGTCGACGACCACGTCGATCGGGCCTATGTCAGACGCCTGGACTGAACCAGATCCCGTGGGTCCGTGACGCAGACGGCGGGAGCCCGCCACGCAGCCACGGGCGCCCGCGACTCAGCCCACGCCTACCAGCCGGCCGATGGAGAAGGTGACCCCGGCGGCGATGCCGGAGATCAGCAGTTGGCGGGAGGCGGACCACAGCCACGACCGGCCGGTGAAGTGAGCCAGCCCGGCGCCAACGGTGAAGGCACCGATGGCGCCGAGGGCGACCGACCACAAGGTGGCGGTCGTCCCCGCCGTGATCAGCCAGGGGAGGAGCGGCACGAACGCTCCGACGCCGAAGGCCACGAACGACGAGGCAGCCGCCTGGATCGGGTTGCCGGTCTGCCCCGGGTCGATGCCCAGTTCCTCGCGGGCATGGGTCTCGAGCGCGAGATCGGGATCCCGCATCATCTTGACCGACAGCTCGTTGGCCATGTCGGCGTCGATACCCCGGCTCTCGTAGATGGCCGCCAGCTCCCTGCGCTCGTCCTCCGGGTCATGGCGGATGGCCTGTCGTTCGACGTCAAGCTCTCGCAACATCAACTCGGACTGCGCCCGCATGGAGACGTACTCTCCAGCGGCCATCGAGAACGCGCCGGCAACCAGACCGGCGATACCGGCCAGACGAACAGCGCCCACCGATGCATGGGCGCCGGCCATGCCGAGGATGAGGGCGACGTTGGAGACGAGGCCGTCGCTGACGCCGAAGACGGCGGCGCGGGCTCCGCCCCCTTGCAGGTTCCGGTGACGATGGGAATCGACCACACCGAGCAGCGTACCGAGCAGGTTCGACTGAGGACGCACTGATCTTTCGACCAAGGAACGCCTCAGTCTTCGGACCAGGCGTCCACAGGCGGGTGGTCAGCGGGTCCCGTGTCCCATACAGTCTGGACCATGGTTACCACCGTGAAGGGCATCGACAAGTTTCAAGATCTGGCCGGGACGCATCTCGGCTACAGCGACTGGCACCGGATCGACCAGGGCCAGATCAATCTGTTCGCGGAGGCCACCGGCGACCACCAGTGGATCCACGTGGATCCGGAGCGAGCCAAAGGGGGCCCTTTCGGCTCAACGATTGCCCATGGCTACCTGACCCTTTCGTTGGCCCCGGTACTGCTGGGGGAGGTCGTCGTGGTCGAGGGAGCGTCGATGGGCGTCAACTACGGGTGCAACAAGGTCCGCTTCCCGGCCCCGGTGCCGGTCGACAGCAACCTCCGCCTCGGGGTGGCGGTGGCCGAGGTGGAGGACGTCACCGGGGGTGTTCAGGTCGCCCTGGACCTCACCTTCGAAACCGAGGGATCGTCGAAGCCGAGCTGCGTCGCCCAGGTGGTCTACCGGTACTTCTACTGAGCCTGGGGCCCCTGGTGACCCCAGAAGCAGAGCCCGGCCGGGGCTGAGCCCGGGAACGGTCCGACCCGGCCCTCCTCCCGGTCGGGAGTGCCGCTCAAACAATACGAGCAGTTACTCCTAGAGTGGGTTCCATGGAGATGCGGGTCGAACAACTCTCAGTTTGTTCCGGGATGTCGGTGGACACCATCCGGTACTACCAGAGCAAAGGGCTGCTCGAACCACCGAGGCGTCAGGGACGGGTTGCCTGGTACCACGACGGCCATGTCGAGCGGCTGGAGCGCATCCGTTCCCTCCAACAGA
>JBEKIU010000041.1:0-23917 GCA_050011635.1 Acidimicrobiales bacterium
ACAAGCAGCGGATGAAGGCCAAGGCCAAGGCGTCGAAGCCGGGGTGAACGCGGGCCCGGCCGCCCGTTGGGACCTCGGGCGACGGCGGCTGTACCTGTGCTCGCCCGACCGGCCCGATCTCGAGCTGTTCATCGAGCGGTGCATCGCGGGTGGCGTCGACATCGTGCAGCTGCGGGACAAGCGGTTGACCGATTCCGAGGTGGTCGAATGTGCGGCCCGGGTCCAGCGGGTCTGTGCCGATCGCGGGATCCCCTTCATCCTCAACGATCGTCCCGATCTGGCTGCGGCGATCGGTGCCGACGGCGTCCACATCGGTCAGGAGGACATGGCTCCCGACCGAGCTCGACGGCTGATGGGAGCGGACGCCGTCGTCGGGTTGTCAACCCACCGGGTGGAGGATCTGGACGGGGCCGTCCACGCCCCAGTCGACTACATCTCGGCCGGTCCGGTCACACCCACCCCGACGAAGCCGGGGCGGGCCGGGACCGGGCTCGGCTATGTGAGCGAGGCGGCGAGCCGGGCGTCGTGCCCGGTGTGGATCACCGGAGGTGTCGATCCCACCACGGTCGTCGGGATGGCCGAAGCCGGCGCCCGGCACTTCGTGGTGGTCAGGTGGCTCACCGAGGCGACCGAGCCTGAGGCGCGGGCTCGGATGCTCCGCCGGGCCATCGACCGGGCCATCGACCAGGCCATCGAGGATGCCGTCGGCCGGGTGGAGCCGGACGCCGGACCTTGACGGTGGACGGACCCCCGGGTGTCTAACCGGTCGGAGTGGTCGGGCTGGTCGGCGCCTTGACGACCTTGGCGCCGCTCGGCAGGGCGACCGGAGGCGACGAACCGACCTGGGAGATCACCAACTGGACCGAAGCGGTCTTGACCGACAGGTCGAACTCCGAGATGTACGACCCGGACACCGTGTAGGCGAAGTGACCGGTCTCGCCGTTCTGGGTCAAGGTGAACGAGTACGTGCTGCCGGTCTGGCTGATGTTCTTCGCCGTCGCGGCGTAGCGCAGGTAGTTGTGGGTCGGGTCGACGGTGGTGGCCCCCTGGCTCGGTTGTGCGTAGAAGGTCAGGTGTTTGGTGGAGGCCGTGGACGAGACGGTGAGGCTCTGGTATTCCGTGTCCCCGATGACGTAGACGTAGGTGCGCTTGTTCCCGCTCTCCACGTACCCGCCCAGCTTGTCGGGCGCCTCGAACACGAGATAGTCGGTCTGCTTGCCCTGCGGGGTCGACTCGGTGACGACCTGGCTGTAATTGGACGCGGCCAGGGTGTTGTCCACGGCTTTTTGGAGCGGCACGTTCTTCGGTGCCTGGGACACACCGAGGACCGCCGCCCCGCCACCCACCACGGCCACCATCACGAGCAGCAGCCAGCCGATCGTCTGTCTGGGATCGTTCATCGTGGAAACGCTACGCCAGTTCGACGCAGACGGAGTTCATCTGCCGCTCATCTGGCCCGTCCGGTGACGACGGGCGTCGGCCACCCACCGCAGAGCACGCCGTCGCGCTCAGATCCCGATGCGCTGGGCCAACAGCTCCCGGTGGTACGACGGATCACCCAGCAACAGCTCCGAGGACTTGGCCCGTTTGAAGTAGAGGTGCGCGGGATGCTCCCAGGTGAAGCCGATGCCCCCGTGGATCTGGATGGTCTCCGCGGCGGCGTGGAAGTACGCCTCCGAGCAGTAGGACTTGGCCAGGCTGGCAACCACCGGCAGTTCGTCCGAGTCCTCGGCGGCGGCCCACCCCGCGTAGTACGCGGCGGACTTGGCCGACTCGACCTCGAGCAGCATGTCGGCGCACTTGTGCTTGATGGCCTGGAAGCTGCCGATGGGCCGGCCGAACTGGATGCGCGTCTTGGCGTACTCCACCGAGCTGTCGAGGCAGCGCTGGGCTCCCCCGACCTGCTCCGCGGCCAGGGCCACCGCGGCCAGATCGAGGGTCTTGCTCAATCCGGCCCCGGCCCCCCCGTCGGCACCGATGAGCCAGGCGGGCGTGTCGGCAAACTCCAGTCGGGCCTGCTTGCGGGTCTGGTCCATCGTGGCCAGTGGCGTGCGGGTCAGACCGTCGGCATCGCCTTTGACCCCGAACAGCGACAGCCCGGCGGCGGTCCGCCCGACGACCAGGACCAGCCCGGCCACGTGGCCGTCGATGACGAACGACTTGTGGCCGTTGAGGGCCCAGCCCTCGCCCGACTTGGTCGCCGCCAACGTGATCCCGTCGGCATCCCAACGCCCCGAATCCTCGGTGAAGGCCAGGGTTCCGATCGTCTCCCCGGCGGCGATCCCGGGAAGCAGATACTCCTGCGCGCTCTGGTCATCCGAGGTGAGGATGGCGTTGGTGGCCAGGGCCACCGTGGAGAAGAACGGGGCGCAGAGCAGCGCGGCACCCATCTCCTCGAGGACGACGATGAGTTCCACGTAGGAGAACCCGGACCCACCGAACTGCTCGGGAATGACCAGGGACTGCAGACCCAGCTGCTCGGCCATCTGGGTCCAGACTGCGGTGTCGTAGCCTTCGGTGGTCTCCATCAGCCTGCGGACCTCGGTCTCCGGCGATTTGTCCTCGAGGAAGCGTCGGACGGACTTGCGAAGCTCGTCCTGCTCCTCGCTGAAGGCGAAGTTCATCGTGGTCTCCATCCCCTGGGATCTCGTGGCCGTGCCCGAACCGGGGACGGCGTGCCCCGTTTGTCTACCAGAACCGTGCATTGTTGACCAACGGGTCAAGAAGGCCAACTACGCTGGCCGGGTGGGATCGACCACCGCTCCCCCGGGGCGGGCCCCCGACTCCATACGACATCCAACCAGGTTCGGGCGTCGGACCCGGCCAACGACCCCTGAGGAGCCTCCCCTGCCTGTGCCAGCCACCATCGTCGACTACAAGGACGCGACGGTCGAGGTCCATCGTCTGGTCGTCGGCCCCATGGACAACAACGTCTACATCGTGAGATGCACCTCGAGTGGCGAGTCCGTCCTGATCGACGCGGCCAACGAGCACGACAAGCTGCTCGAGCTGTGCACGGCCCTCAACGTGCGCCAGGTCGTGGAGACCCACGGGCACTGGGACCATATCCAGGCCGTCGAGGCGGTCCGCGATGCCGGGATCGGCGTGGCGGTGACCGCTGCCGATGCGGCCATGCTGCCCTCCTACGATCAGATCCTCGAGGATCGATCCGTTCTCGAGGTCGGGAACCTGCGCATCTCGACCATCGCCACCCCCGGCCACACGCCGGGATCGATGTGCTTCGCCGTCGAAGGGACCCCGTTGCTGTTCAGCGGGGACACGCTCTTCCCCGGCGGGCCGGGCAACACCTCGTTCGAGAACGCCGATTTCCCCACCATCATCAACTCGATCGACAGGCGGCTCTTCGCCGCATTCGACCCGGCGACCCTCGTCCTGCCCGGGCACGGTGCGGGGACCACCCTCGGGGCCGAGTCGCCCCATCTGCAAGAGTGGGTCGAACGCGGGTGGTGAACGGCCGGGGGGTCTGCGTTCAGACCGCCGTCGACGGCCGGCGCGGCTCCCGGACCAGCTCGATCTCATGGGGCAGGCCACTCACGACCAGCCCACCGGGTACCTCGCTACCGACCTCGATGGTCACCCTCGACCCGGCCAACGGGATCCCCTCGACCTTCAGGTAGCCGATCCACTCGGGGAGGTTCGGGCACAGCCAGGTCTTGCCGTAGGGGATCCACGGATCGAGCCGGAGCAGCGTCCGGAGGCACAACAGGGGCGACGCCGCCGCCCAGGCCTGCGGCGAGCACGAGGTGGGGTAGCCCACGGGCACCGACAGCTCTCCCCGGTCGAGCCCGCTGAACAGCTCGGGGAGCCTGCCGCCCTGGGCCGAGGCCGCGTCCATCAGGGCGAAGATGAGTTTCTGGGCGGCCCCGTCGTAGCCGTATCGGGCCAGCCCGGCCGCCACGATGGCGGTGTCGTGGGGCCACACCGAACCGCAGTGGTAGCTGATCGGGTTGTAGCCGCCGCTGTCCCGGGAGAGCGTGCGCACTCCCCAGCCGCTGAACATGGCCGGCGATACCAGTGCCTCGGCCACCCGGTGTGCCTTGTCCTCGTCGACGATCCCCGTCCACAGGCAGTGGCCGATGTTGGAGGTCAGTGAATCGATGGGACGCTTGTCGGCATCGAGCCCGACGGCGAACCATCCCTTGTCCTCGAGCCAGAAGTCGCGGTTGAACGCCGCCTTGAGCTGGGCTGCCTTGGCCCGGAAGCGGTCGTAGGTGGCGGTGTCGCCCACCTCGAACGCGAAGTGGGCGCTGGCCAGGTACGCACCGTAGGTATAGGCCTGCACCTCGCACAGCGCGATGGGGGCCTGAGCCACCCTGCCGTCCCCGTACCGGATCCCGTCCCAACTGTCCTTCCAGCCCTGATTGGCCAGCCCGCGATCGGTGGCCCGCCGGTACTCGACGTAGCCGTCGCCGTCGGCATCGCCGAACTGCTCGATCCATTCGATGGCCCGAGCCGCGTTGGGGAGCAGCTCGTCGACCATCTCCCTGGCCTCGCCCCAGCGTCGCATCTCACCGAGGAGCATCACGAACAGCGGCGTGGCGTCGGCCGAGCCGTAGTAGATGCTCCCGCCTCCGAGTGAGAGGGAGGCGGCATCCCCGAAGCGCATCTCGTGGAGGATGCGGCCGGGCTCCTCGTCATGGCGCGGATCGACGTCGGTCCCCTGGAATCGGGCCAGGGTCTGCAGCACACCGCGGGCCAGATCGGGGTCCACGAGGAGCGCCATCCATGCCGTCAACAGGGAGTCACGGCCGAACACCGTCATGAACCAGGGGGCGCCGGCGGCCACCACCACCCGTTCGGGATAGTCGGGGTCGAAGATGCGCAGGGCGCCCAGGTCCTCGTTGCTGCGGGCGATCACCTCCTTCAGTCCCGGATGGCTGGTCTCGACCTGGGGAACCCGGCGACGCCACTGGGCCAGACGCTCCGAGGGAGTGGCCCGGTCGATGGGCTGGCCGCACCGGTACCTCGGGTCGAACGACGCCCCGTCGATGGCCGGTCCGACCTCGATGCAGGTGGTCCACGTGTCCCGCGGGGGCACGACCACCTCGAAGGTGGCCAGATCGGGCGTGACGACAGCCGGATCGCCGAAGCGGACGTCGACGCCGCGGACCACCCCACCCCGCCGGTAGGAGTAGGTGATGGTGGGCGGCCGTTCAGCAGGGATCGGCTCGTCGGACTCCCGCCGCCCCACCTCCGGGTTCCCGGCCTTGATGCGGGCCGCCAACTCGGCCTGTGTGCCCGCGGACACCTTGGTCGAGACCTCGCCGGTGCCCGGATCGCCCCCCACCCTCCCTTCCTTCACCGCGAACAGGTCGGCGAAGTCGGATCCCACGAACACCTCGATGGTGCACAGGGCGGGCTCGTCGGCGAAATTTCGGATGGTGAGGTCCTCGCGCATCCCTTGGCCGACATAGCGTGATCGGAACACCATCAAGGTGGAGTCGGCCCGGCCCGGACCGGGGAGGCATCTGGACACGAACGTGGCGGAGAACGGATCGTCGGTGATCGCCGCCAACGGCTCTGTCCTCGACCCGTTGACCAGGACCTCGAGTCGGGACAGGATCCGGGTGTCCCTGAAGAAGAGCCCCTGCGCTGCGCCGGCGGCCATGTCGCCCGAGCTCCCGCTGATGGCGAAGGTCGACTCGTCCACCAGGGTCACCACGTTGGTGGTCGAATCGAGGCGGGCGACCGGGCCGGCAAAGTTCCACGGGTCGGCCATGCGGTTACCGTACTGGTTGACCTGGTCACATGTGCAATCCAGGGGCCCTGACGGGCCGGGTCCCGATTCCTCCTATACCCGTAGGAGAAAGTCACGAATGGGGCTAAGATCAACCCGTGCCCAGTGACACCGACCAGCGCCCCGAAGCCGCGGGCCCCCTGCTCCAGATCGAGCAGCTCCACGTGTCCGTGGAGGGCCAGCCCATCCTCAAAGGCGTCGATCTCACCGTCGAGTCCGGCCAGGTGCACGCGCTGATGGGTCCGAACGGCTCGGGCAAGTCGACACTGGCCAATGTGCTGCTCGGCAACCCGTCCTACGAGGTCACCTCGGGGTCCATCCGCTTCCGGGGTGAGGACGTGACCTCGTGGGCGCCCGATGTGCGGGGCAAGGCCGGGATGTTCCTCGCCTTTCA
The DNA here is from genome assembly GCA_050011635.1 of Acidimicrobiales bacterium. Classification (GTDB taxonomy): domain Bacteria; phylum Actinomycetota; class Acidimicrobiia; order Acidimicrobiales; family RAAP-2; genus Bog-756. The sequence goes on from JBEKIU010000041.1 coordinate 6,153, forward strand.
GGAGCCCGAGGCGATCGGCGGTGTGCCGGTCATCCAATTCCTGCGCCAGGCCCTGTCGGCCCGCAGGGGCATGGACATGTCGGTGCTCGAGGTGCGCCTGATGATGATGGAGTGGATGGAGAAGCTGGGCATGGATCCGGCCTTCGGGGAGCGCCACCTGAATGACGGGTTCTCCGGCGGCGAGAAGAAGCGCAACGAGATCCTCCAGATGGCCATCCTCGAGCCCGAACTGGCCGTGCTCGACGAGACGGACTCCGGGCTCGATGTGGACGCCTTGCGTACCGTCGCCCGCGGGGTCCATGCCGTACGGGAGTCACGGCCCGAGCTCGGCGTCCTCGTCATCACCCACTATCAGCGCATGCTCGACGAACTGGCCGCCGACCGGGTGCACCTGCTCGTGGACGGGGTCATCGTGGACGAGGGCGGCCCGGAGCTGGCACGATCACTCGAGATCGAGGGGTACGACGCATGGCGCACGTGAAAGAAGCTGCTCCCCGGCTCGACGTCGCCGCCCTCCGCAAGGATTTCCCCCTGCTCGGTCGCGAGGTGAACGGCCACCCGATCGTCTATCTCGACTCGGCATCGTCGGCCCAACGTCCGGTCCAGGTCCTCGACGCCATGCGTACCTACGACGAGACCACGCACGCCAACGTCCACCGCGGGGTGTACTCCATCGCCGAGGAGGCCACCCGTCGTTTCGAGGCCGCCCGGCACAATGTCGGCCGGTTCATCGGGGCCCCGGACCCGTCGAGAGAGATCGTCTTCGCGAAGAACGCCACCGAGGGCCTCAACCTGGTCGCCCACGCATGGGGGCGGAAGAACCTGCACGCGGGCGATGCCATCTTGCTGACCGAGATGGAGCACCATGCCAACATCGTCCCCTGGCACATACTGGCCGAGGAGCGTGGCCTGACCATTCGCTGGATACCCGTCGACGACGACGGCCAGCTCATCCTCGATGACCTCGCCCGTCTCGTCGACGGGGTCAAACTGGTCGGGATCACCTGCATGTCCAACGTGCTCGGGACGCTCAACCCGGTCGGCGACATCGCCGGCGTGGCCCATGCCGCCGGCGCCGTGGTCGTCGCCGACGCCGCCCAGTCGGTTCCCCACCTGCCCACCGATGTGACCGCTCTCGGGGTCGACTTCCTCGCCTTCAGCTCGCACAAGATGCTCGGGCCGACCGGGATCGGTGTGTTGTGGGGGCGCCACGAGCTGCTCTCGGAGCTCCCTCCCTTCCTCGGCGGGGGGGAGATGATCCTCGACGTGCGCAAGGACGGGTTCACGCCCAACGACATTCCGTGGCGCTTCGAGGCCGGCACGCCGCCGATCACCGAGGCGATCGGCCTGGGAGCTGCGGTCGACTACCTCCGGGCGGTCGGGATGGATGCGGTCCGGGCCCACGAGATCTCATTGACCACCTACGCCATGGACACCCTCGCCGAACGGTTCGGGGACGACATCCACATCTTCGGCCCCGCCGACCCGCGGGACCGGGGCGGGGTCATCTCCTTCGCCTACCGCGACATACACCCCCACGACATCTCCCAGGTGCTCGACGAGTTCGGGGTCTGCGTGAGGGCGGGCCACCACTGTGCCAAGCCCCTGATGCGGCGGCTGGGTGTGAACGCCACGGCCCGCGCCTCGTTCGGTCCTTACAACGACGAAGCCGATGTCGACGCACTGGTTCACGCCCTGACCGAGACGGGGGCGTTCTTCGGATGAGCGCCGGACGGTATCCTGAACCCGTGCGATGCGATCCGCTGCCACCCTGCTGCAGCCGGCGCGGCAGCCTGACCGGGGCCTCCGGCCGGGACCGTGGCCGGCACCCGGCATCCGCCACCACCGGGGGGCGCTCCTGATGCCCGGACTCGAGGATCTCTACCGCGAGATCATCCTCGACCACTACCGGTCGCCGCGCAACCGCGGTGAGCTGGAGTCGCCTCCGGCACGGAGGGTCGAGGGATTCAACCCTCTGTGCGGCGATGAGATCGTCGTGACCCTCATCGTCGAGGGCGACGCCGTCACGGACATCAAGATCGCCGGCACCGGCTGCTCGATCAGCCAGTCCTCTGCGTCATTGATGTCAGCAGCAGTGAAGGGCAAGCCGGTCGCCGAGGTACGGGATCTGGTCCGAACCTTCAAAGGGATGATGTCCATCCACGAGTCCACGTTGCCGTCGACCAACGGGACGGCCGCCGACGGGAGCGGGTCCGGGGCCGACCACGAGCCGTCCGAGCCCGAGTTCATCGACGTCGACGCGCTGGGGGAGCTCGCCGCACTGCAGGGCGTCGTCAAGTTCCCGGTGCGCATCAAGTGCGCCACGCTGAGCTGGAACACGTTGTTACAGGGTCTCGACGAGAGCGAGCCGAAGGCCTGACCGGGCCCCGGCGCTCGGCCGTGACCGGTCAGCTGTAGGCGGCGTACCCCGAACGGTCGACGATCTCGGCCAGCTCGCTTCCCCCGGTGGCCACGACACGCCCCTCCGACAGCACATGTACGACGTCAGGGTGGAGGACGTCGAGCAGCCTCTTGAAGTGGGTGATGGCCAACACCCCGAGGCCCCATTCGGCGACCCCCTCCTGCACCCGCCGTCCGACCGCACCCAGCGCATCGATGTCCAGCCCGGAGTCGATCTCGTCCAGGACGGCGAAGCGGGGACGCAGCACGCCCAACTGGAGCGTCTCGTTTCGCTTCCGTTCCCCGCCCGATAGGTCGACGTTGAGCGGCCGGTTGAGGAAGCGCTCGTCGAAGCCGATGCGACGAGCCTCCGCGGCCAACCGTTCCCCGACATCGACCACGCCGGCGTCCTCGGTCCCGTCGGCCGGGACCCCGCGGCGAGCCGCGGTGAGCGACTTCACCAGTGAGACCCCGGGCACTTCGATGGGATGCTGCATGCCGAGGAACAGACCGGCACGGGCCCGCTGCCACGTCGGAAGGGCGAGGAGGTCGATGCCGTCGAGGGTCACGGAGCCGCCCAGGACCTCATAGCCCGGCCGGCCCATCAGCACATGGGCCAGTGTGCTCTTTCCCGATCCGTTGGGACCCATGACGGCGTGGACCTCCCCGCTGCGCACGGTGAGGGTCACGCCGCGGAGGATCTCCCGGCCGGGAATGCCGGCCCGGAGACTGTCGATGCACAGCTCACCCGTGCTCATGACACCACCACCGACACATCGTCACCCGCGATCTCCACGCGGTAGACGGGGACCGGTCGGGTGGCGGGGAGGGAGCAGGGCTGGCCGGTCCGCAGATCGAAGGTGGATCCGTGCTTGGCGCACTCGATCTCGCACTCGTCGGCCAGGACCTCTCCGTCGGCCAGCGAGAAGTCCTCATGGCTGCAGCGGTCGCCGACAGCGTAGAAGTCGTCGTCGATCCGCACCAACGCCACCCGCAGCCCGTCCACGTCGAAGCGCCTGGCCTCGCCGGTCGAAAGATCGTCCCGACCACAGAGCCTGACCGATCGCGGGGCGCCGGCATCGGCTGCCGTGTCCTCAGGCACCGCGTGCTCCGGCCCGGTCGGCCAAGGCGGTGCCGATCATCGACCGCGTGCCGGCGATGGGCACCTGCTCGGAGATGTTCTCGAAGAACCCGCCGACGATGAGGCGTTCGGCCACCTCCGGCTCCACGCCGCGCGACTCGAGGTAGTAGCGCTGGTCCTCGTCCACCGGTCCGACCGTCGAGCCGTGGCTGCACTTGACGTCGTTCTCCTCGATGTCCAGGTTGGGCACGGAGTCGGCGTGTGCACCCTCGTCCAGGACCAGGTTGTGGTTCGTCTGCATGGCGTCGGACCGCACCGCCCCTCGCCGGACCCGGATCAGGCCGCTGTAGACGGAGTGGGAATGGTCGGCCACCGCTCCCATGAACAGCAGATCGCTGGTGGTACGCGGGGCAAGGTGGTCCTGCAGGGTCCGGAAGTCGAGCATCTGGTCCTCCCGACCGATGAAGGCGGCCCGGAGCTTGCTGGTCCCGGACTCCCCCTGCAGGGCCGAATCGGTCCGGAGCCGGGCGTAGCTTCCGCCCAGTGCCACCGCGAAGCTCTCCAGGGTGGCCTTGGTACCGATGACGCTGGCCTGATGGGCGAGCTGCCAGGTGTCGGGACCCAGCGCCTGGACGCTGACATAGGCCAGCGTGGCCTCATCACACACCCGGATTTCGGCCACCGGAACCACCAGATGCTCGGAGCTCCGGCCCCGGCGCTCAACCGGCGGCGGGACGTTGCCCGAGGGGAGGTCGGCCAAGAGCCCGGCGTCGACATCGACGACGATCTCCACCACCCCGGCCGACGACGTGGCCCCGCTGCGGACGAAGGTCCGGGGGAACACCGCGTCACCGCCACCACCGCTGATCACATGGACGATGACGATGGGGTCGTCGATGACCGCGTCGGCGGCGATGTCGACGACGAGTGGGTCCACCGCGAAGGCATCGTTGAGCAGCACGAACTCTCGGGACTCGGCGATGACCGAACCCAGCAGGGACTCCATGTCGTCCAGTTCGGTGGCGCGGCCGAGGGACAAGACGTCGTCGCCGACCGATGAGGCCACGGTGGCCAGCACCCCGTTGATGGTCACCATGAGGCCCGAACGCGGCCCCAGGCTGTCGACCAGGGTATGGATCCGGTCGGAGGGCGACGGACCGGGGTCGTTGTGCGGATCGACCGGCACGGTGCCGGACGGGCGGAACCGGTCGAGATCGAGCGCATCGATCCGGCTGTACCGCCACACCTCGTCCTTTTCACTGGGCATGACCGACGAGGAGAACGCATCCGCGGCTGCCACCCGTCGCCGTTGCAGCCAGGGCAGCCCCGGGAGGGTGGCAGCCGTTTGGGTGTTGAAGGTGGACAGAACGACAGCCTTTCGCGCAAGGAGGCCCGGGTCACGAGCCTCGTCCCCATACTACCCGTCCGTTTCGGCCCACCGACCTCTGCCTCCGACCTCGGTGTGGCCGGCGGGCGAGACGGTGGCACGGTGTGCGGCCTACGCTCGGAACCATGACTCCGCCCCCGGCATCGGCCACCGATTCGTTCACCTCCGACGTCCTCTCCGTGGAGACCGACGGCCACGTTGCCACCTTGTGGTTGGACAGGGAGGAGAAGCGAAACGCCCTGGGCCCGGCCTTCTGGTCCGATCTGCCCCGGGCCATGGCCGCCATCGGATCCGACCCGGAGGTTCGCGCTGTGGTCGTCGCCGCCCGTGGACCGCATTTCTCCGTGGGCCTGGACCTGGTGGCCATGGCGGGACTGACCGCACCGCCCGGCTCCGGCAACGGCCCGCCCCCGTCGATGGCGGCGCGAGCCAGGTCGGCCCGGGCGGAGATCCTCCGTCTCCAGGCCTCGGTGACGTCGGTCGCCGAGTGCCATGTGCCGGTCATCGCCGCCATCCAGGGTTACTGCATCGGCGGTGGGGTGGACCTGGCCGCGGCGTGCGACATCCGCCTGGCCAGCAACGACGCCGTCTTCTCCGTGCGCGAGACCAAGGTGGCCATCGTGGCCGACCTGGGCAGCCTGCAGCGCCTTCCCGGCATCATCGGGAAAGGTCACGTCGCCGAATTGGCCTACACCGGAAAGGACATCACCGCCGACCGTGCCCTGTCGATCGGGCTGGTCAACCAGCTCAGCCCCGATGCCGACGCGGTCGTGGCCGAAGCCAGGGCCATGGCCGCGGAGATCGCGGCCAACTCGCCCCTGGCCGTCCAGGGAACCAAGGCGGTGCTCACGGCGGGCGAAGGGAGCTCGGTGGCAGAGGGTCTCGAGTACACCGCCACCTGGAACGCCGGCTTCCTGGCCTCCGACGACCTGGTCGAGGCGATGACCGCCTTCATGGAGAAGCGGACCGCCACGTTCACCGGCCGGTAGGCGCCGGAGCCCGTGGGGGCCGCCGGACGAGAACTCCTCAGCCGGCCAGGTTCAGGCACAGGCTCAGGCCAGGTTCAGCCACAGCCGGCCAGGTTCGGGCTCAGCCGACGGCCGTCAGCCCTTGCGCCTCCACCAGCGACCCTGCCTGCGTTCTTCGCGCTCGTCCTCTTCGCGCACCTCGGCCAGTACATCGGGTCCGACCGCGTTGATGATGTCCTCGGCCTGGTCGAGCAGCTCGGCCGCCTCGGGCCCCGGGACATCGGGCATCGGCTCGAGTGCGGGCTCGACCAGCGAGCCGTGGGACCATCCCACGTCAGCCAGGCGGCGGACGTAGGACGGGCAGTCGTCGGGACACTTCCAGGGGGCCTCGGGGGCCAGATCCAGAATGCAGAACCTGGCCACTTCCCCGGAGTCGTAGGTCCGGCTCTGAAAGTGCTTGCACTCTTCCCTCATCGGCATGAGTACATCTTGCCTCTCTGACGAGATGGCCGCTCGACGCGGTTCCCGTCGGCGGGAACGCTCAGATCAGCCGACCGAGCCCTCCATCTGCAGTTCGATCAGGCGGCTCCACTCGACGGCGTACTCCATGGGCAGCGTGCGGGTGATCGGCTCGATGAACCCGTTGACGATCATGCCCATGGCCTGGGTCTCGGACAGGCCCCGGCTCATCAGGTAGAAGAGCTGGTCGTCCCCGACCTTGGACACCGTGGCCTCGTGGCCGATCCGGGCGTCGCGCTCGGCGACCTCCATGTAGGGCTTGGTCTCCGACACCGCGGTGTCATCGAGCAGCAGGGCGTCGCACCGGACGAAGCTCTTTGCCCGCTTGGCTCCTTCGTCCACGTGCACCTTCCCCCGATAGGTGGTGATGCCGGCATCCTTGGAGATCGACTTGGACACGATGGTCGAGGTGGTCTCGGGGGCACAGTGGTACATCTTGGCCCCGGCGTCCTGGTGCTGACCCGCCCCGGCGTAGGCCACCGAGAGCACCTCGCCCGAGGCTTTGGGGCCCATCAGGTAGACCGACGGGTACTTCATGGTCAGCCTCGAGCCGATGTTGCCGTCGATCCACTCCACGTGGGCCTCCGCCTCGGCCCGGGCCCGCTTGGTCACCAGGTTGTAGACGTTGTTGGACCAGTTCTGGATGGTGGTGTACGTGATCCTCGAACCTTCCAGCGCCACCAGCTCGACCACCGCCGAGTGCAGGGAGTCGCTGGTGTACACCGGCGCCGAGCAGCCCTCGATGTAGTGCACCTGGGCACCCACGTCGGCGATGATCAGGGTCCGCTCGAACTGACCCATGTTCTCCGCGTTGATCCGGAAGTAGGCCTGCAGCGGCTGGTCCACGATGACGTTGGGCGGCACGTAGATGAACGAGCCACCGGACCAGACGGCCGAGTTGAGGGCGGCGAACTTGTTGTCGTTGGGGGGGATGATCTTCCCGAAGTACTTGCGGACCAGCTCCGGGTACTCGCGCACCGCTGTGTCCATGTCGCAGAAGATGATCCCGAGGGCCTCGAGGTCCTCGCGGTTGCGGTGGAACACCACTTCGGACTCGTACTGGGCGGTCACACCGGCCAGGTACTTGCGCTCGGCTTCGGGGATGCCCAGCTTCTCGTAGGTGTTCTTGATGGCGTCGGGCAGGTCGTTCCAATCCTCCACCTGCCCCGACGTGGGCTTGATGTAGTAGTAGATGTCGTCGAAGTCGAGATCGGGCATGTTGACCGCGAACCACTCGGCCATCTCCCGCTTCTCGAAGCGCTGCAGCGCCCGCAGGCGGAAGTCCCGCATCCACTCGGGCTCCTTCTTCATCGCCGACATCTCCCGGACGATGGACTCGTTCAGGCCCTTCTTGGGCTTGAAGACGTAGTCCTCTTCGTCGGACCACCCAAGCTTGTACTTTCCGAGGTCGAGATCGGTGGTCGTCATAAGGGCTCCCGAGACGCTGTCCGGGCGGACAGCTGATTTCTCCTATACAGATAGTAACAACCCCCGGGCCGATCGAGAACGGGCAGGCACCATTCGGGCCAGAAAGTCGTGCCATCCTGGTCGGATGCCCCCCAGCCCGATCTCCGGTACCCAGAGCGCCCTCGGGCCGCCGACCCCCGAACGGCGTCCGGTCCGGCTCGAGGCCCATGGTGACGTCCGGATCGACGACTGGTTCTGGCTGCGGGACAAGGACGATCCGGCCGTCATCGAGCACCTCGAGGCCGAGAACGCCTACACCGAGGCGGCGATGGCCGGCACCGGCGCCCTCCAGGCCGAGCTGTTCGAGGAGATCGTGGCCCGCATCGAGGAGACCGACCTCTCGGTGCCGGTACGCAAGGGACCGTGGCTCTACTACAGCCGCACGGTGGAGGGCAGCAACTACGCCATCCACTGCCGCCGGCCGGCGACGGCCGCCGGTGGGCCCGGTGCCGGGGACCCACCGGGGCAACGACCCGCCGGCGAGGAGGTCATCCTGGACGAGAACCTGCTCGCCGCCGGCCATGACTACCTGGCCGTCGGGAGCCTCTCGGTCAGTCCCGACCACCGGTGGTTGGCGTACTCGACCGACACCTCCGGCGGGGAGCGGTTCACCATGCGTTTCACCGACCTGGAGGCACAGACACAGGCGCCCGAGTCACTCGACGACACCTCCTACGGGGTGGCCTGGGCCAACGACAACGCCACGGTCTTCTTCGTCCGGGTGGACGAGGCCATGCGCCCCTATCAGCTCTGGCGCCACCGGGTCGGGACCGATCCGGGCACCGATGTCGTGGTCTACCAGGAGACCGACGATCGCTTCTACCTGGGGGTGGGCCGCACCAAAGACGACCGGTTCGTGCTGATGGGCCTCGATTCGAAGGTGACCTCGGAGGTCCGGGCGCTGCGGGCCGACGACCCGCTGGGCACGTTCTCGGTCATCGAGCCCCGGCGGCAGGGGATCGAGTACAGCGTCGATCACGACCGCGGCGACGAGCGGCCCGGACGACCGAGCCGGTTCCTCATCGTGACCAACGACGGGGCCGAGGACTTCCGGCTCATGGAGGCCCCCGACGACTCGCCCGACCGATCGCATTGGAGGGAGGTGATCGGCGGACGTCCGGGGGTCCGGCTCGACAACGTGGACCCGTTCGTCGGACACCTGGTGGTCTACGAGCGGGAGGGGGGCGAGACCCGCGTCAGGGTGATCGACGCGGTCGACGGAGCCTCCACGCCGGTCCGCCAGCCGGAGTCCCCGTCGACGGTGTGGGGCGGGGCCAACCCCGAGTACGAATCGAAGACCCTGCGCTACGAGTACACGTCCCTGACCACACCTCGATCCGTCTACGACCTCGACCTGGAGTCCGGCGATGCGGTGCTCCTCAAGCGGCAGCCGGTGCTCGGCGATTTCGACCCCGGCCGTTACCGGACCGAGCGGCTGTGGGCGGTGGCCGACGACGGGACCGAGGTCCCGATCTCGATGGTCTACCGGCCCGACCTGGTCCACCGACCCGGGTCGGCGGATGGGTCGGGAGACGGGTCGGGGAACCCGGCCACGGACCCCGGGCCGGCGGATGGTCGGGCCGGGGTGGCCGGCGCCCCGTGCCTCTTGTACGGATACGGGTCCTACGAGGCCTCGATGGATCCCATGTTCTCGTCCCTCCGCCTCAGCCTGCTCGACCGGGGATTCATCTTTGCCATCGCCCACGTCCGCGGCGGGGGCGAGATGGGCCGCGCCTGGTACGAACAGGGGAAGCTGGCGGCCAAGCCGAACACCTTCACCGATTTCGTCGCCTGCGCCAGAGCGCTCATCGCCCGGGGATGGACGTCGCCGGACCGGTTGGTGGCCCGCGGAGGGAGTGCCGGAGGCCTGTTGATGGGAGCGGTGGCCAACCTCGCCCCCGACCTGTTCCGGGCGATGGTGGCCGAGGTCCCCTTCGTCGACTGCCTGACCACGATTCTGGACGAGACACTCCCGCTCACGGTGCTCGAGTGGGAGGAGTGGGGCAACCCGGTCGAGGACCCGGTCATCTACCAGGTCATGAAGTCGTACTCGCCCTACGACAACGTCCGGGCCGTCGACGACGAGGGACAGCCGGTCCGGTACCCGGACATCCTGGCCACGGCCGGCCTCTCCGACCCGCGGGTGGGCTTCTGGGAACCGGCCAAATGGGTGGCCAAGCTCCGGGCCGCCAATCCGGAGAACAAGGTGCTGCTGAAGACCGAGCTCGGGGCCGGCCACGGCGGCCCGTCCGGCCGCTACGACGCCTGGAAGGACGAGGCCTTCGTCTACACCTTCATCCTGGACACCCTGGGCCTCGTCGAGCGCACCGCCGGTCCCCGGCCCGCGGACCTCGGAGCGGCGCCGCCTGGCTGATCCGGGGCCCCCGGCGTCAGGGTGCCGGGTGAGCCCACCCGATGGTGCCGGCTCACCCGACAGGCGTGGTGACCGCGGTGCCCGGGGTCGTGGACGACGTTCCCGGGACCGCCGGGCTGGACGTTGTGGGTTGGAAGGTGGCCACGAACGGCGTGTGGGCCGGCGTCGGGAAGACCACCGGCACGTTGTTGAGGGTCAACGAGCCGCTCGGAGCCCCCAGTTCCACCGTGATGACGCCGGTGGCGTGGATGTCCTGGGAGCCTCCGGCCTGGATGGTCCCCGTCCACAACGTCGACCCGGTGGCGGTGGCCGTGGCCAGGACCCAGCACGGGCCCGAGGCCCTGACGGTCACCACATAGGGGTCGGGGCCGACCGGGTAGACAGCCGTAAGCGGGGTCGAGGAGAGGGCGACGACCTGGGCGGGGACCGTGGCGGGCGTGGTGGTGGTCGTCTTGTGGCCGTGCTTCTTGCCGTGGCCCGTGTGGTGGGAGGTGCTCGGCGTCGAGGACGAGGTGACCGAGACGGACGACGTGGTGGTGGCGTCACCGGGTTTCGGGTGTCTGCTCCCGAGGACCGCCAGCGCGCCGACCAGGGCCACGAGGATGACGACGACCATGACCGCGGTGGCGCGCCGGGGCCGGCGGTTCATGGCCTCGAGCGCGTGGCGCTGGGCCCGATCGGCCCGGTGTATCGGGGCGGAGTGCGTGGGTTGCTCGCCGCGGTACCGATCCGCCGGCTCGGAGTCGTCGAAGACGATCGGGGCCTGTGGGTCGGGGAACTCGCCGCTGCCCCTGACCGGAACCGGTGGAACCGGACGCCGGGTCCCTCCCCGCTCGCCGCCCCCGCTGGGTCCGCCGTCCCCGGCCCCCCCGCCCGGCGGGGTCACCACCCGTCCCACGGCCGGGGAGGTCCGCTCGGCGAGGTGCTCGATGGTCCCGAGCGCCGAATGGTACTTCCGTACCGAGGTCAGATCGCTGCCCCGGGGCCGCCGGAGCACGACCACGGCGAGAGCCGCGACCACGATCAGTACGGCTGCGATCAGGATGATCAACATCACGACTATTCAACCCGAAGAGCCGGGTGGGCGGGTATCGAGGCGTCGTGCCGCCCCGGGGGCCGGTTGGCCAAGGCCCGGCCGGTTTCGACGTCCGGGGCCGGATCCGGATGGGTGGACGGCCCGCCGTCAGACGGCTGTCACCGAGGTCAATCCCCCGTCGATGGTCAGGGTGGCTCCGGTGATGAACGATGCCTCGTCGCAGAGCAGGAACCGGATGGGCCTGGCGATCTCGTCAGGGGTCGACACCCGCTTGAGGGGGGTCCGCTCCTCGAGCTGCTCACGGAATCCCGGCAGCTCGAATGCGGGAGCGAGCATCGGGGTGGCGACTGCGCCCGGGCAGACCGCATTGACCCGAAAGCCCTCCGCGGCGAAGCGCTGGGCCATCGACCGCATGACGCCGATGACCCCACCTTTCGATGCGCAGTAGGCGGTGAGGATGGCATTGCCGAAGAGGCCCTCGATCGACGAGATGAGGACGACGGCCGAACCGGGGCCCGCCTCGCGAAACGGTCCGAGGAGCAGGCGGCCGATCATCACGGCGGCCCGCAGGTTCACGTTGAGCGTCGCGTCCCAGACCTCGTCGTCGATGAGGTCCACGGGTGCAACCCCGGGAACCCCGGCCGCGTGGACGAAGCCACCCAGCGTTCCGAGCTCGGCCGCGGTCCGGGGCACGGCGGCCTCGAGGGCCGCGGTGTCGGCCACGTCGACCACCGACCAGCAGGCGAGTGTCCCGTGGAGATCACGGCACAGCACTGCCGTCTCCTCGGCGCCTTCGGCGTCGATGTCCCAGATCGCCACCGGCCGCCCGACCTCGGCCAGGGCGATGGCGGTCTGACGACCGATTCCCGATCCGCCGCCCGTGACCAGGACACCGGTGTTCGGCGAGCCCAACCGGTCCTGACCCGGGGCGGTGACCCAGTTCACGTCCTCAGCCCGGCCCTCGGCTGCACGGCGGGATCGATCTGCGAACGCTGCGGATTGGACTGGTCCCGCAGCGACACCACCGGATCGGCCACACCCCAGTCGGCGGCGATGGCCGGGTCGTCCCAAGCCACCCCGAGCTCGTCGTCCGGGTTGTAGTAGCTGTCGACCAGGTACCAGAGGGTGAGATCGGTGAGCGAGGCGAAACCGTGGGCCACGCCGGGTGGGATGAACAGCCCGCGATCGTGGTCGCCGTCGAGGTCGATCGAGAGGGTGGCGCCGTCGGTCGGAGACCCCTTCCTGAGGTCGTGGAGGACCACCCGGGCCGTGCCCCTCAGCACGTACCAGTAGTCTGCCTGGTGCAGGTGGTAATGGAGGCCGACGATGGCCCCGGCCCGCTTCTCGGAGCGGTTGGCCTGGACCATCTCGCGGCCCAGCGGGAACCAGCTCCGTCGGTAGGTCTCCACGAACCGCCCCCGCTCGTCCCCGTGAGCACCCGGTTCCACCACCAGAACATCGGCGATCACCTCGGACGCGTTGACCTCAGGCACGCACTACCTCCCATTCTCGTCGGGACGCCGGGCAACAGTAGCGAACTTGCTGTCGAAGAACAGGAGGGGCGATCCCTCCCCGTTTCCCAGCTCCAGCACCTTGCCGATGATCAATTCGTGGTCGCCGGCATCGTGGACGAGCTCGACCCGACAGTCGACCCAGGCCAGGCTGCCGTCGATCAGCGGGGCGCCGGTGACGGGCGCCGGGCGCCAGTCGACGCCGTCGAACTTGAGGCCCCCCGAGACGGCGAAGGCCTGGGCCAGCGACAGCTGGTGGTCGCCCAGCACGTTGACGCAGAAGCTCCCAGCCCGGGCGATCCTCGGCCAACTGGTGGACGTGCGGGCCGGAGCCACGGCCACGAACGGGGGGTCGACGGAGAGCGAGATGAAGCTCTGGCAAGTGAACCCGACCGGCTGGTCGCCCTCCATGCCCGACACGATGGTGACCCCACTGGCGAACCGGGCCATGACCTGCTTGAACTGAACGCTGTCGAAGGACATGTCAGACGGCCCCGAGATCGACCGACTCCCCCTCGGCCGCTGCGCTCACCTCGTTCAGGTTGTGCTTGGAGGCGATCCGCCGGGCATGGCCGAGCATCCGGTCGACCTGATCGTCGGAGTGGGCCGGGTCGTGGTGGAACATGCACAGCCGGTGGGCCCCCGACTCGACGGCCACCCGGACGGCGTACGCCTCGGTCGAATGGCCCCAGTCGGACATGATGGCGAATTCCTTCTCCGTGTACTGGGAGTCGTGCATCACCAGATCGGCGTCCTCGCACAACTCGAGGACATGCTTGTCGACCGTCCGTTGATCGAGGGGGGCCTGGTGGTCGGAGATGTAGGCCACCGAGCGTCCGTCGGCCTCGATCCGGAAGCCCAGGGTGTGACCGATGTGGTTGACCGGGCGCGCCTTGACCTGGATGCCCCCGACGGTGAAGTCGGCCGATCCGTCGATGTCGTGGCATCGCAGCTCACCCTGGAAGTCAGCCATGGCGATGGGGAAGAACGGGGGCTCCACCAGGCCGGAGAGGACGTCGTGCAGGGAGCCGCCCTGCTGGGACGGCCCGTACACGTCGAGGACGGCTCCTGGGTCCCGCAAGGGTGAGAAGAAGGGAAGCCCCAGCACGTGGTCGTAGTGCAAGTGGGTGAGCAGCACCGACGCCTGCAGCGGTGTCCCGGCCGCCTGGAGCGGTGGATGCAGATAGCCACCCAGGGCGCGGAGGCCCGTCCCCAGATCGAGGATCAAGGGATGCTCCCCTTCCACCTCCACCAGGACGCAGGACGTGTTGCCTCCGTAACGGCGGTACTGGTCGGATGAGCACGGGCACGAGCCCCGGACTCCGAAGAAGGTGATCCTCACCGAAGGTGCAGGCTAGTCGGACAGCCACGGGGCGTTGGGACTACCCTCCGGATCATGGATCAGAAGCGGGTGACGGCCAACGGTGTCGATTTCGCCTATCTCAGCGACGGACCGGTCGACGGGCCGCTGGCCCTGTGCCTGCACGGGTTCCCCGACACCGCCCACAGCTGGCGGTTCCTGCTCCCCCGCCTGGCCGACGCCGGGTATCACGCGGTTGCCCCCTTCATGCGCGGCTACTCCCCGACCGAGGTGCCGAAGGACGGCCGGTACGACACGGGAACGCTGGCCCTGGACGCCTGTGGACTCCACCAGGCACTGGGTGGTTCCGACGACGCGGTGATCATCGGCCACGACTGGGGCGCCTTCGCCGCCTACGGAGCCACGGCGGTCCAGCCCCACCGGTGGAGGAGGACGGTCACCTCCGCCGTGGCCCCCCAGGGGTCGATGGCCGACGGGTTCTTCCAATTCGATCAGCTGCACCGGAGCTGGTACGTGTTCTTCTTCCAGACCCCGCTGGCCGAGTATGCGGTGTCGATGGAGGATTTCGCCTTCATCGACCGGCTGTGGGCGGACTGGTCGCCCGGGTTCGACGGCTCGTGGGGTGCGGCCCAGGTGAAGAAGTCACTGGCCTCCCCGGAGAACCTGAGCGCCGCCATCGGGTACTACCGGGCCATGTTCGCCGACCCACCCCACGACCCCGAGGCGGCATCGGCGCAGAGGGCGGCCGGTACCATCGCCCCCCAGCCCACCCTGTACCTCCACGGTGCCGATGACGGTTGTATGGGCATCGAGGTCATCGGACCCGTCACCGAGTTCCTGGCCCCGGGGTCGGAGATGGTGGTGGTCAAAGGGGCCGGTCACTTCCTGCACGTCGAGCGGGCAGACGAGGTCAACGACCACATCATCCGGTTCATCACCACGTAGGGGACCGGGTACCGCCCGGTCGGCTACGGCTGCTCAGGGAAGATGCAGCGTCCCGCCGCCGTCCCGGGCCACCAGCCCCTCGTCGACCAGTCCGGCGGCCACCCGCCCGGCCCGCTCGGGATCATCCGGCCACCCGGCGGCCACGGCCACCCGGTCGGCCCTGACCGCACCTCGTCGCAGCGCATCGATCAATCGCCCCCGACCCTGCCGATCGGAGCCCTCGAAGATGCCCTGGGGAGTCGAGACACCGGCCGACCCCGACGCCGGATCGGGGAGCTGCCTTCCCCGGGCCGTCCATCGGCACCGGCGGCGGATGGGACACTCCGGGCAACGCGGGGCACCGGCCACGCAGACGACCGCTCCGAGGTCGAGGAGGGCCTGGCCGAATTCCCAGCCGCCTCCGGTCGGGACCATGGCGTCCACCAGGTCCTGTGCCTCCTTGGCGCCGACGGGCCGGCCGGCGACCGCTCTCGAGAGGACGCGGCCGGCGTTCGTGTCCACGACCCCCACGTCGGCCTCGAATGCGAAGGCCAGCACCGCCCGCGCCGTATAGGGCCCGACGCCGGGCAGGCCCATCAGGCCACCCAGGTCACCGGGCACCCGGCCGCCGTGGTCGGCCACCATGACCGACGCCATCCGGTGCAGATTACCGGCCCGTCGGTTGTAGCCGAGGCCCTGCCAGGCCCGGATGACCGCACCCAACGGGGCTGCGGCGCAGGCGTCGGGGGTGGGGAAACGGACCAGGAAGCGCCGGTAGACCGGCACCACCCGGGCCACCTGGGTCTGCTGGGCCATGACTTCGCTGACCAGCACGGCCCACGGATCGCGGGTGGACCGCCACGGGAGGTCGGGCCGCCTCGAACCGCCGCCGGCGGCCGCCCCCCACCGCCGGATGGCCTGTCCCAGGGCTCGGACCTGGGCTGGATGGCGAACGTCCGTCCGGGGCTGTCGGGGGCGGTTCGGGATGCTCAATCCCAGACGTCGTCCCCGTAGGGACGCAGACGCGGGGGTGCTCCGGCCCGCTTCCACACCATGACCTTGCGTCGGTAGAAGCACACCTCTTCGCCCCGTTGGTTGAACCCCTTCGACTCGACGGTGACCACGCCCCGGTCGTCCCGGGACTTCGACTCGACCTTGGAGATGACCTTGCTCTCCGCGTAGATCGTGTCCCCGTGGAACGTCGGTGCGCGGTGGATGAGGGACTCGACCTCGAGGTTGGCGATGGCCATGCCGCTCACATCGGGGACGCTCAACCCGAGGACGAGGGAGTACACCAGATTCCCGACCACCACGTTCTTTCCCTGGACCGTCTCGTGCTCGGCATACCAGGCATCGGTGTGGAGCGGGTGGTGGTTCATGGTGATCATGCAGAAGAGATGATCGTCGGCCTCGGTGATGGTCTTGCCGGGCCAGTGCCGGTAGATGTCACCCGGCTCGAAGTCCTCGAAGTAGCGCCCGAAGGGACGGTCGTAGGTGGTCATGGGCTTGGTGTAGTACGCAACGTCGGTGGTGTCCAGCGGGGCCGGGTGCCGGCGGCGACCCGTGGCCACGTCGTTCCCTCAGTCGCGTACCAGGGTCGGCCGCGTGGTGAACCCGAGCACCCAGTCGGTCTGTGAATCGCCGTCGATGGCCATGCGCCAGGTGTAGCGGGTGCCCGGCGTGAGGGGCAGGGGTCCGAGGTTGACGGCCAGGGCGACGTCGATCGGAGAGCCTTCGGGGATGCCCGGGGGGCGCCCGACGGTGAACTCGCCCCTGACCTCGACAGGGTGCTCGCCTTCGGGCGTGTCCACCAGCACCGGACGCCCGTCGGCATCCTCGAGGAAGAGCTCCCAGTGATGGGCCGACTCGGCTTCGTGCCATCCGACGTCGATCTTCAGCGCGATGGCCGAAGGCACGGGATCCGGGCCGGTCATGCTCCACCCACCGCCCAGCACGTAGAGCTTGCCGTCTGACACCTGGGCGGCGTCGCACAACATCATCGTCACTCTCACGAACCGTGAGGTTACCGGCTGTCGAGGGTCCGTAGTTCGGCAGCTGCTGTCCGGGATTACCCAGGTGACGAGCGGGCGACCGGGCCGACGGCGACCGGTAACGTTGCCGCATGGAGCTGCGGGGACTGCGAGACGATGTCTACCGGAGACCGCTGGCCACGGCGCTCGACCGGCTGGGGATCGGGCCCGGATGGACCTGTGTCGACGTCGGTGCCGGGGGCGGCGACGTGACGGTGGCACTGGCCGAGATCGTCGGGCGGGACGGCAGGGTCTACGCCGTCGACAGCGATCCGATGGCCCGCGACGAGGTCGCCGAGGCGGCGGCGGCCCACAGCCAGGTGCTGGCCATCACCCAGGCCGGGGAGGATCTGCGGCTGCCGGAGCCGGTCGATCTCGCCTTCTGCCGATTCCTGCTCCTGCACGTGGTCGATCCGGCGGTGGTCGTGGCCCGGATGGCCGGAGCCGTGCGCCCGGGGGGCTGGGTGGTGGCCCAGGAGCCGATCACCTCTGCGGGCCGGATCAACGGGGGCCCGTTCACCATGCCCGCGGCCCGGCACCCCGACATCGGCGCCCTGCTGCCCGCCCTGGCCCGCCAGGCCGGTCTGATCACCGTCGACGCCTGGGCGGAGGCCACGGCCGGCGCCGGTCCCGCGCCGGTGGCCGACTATCTCCAGCTCCTGACCGGGGTCGATCCGGAGGACGATCCGGTGGTACTGCCGCCTCTGGTCACCATCGTGGCCCAGGTTCCGGAGCAGTGAGGCCCCG
>JBEKIU010000042.1:0-23791 GCA_050011635.1 Acidimicrobiales bacterium
CATCCCCGTCGACTACTTGCGCGAACTGGTCGACTACTGGCGCGACTCCTTCGACTGGCGCGCGCAGGAAGCGCGACTGGAGGAGCTCGACCACTTCCGGACCTCCATCGACGACCAGGGGATCCACTTCGTCCACGCCCGATCGCCACACCCGGATGCCCTTCCGCTGCTCCTCATCCACGGCTGGCCGGGGTCTGTCGTCGAGTTCCTCGAGGTGATCCCGCGACTGGTCGATCCCGAGTCCTACGGCGGCGACGCCGGCGACGCCTTCCACGTGGTGGCGCCGTCGCTCCCGGGCTACGGGTTCTCCGAACCCACCCGCTCGCGGGGTTGGGACGTGCAACGCATCGCCGGGGCGTTCGTCGAGCTCATGGGACGACTCGGGTACACGCACTACGGCGCCCAGGGTGGCGACTGGGGATCCCAGGTGACGACCCGGATCGGCCTGCTCGACCCCGGGCACTGTGCCGCCATCCACCTCAACATGGCCCTCGGCCGGCCCCCCGAGGGCTCCGAGCCCCTGACCGACGAGGAGCAGGCGGACCTGGCTGCGATGAAGCAGTTCGGCGACGAGGAGTCCGGCTACGCCGGCGAACAGGGAACCAAGCCGCAGACGATAGGGGCCGCGCTCAACGACTCGCCCGCCGGCCTGCTGGCCTGGATCGTGGAGAAGTTCCGGACCTGGAGCGACTGCGACGGCCATCCGGAGAACTGCTTCACACGCGATCAGCTCATCACCAACGTCATGCTGTACTGGGCCACCCAGACCAGTGCGTCCTCGGCCCGTCTCTACTGGGAGACAAAGCACCAGGACCGGGCGACCAGGACCCCGCCCTTCGTGGACGTCCCCACCGGCGTGGCGCGCTATCCCAAGGAGGTGCTGCGCTGGCCGCGGTCGTGGGTCGAACGTCAGTACAACGTCGTGCACTGGGCCGTCATGGAGCGGGGCGGCCACTTCCCGGCCATGGAGCAGCCCGAGCTGTTCGTCGAGGATCTGCGCCGGTTCTTCCGACGAGCGCGCTGACCGGCCCTTCGACCGGTCGCCCTCAGACCAGCCTGGGTCGCGTGCCCGGCAGCTGCTCGAGCTCGAGCTGACGCTCGTCGGTTCGGATCAGTGTGCCGTTCACCATCACATGGCGCACACCCGTCGGTTCCTCGTTGGTCAGGCGTTCACCGTCGGCCGGCAGATCGCGCAGGCGGCGCTGGGGGCCGGGGGCCACGGTGGCCGGGTCGAACACGCAGACATCGGCGGCGTAGCCGGGGCGTAGATAGCCCCGGCCCTCGAAGCCGAACATATCGGCGGGCTCACCGGCCAGCTTCCGCACGGCACGTTCGAGGGGCATGATCCCCCGGTCCCGGACCCAGGTTCCGAGGAGGTCGGTGGGGCTCGGCGCATCGCACAGCTGGTCCACATGGGCGCCGGCATCGGTCAGGCCCAGCACCACATGGTCCTCGGTGAGCAGGCGTCCCACCTCCTCACGATCGTCGTTGGCGATATAGGCCCGGAACCGGGTGGTGAGATCCTCGGCCAGCGACAGTTCGCACATGACGTCCAGGGGCGTGACGGCCCGCTCCCGGGCGATGTCGGTGACCCGGCGGCCCAGCAGCTCGGGAAACCGCTCCGACTCCGAGACCTCGAACGTCTCCCACCGTGGCTTCATCCCGCCCTCGTTGCCCTCGAGGTCCTCGTAGGCCCGGGTCCGCCACTCCTGGTCGCGGAAGGCCGCCTTCCTCACCCCCGGGCTGACCTTGATGAGCTCGCCGAACACCTCGCCGACGTTGAGGTTGTAGGCATCGGCCAGGGTGAACTGCATGGTCAGCGGGCGCGGCGTGACCTGGGGCCAGACGTTGGCCCCCCGGGCCAGGGCCTCCTCGTGCATCTGCACGACGTCGCGATGCTTCCCGCTCGACAGGGCGAACAGCGGGCAGGTGAAGGGCCGGCCCACCCGTGGCTGCCACGTGAAGATGTCCGCGTACTCGCACTGCCACCCCGGCGTCGTGAGCACGACACCCTTCCCGGCCTTCCCCGCCGCCATGAACAGCGCCTCGACCTCGTCCATCTCGGCGAACCGGCTGGGGACCGGCTTGCCGTCGACACCGCGATGGGCGAACGAGAAGCTGGTCGACAGTCCGGCCGCCCCGATCTCCATCGCCTGACCGACCAGTTGGCACATCCGGTCGATCTCCTCGGGAGTGGCGGCCCGCTCATAGGCCGCGTCCCCCATGACGTAGAGCCGCAGCGCGGTGTGACCGATGTAGGCGGTGAAATTGAGAGCCGTCCCCCGGCGTCCGACCAGGTCGAGGTAGTCCGGAAACGTCTCGTACTCCCAGGCGATCCCGGCCGAGAGCGAGGCGGCATCCATCCCCTCGACGTTCTCGAGAGTGTGCACGATCACGTCGTGGTGTTCTGGGCGGCACGGGGCGATGGAGAAGCCGCAGTTGCCCGCCACCACCGTGGTGACCCCGTGGTACGACGACGGCTTGAGCTCGGGGTCCCAGAACACCTGCGCGTCGAAATGGGTGTGGATGTCGATGAAGCCCGGCGCAACCGCGCATCCGGATGCATCCACTTCGACGGTGCCGTCGAGCTTCGGACCGATCTCCTCGATCAACCCCCGGGTGATGGCCACGTCGGCCATACGGCCGGGCTCGCCGGTGCCGTCGAAGACCGTTCCGCCGCGAATTACCAGGTCAGCCGACATATCCCCTGCTCCTTTGCATCGTCCGGTTGGGTCATGAGCTCAATGAGTCGGTGGTCGAAGCCGAGCAAGCTTCCGAGTGACCAGAGGGTCGGTCGCATCAGGCGACAGCCTCGAAGCCGTAGAGCTTGGCGCAGTTGAGCGCGGTGACCTTGCGACGATCCAGGTCGGGAAGCGCACCCAGGGTCTCCTCGATCGAGCGCCTCGACTCGGGGAACGTACTGTCGGTGTGCGGGAAGTCCGCAGCCCACATGCAGGAGTCGGCACCGAGGTACGGAATGGACTGGTAGGCCAGCGCCTCCTCTTCGAATGTGGCCATGACCTGTCTCTTGAACAGCTCGCTGGGCGCGACGCTGGGCGCATCGTCGATCTTGTCCCGGAGGTTCTCCCACTCCATGTCCATCCGGCTCAGGAAGTACGGCAGCCACCCGACCCCGGCCTCGGCCAGCACCAGGGTGAGTCCGGGGTGGCGCTCGAGCGCCCCGGAGAAGACCATGATGGCCAGCGCCTCGTCGAGCTGGAGGGGAAGGAGGGTGGCGAACGCCGCCGACTGCCACTTGCCCACCTCGTAGCGCAGCCTCGGGGACGCGCCTTCTTTGATGTGGAAGCTGATGGGCAGGCCGGTCTGCTCGGCTGCCGCCCACAGGCGATCCCAGGCCGGGTCGCCGGCGTCGAACTCGAACACGTCGATGATCGCACCCCGGTGGCCCAGGCCGGCGACCCGCTCGAGCTCGGCCACCGCGGCACCGGGCGAATGACTGGGCAGGAACGGGAGGGCGCACAACCGGTCCGGTGCGAATGCGTTGAACTCCTCGATGGCCCAGTCGTTCCATGCCGCATAGCACGCCGTCTGCAGGTCCGGCTCGGGGATCGACAGCGTCAGTGGGATGGGACCGTAGATGACCGAGGCCCACACCCCGTCGAGGTCCATGTCCTCCAACCTCAGCTTCGGGTCGCTGACCCGGAAGCCGTCGTCCTCGAGGCCGGCGCGGCTGAGCGCACTGAGGGCCTGGAGCTTGTCGCCGGCGGGCAGTCCGCTGCGGCCGAGCACACGATCGTTGCAGACCCACATCGGATCGCCCTCGCCGGTCACCACCCGTGGGCCGCGCTCCACCAGGGCCTTCGGCAGCCGTGACTCCCACAGCCGGCGCGGAACGGCGCGCAGGTCCAGATGGTCGTCACAGGAATAGATGCTCGTCTGGTCCATCTCGTTCCCTCCCTTCTCGATCCCTTCCTTCTCGATCCCGGACGCCGCAGATCCCGGACCGCCATCGCTGGCCTACGTCACCCGGGGGAGGACCGCTCGTTGAGCCGGTACCGGATCGGCAGGTGCTTGATGGCTCCGTTGACCGCCGAATTCAGGCGCTCGACCGGCCCCGACTGCTCGAACCACTCCATCCGGGTGGCGAGGAGCCCGAACATGGACGCCAGCTCGGCCCGGGCCACGTGCGCGCCCATGCACATGTGAGGGCCGAAGCCGAACACGAGCGTCGGCACCGGCTGACGGTCGATGCGGAACTCGAAGGGGTCCTCGAAGACCTCCGCGTCGCGGTTCGCCGACGCCCAGTACAGCGCCAGCTTGTCCCCGGCGTGGATCTGTTGCCCGTGCAGCTCGCAGTCCTCGGTGGCGGTCCGGGCGAAGTAGCTGATCGGCGTGACCCAACGAAGGATCTCCTCGACGGCACCGGGCAGGAGCTCGGGTTGGGCCCGCAGCTTCTCCCACTGGTCGGGGAACTCGCAGAAGGCCTGCATGCCGCCGGCGATGGCGTCACGGGTCGTCTGGTTCCCCGCCTCCACCAGGAGCTCGCAGTACGAGATGAGCTGGCTCTGGGTCAAGGGCGAGCCATTGACCTCGCTCTGCACCAGCTGGGTGACCAGGTCGTCCTCCGGTTCCTCGCCGCGCTTCGCCACCATCTTCTTGAAATAGCGGTGCAGCTCGCCGCGGGCTCGCATGGAGGTCTGCTCCGGACTCTCGCCGGCGCGCCGGTACTCGGGATCGTCCTTGCCGATGATCTCGTTGGTCCAACGGAAGTGGTGCTCCCAGTCGGCCTGGGGCACACCGAGGACCCAGGAGATGACGGCCACCGGAAACGGTGCGGCAAAGGTGTCGACGAAGTCGCACTCGCCGACCTCGCCCCCCGTCGAGGCCTGATCCACGAGCCCGGCGGCGATGCGGGTGATCTCCTCGCTGCGGGCCCGGACGGCACTCTTCAGGAACGTCTTGTTGGCCACCTGCCGCATGGGACCGTGCTTCGGAGGGTCGAGGTAGACGATCATCTCCGGCGTCACGTCGAGCCCGCTGAGGTCCATGTCCAGGGTGATCCCCTGGGCGCTCGAGAACAGTTGGGGCTGCGTGGCCACCTGGACGATATCGGCGTGCTTGGTGACGGCCCAGAAGGGCGGGTGGCCCGGCGGCTCGATGTAGGCCACGGGCGCCTCCACCCGAAGCCGGCTCCAGACCTCGTGCGGATAGCCGTGGAGCGCGAACCGCTGAGGGTCGACGAGGTCGAGCGGGTCGATATCGAGGCTCATGGACATGCTGGACTCCTTTGTCACCTGGGAAACACGCTCCGCGCTCCGCATGTCGCCGGCGGGACGAGCGCGGCGCCGGGCCGGTCGGCCCCGGGGGAGGGCCGAGGGGTGGCGGCCGACCGCGTCCGCGGACATCTCGGAGGTGGCCGGCGAGCCGGTCCGGGCGGCGCGCTCACTCGAAGGTGACCACGCCTCGGAGGTTCACGCCGTCGAGCATGTCCCGGTACCCCTGGTTGATCTGGTCGAGGGGGTACGTCTTGGTGATCAGCTCGTCCAACTTCAGCTGACCCGACTTGTACAGGGCCAAGAGGTTGGGGATGTCGAAGCGCGGGTTGGCCGCACCGAAGATCACCCCTTTGATCTCCTTTTGCATCATGGCCAGGTCGAAGAGGTTCACACTGGCCTCCAGCTGGACCTGCGGGGCCACCGCGGTGACCACGCAGGTCCCGCCTTTGCCGGTGAGGGAGAGTGCGCCGGCCATCAGGTTCCCGTACATCACGCCCGGCACCATGATGACGGCGTCGGCCATCTGGCCTCTCGTCAGCTCGGTGACCATGGGCAGCGCCTCGTCCATGGACGCTGCGGTATGGGTGGCGCCGAAGTCCAGGGCCGCCTTCCGCTTGAACTCCACCGGATCCACCGCCACGATGTTGCGCGCCCCGACCATCCTGGCTCCCTGCACGGCGTTCATGCCGACCCCCCCGACGCCCACCACCACCACGGTGTCGCCCGGCATGACCTCGGCCCGGTAGACCGCCGAGCCCCAGCCGGTGGCCACCCCGCACGACACCAGTGCCACCGCAGTGAGCGGCAGGTCGGGATCGACCGCCACCAGCGAGGCCTCGTGGCTCACGCCGTGCTCGGCGAACGTGCCCAGCTTGGACATCACGTTGAGGGACTGGCCGTCGAGGCGGTAGCGCACCGTCCCGTCGGAGATCTGGCCGCGCTGGAAGGTGGCCGCACCCAGGTCGCAGAGGTTGGAGTGGCCGGTGATGCACATCCGGCACCGTCCGCAGATGGGAAAGAAGCTGGCGGCCACGTGGTCGCCGGGCTGGAGGCTGGTGACGTCCGGGCCCACCTCGAGGACGACCCCTCCCCCTTCGTGACCACCCACCATGGGGAAGAGCCCCGCCCGCGGTGGTTCGCCGGTGCCCGCCTCCGACCCCATCTCGCTCGACTGGAGATGCTCGTCGGAGTGGCAGAGGCCGGCCGCGGCCCACTTGACCAACACCTCGTGCCGCCCGGGCGGATCGATATCGATCTCCTCGATCTTCCAGTCCTGCTCCC
Organism: Acidimicrobiales bacterium; assembly: GCA_050011635.1. Taxonomy (GTDB): domain Bacteria; phylum Actinomycetota; class Acidimicrobiia; order Acidimicrobiales; family RAAP-2; genus Bog-756. The sequence continues at coordinate 6,519 of JBEKIU010000042.1, forward strand.
GACCCCACAGCACTGCTGCATGCGTCTTCATCGTCCCCCATCCTCTGGGCAATCCCCGGCCGGCGGCATGGCGCTGCGCTTGACCGTCCCGCAGCTTAGTGTCACAGTACGACATGAAAGCAAGGGGAGGTGGCGCGTGACGGTTGAGAGCGCGAGCGACGTGTATTACGACCCGTACGACGTGGACATCGATGCCGACCCCTATCCGGTCTTCCGCCGGCTACGGGAGGAGGCGCCGCTCTACTACAACGACACCCACGACTTCTTCGCCCTCAGCCGGTTCGAGGACGTCGAGCGCGGCCTGCTCGACAACAAGACGTTCATCTCCGGACGGGGCGGGATCATCGAGCTCATCAGGGCCGACATCGAGATGCCTTCCGGCGTGCTCATCTTCGAGGACCCGCCCGTGCACACCATCCACCGGCGGCTGATGTCGCGGGTCTTCTCGCCCAACCGGGTGGCGGCGCTCGAACCGCGGATCCGGGAGTTCTGCGCCCGCAGCCTCGACCCGCTGGTCGGTGCCGGAGAGTTCGACTTCATCGCCGACCTCGGGGCCCAGATGCCCATGCGGGTCATCGGCATGCTGCTCGGCATACCCGAGCAGGACCAGGAGGCGGTCCGCGAACGGGTCGACGCCAACCTCCGCACCGAGGCCGGTCAGCCCATGGAGGTGTCCGAGAACTTCGTCCCCACCGACATCTTCGGCGAGTACATCGACTGGCGGGCCGACCACCCCTCGGACGACATCATGACCGATCTCCTCCAGGCCGAATTCGAGGACGAGACCGGCACGGTCCGCCGATTGACGCGGGACGAGCTGCTGACCTACATCAGTGTCATCACCGGGGCCGGCAACGAGACGACCGGCCGGCTGATCGGATGGACCGGCAAGGTCCTGGCCGACCATCCGGACCAGCGCCGGGAGCTGGTCGGGGATCGCTCCCTCATCCCCGGTGCCATCGAGGAGCTCCTCCGTTTCGAGACGCCCGCGCCCCATATGTCCAGGTATGTCGCCGAGGATGTCGAACTCCACGGCCGGACCGTTCCGGAGGGGAGCATCGTGATGCTCCTGCCGGCATCGGCCAACCATGACGACCGTCGCTTCCCCGACGGTGACTCCTTCGACATCCACCGGAAGGACGGCAAACCCCTGACCTTCGGCTACGGGATCCATCTCTGCCTGGGTGCGGCGCTGGCCCGTCTCGAGGGCAGGGTGGCCCTCGACGAAGTCCTCGACCGGTTCCCCACCTGGGAGGTCGACATGGACCGGGCCGAGCTCGCCCCCACCTCGACGGTCCGGGGCTGGGAGACGCTCCCGGTCTTCACCTCATGAGGGCGGGGACCGACGCCTTCCGGTCCGATCCGACGGGCGACGCCGGAGGCGCATGATGGGATTGCTGGACGAGAAGGTCGCCGTGATCACCGGTGCCGGTTCGGGGATGGGCAAGGCATCGGTCAAGGTCTTCGTCCGTGAGGGCGCCAAGGTGGCCGCAGCCGACATCAGCGGCGCCGAACAGGAGACGGCGGCCGACGTCGGCGACGGGGTCCTCCCGGTGCACTGCGACGTCTCCAAGGAGGCCGACGTCGAGGCGGCCATGGCCGCCGCCGTCGAGGAGTTCGGCCGGGTGGACGTCGTGCTCAACGTGGCCGGCATCGCCGACGGCTGCGCCCTTGCCGACCTCACCATGGAGTTCTACGACCGCCTGATGGACGTGGATCTGCGTGGCGTGATGCTGGGGATGAAGCACGGCATACGCACCATGCTGGAGAGCGGGGGCGGCTCGATCGTCAACTGGTCGTCGGTCGGTGGCCTCAACGGCGCGGCGTTCACCAGCGTCTACCAGGCGGCCAAGCACGGGATCATCGGCGCCAGCAAGTCGGCGGCCATCGAGTACGGCACGCAGGGGATCCGGGTCAACACCATCTGCCCCGGTTTCATCCTCACCGAGATCATGGCCCAGGGGGCCGAGGACTTCATCCCCGACATCGCGGCCAAGGCCGCCCTCAACCGGGCCGGGCTGCCCCACGAAGTTGCCGAAGTGGGCGCGTTCCTGGCCTCCGATCGGGCCTCGTTCATCACCGGTGCGGTCATCCCGGTCGATGGAGGTTGGTCGGCGAAGCTTGCCTAGCAGAACGAAGGCCGTGAGCACGGCCGAGCAGTCGGCACCGGACCCTCCGGCCCGACCCGGACGCCCCTACGACGGCAGGCTGCGCCGCGAGCGGGCGGCGGAGACGCGGGAGCGGATCCTGGCCGCCGGTTCCGAGCTCTTGCACCGCACGTCGGTCCGCGACTGGAAGAAGCTGACCGTCCGGGCCGTCGCCGAACGGGCCGGCGTCAACGAACGGACCGTCTACCGTTACTTCGGGAACGAGCGGGGGCTGCGTGATGCGGTCATGCACCGCAACGAACGAGACGCCGGCATCGATCTGGCCGGGATGCAGCTCGAGGACATCGCCACGGTCGCGGGCCAGATCTTCGAGCATGTCTCCCAGTACCCGAGAGAGCCGCGCCCGCCGCTCGAGCCGACCCTGGTCGACGCCAAGGACCGCCAACGAGAGGCGCTGCTCGGTGCCATCGCCGCCCGGGCGGAGCAGTGGCCCGATGAGGATCGGATGATGGCCGCGGCCATGTTCGATGTGCTCTGGAGCGTCGCCTCGTACGAACGCCTGGTCGTCGACTGGCAGATCGATCACGAGCGGGCCGTGCAGGGGATCTCCTGGGTCATCGGGCTGGTCGAGCAGGCCGTCCGTGACGGCCGGGGGCCGACATGACCCCGGCGGCGGGGACGCCGGGGCCCGGCCGGGGGCCGTCAGCCGGCGGCCGTCTCCCCCCGGTCGGCCTGGAGCTTCGGGAGCTCGGGAACCGGGCGGCCGGCCACCGTCCCCCCGTCCACCGGAACCACGATGCCGGTGATCTGGGCCGATCGGTCGCCGGCCAGGAACAGGACGGCCTCGGCCACGTCGTGTGGCGACCCCCGGCGTTGCAATGGCTGGTCGGTCTCGATGGTGGGGCCGAGGTCGTAGCTCGTGATCCCCGTCGGGATGTGCCCGGGGGCGATGCAATTGACCCGGACGTTGTGCTCGGCCAGATCGACGGAGACCAGGCGGCTGAACTGGACGACTGCCGCCTTGGAGGTGCGGTAGGCGATGGGCGGGCCGCCTCCGGTGAGGCCGCCGATGGACGAGGTGTTGACGATCGAACCGCCACCGTGCCCGGACATGTGCCGGGCGGCGCGTTGGGTTCCGGCGATGACCCCGAAGAGGTTGACCGCCATCACCCGGTCGAAGTCACGGAGGTCGTCCTGCAGGAAACGGCGGAAGGAGCTGGAGATGCCGGCGTTGTTGAACATGACGTGCAACCCCCCGAAGGTGTCCACGGCAAAGTCGACCAGCGATTGGACCTCGTCGGCATCGGCGACATCGGTCCGCTTGAAGGCCGCGGCATTCCCGAGCCCGGCGGCCAGCGCCTCACCCTGCTCGGTGTCGACGTCAGCGACGACGACCTTCGCACCCTCGGCGGCGAACAGCTCGGCGGTGGCGCGGCCGATCCCGCTGGCGCCGCCGGTGACGATGGCAACCTTCCCCGACAGTTCGCCCATGTCCAGCGGTTCCTTTCGACTGGTGCCCGGCACCGGGAGATGAACCCGGTCCTCCTCCTGCTGCCGTCTCCTCGGTGTCCGGCAAGGACATCGAACATACTCCGGCCGACAGGCGCGCGACGTACCCACTCGACCTTCGAACCCATCAGATCAGGGCATCTGCCCGCGACCACCCTGGAGCACCAGTGAGCGACGAGTTCGAAACCATCGACTTCTTCGGCACCAAGGACCTCATCGACGATCCGTACCCCTACTTCGAACACCTGCGGGGGCAGTGCCCGGTGACCAGAGAGCCATTCCACGATGTGTACATGGTGACCGGCTACGACGAAGCCATCGAGGTCTACCACGACCAGGAGACCTTCTCGGCGTGCAACTCGGCCATCGGGCCGTTCGCCAGGTTCCCCGTGCCGCTCGAGGGCGACGACGTCACCGAGATCATCGAGACCTACCGGGACGGGCTCCCCTTCGGGGACCAGCTCCCCACCTTCGACCCTCCCAAGCACACCGCTCAGCGCGGCCTTCTCATGCGGCTGATCACCCCGAAGCGCCTCAAGGAGAACGAAGCGTCCCTGCAGAGGTTGGCCGACGACCAGATCGACCGCTTCCATGCCCGGGGCGAGTGCGAGTTCATCGGCGAGTACGCCCAGCCCTACACCATGCTGGTCATCGCCGACCTACTGGGCGTCCCGGAGGAGGACCATCCGGAATTCCTCGAGAAACTCATGCACCACGACAACCTGGAGATGACCCACAGCCCCCTCGAGTACCTGTACGAGAAGTTCACGGGCTACATCGAGGACCGCCGGCGCCGACCACGGGATGACGTGATGACCGGACTGGCCACGGCCACCTTCCCCGACGGGTCGTTGCCTCCGGTCGAGGACGTGATGAAGATCGCCTCCAACCTGTTCGCCGCCGGCCAGGAGACGACGGCCCGGCTTCTCGGCACGGCCCTCATGACACTCGGCGAACGCCCCGGACTGCAGGACCAGCTTCGGGCCGACCGCAGCCTCATCTCCCCCTTCATCGAGGAGACATTGCGCCTGGAGCCTCCCATCAACGGCACCTTCCGGCTGTCACGGACACGGACGACGGTTCGGGACACCCGGATCCCGGCGGGCTGCACCGTCATGGTCCTGCCCGCGGCGGCCAACCGCGACCCGCGCCAGTTCGAGGCACCCGACGATCTTCGCCTCGACCGGGACAACGCCCGCCAGCACATCGCCTTCGGTCACGGCATCCATACCTGCGCCGGCGCACCACTGGCCCGGGCCGAGTCCAACGTGTCCCTCCAGCGCCTGCTCGACCGTATGGCAGGCATCCGGATTTCGGAGTCGCACCACGGCCCCGCCGATGACCGGCACTGGGAGTACACACCCACGTGGATGCTCCGGGGGCACGACCGGCTCCACCTCGAGTTCACACCCGTCGACTGAGCACCACCGTGGTCGGCTCGCCGCGCTCCAACCCTTCGTGGTCCGATGCTCGGGCTTCCTCCGCTTCTCCTCGTACGCTCCAGGGCTTGAAGGCAGAAGAGGAGACGGGGCGGACGGAGCACAGCCCTCACCGGACGGAGATAGTAGGAATTCCTAGTACTGTGTGGCCTGTCCAGTGACCGACTCGGCCGGGCTGAGGACGAGGAAGACAGAGGAGTGCGACCGGCGATGGAACGACGGCATTGCGTCGGGGAGGGACGAGACGCCCGTGGCCTCCATCGAACTGAAGGCCCGCTGAGTAGAGTGAGCGCCACTCCTGCCGGAACCACATCGTTGGGCGCCGTGCCGAGCCCGAAGTGACTGCGAAACCGAGAGACTCATGCTGCTGACGTTGGACGGTGATCAAGAGCTCTTCCGAGACACCACGGCCAAGCTCCTGAGCGAACTGGTCCCGGTCAGCGAGCTCCGACGGCTGCGGGACGACCCGGTCGGTTTCGACGACGAGTACTGGCGTCGTGGTGCCGAGCTGGGTTGGACATCGCTTCTGGTCAGCGCAGACCTGGGCGGGGGCTCCATCGGTGGTCAGGGTCTCGTGGACCTGGCGCTCGTCGCCTACGAGTTCGGTCGCCACGCCGCCCCCGGGCCGTTGCTGGCGACCAACGTCGTGGCGGCAACACTCAGCGAGACCGGTGACAGCAGGTTCAAGGAAGTGATCGGCGACGTCCTGGCCGGGACGTCCATTCTGACCTGGTGCCTCGGTGAGCCACCGCCGTCCAACCAGTTCGACCATATCGACCTGGACATCCGCGTCGAGGGTCCGGAGGTGGTGCTGAACGGGGTCAAGCGACCGGTCGAATCGGGAGCGCGGGCCGATCATCTGCTCGTCTCCGGCCGGACCGGATCGGGGAGCACCCAGGTACTCGTCCCTGCCGGTGCCGTGGGGATGTCCATCTCGCCCATGCAGACCGTCGACCTGACCCGCCGCTTCTCGGTCGTCACCTTCGATGACGTTCGCATCCCGACCTCGGCCATCGTCGGGGAGGTCGGGACGGCCGGCGCGCAGGTGGGGAGACAGATCGAGCGCGCCGTGGCCGTGCTCGGCGCCGAAGCGGTCGGGGCCATGCAGGCGGCGTTCGACATGACCGTCGGGTGGGCCTTCGACCGCTACTCGTTCGGACGTCCGCTGGCCTCGTACCAGGAGCTCAAGCACCGCTTCGCCGACATGAAGGCGTGGCTGGAAGCCAGCCATGCCGTCAGCGACGCGGCCACCGAGGCGGTGGCCAGCGGATCCCCGGACGCCGCCGAGCTCCTCAGCGCGGCCAAGGCCTTCATCGGCACCTTCGGCTCGGAGCTGATGCAGGACTGCATCCAGATCCACGGTGGGATCGGTCTCACCTTCGACCACGACGTCCACCTCTTCCTCCGCCGGCACACCGTGGACCGGGCCCTCTACGGAACGCCGGCAGAGCATCGCCAGCGCCTGGCCGACCTCGTCGAGGCCAAGGGGGACATACCATGAGCGAACCCGACATCGAGGACCTCGACGCCTTCAGGCTGCGGGCCCGGACATTCATCCGGGACAACCTCCGACCGGTCGCCCCGGGCATCACCATCGGCCCACTACGCAACGACCGGAGCGATGAGGAGGAGCTCGCCGCCGTCGCCCGCGAGCGGGAGGTGCAGCGGATGCTCTTCGACGCCGGCCTGGCCGGCATCTGCTTCCCCCGCGACTACGGCGGCCAGGGACTCACTCCCGCCCACCAGCGCGTGCTCAATGCCGAGCTCACCGGGTACGAGTACCCGGCCCGGCTCCAGGCCCCGACCTTCTCGCCGTGCGCCGCCGTCCTCCTCGACTTCGGAACCGAGGAGCAGAAGCAACGACACATTCCGGCGATCCTGAAGGGCGAGGAGATCTGGATGCAGTTCCTCTCCGAACCGAGCGGCGGCTCCGACGTCGCCGGGGCCCTCACCTCGGCCGTCCGGGACGGCGACGAATGGATCGTGAACGGTTCGAAGATCTGGACCACAGGAGCCTGGTGGTCGGATTGGGGCCTGTGTCTCGCTCGCACCAATTGGGACGTCCCGAAGCACCGCGGCCTGACCGTGTTCATGCTCCCCATCCGCCAGCAGGGCCTCGACGTCCATCGCATCGAGATGCTCAACGGCTCCAAGGAGTTCTGCCAGGAGTTCATGACCGACGTCCGGGTGCCCGACACCGACCGGATCGGCGAGGTCGACGACGGCTGGACCGTCGGCACCCGCTGGATGTTCCACGAGCGCATGCTCATGAACTCCCCGTTCGTCACCCTGACGGTCGGCGGCCAGCACGGCGGAGAGGGCGCGTCGTTCGTGCACCAGGTGGCCCGTGCCGCCGGCCGGCAGTCGGATCCCTGCGCCCGCGACCTGGTCGGCGAGGCGCACATGCTCGACCTCGTCGATCGCAAGCTCCGACGGCGCATCGGTGACGGGCTCGCCGCCGGCTCGTTGTCGGATCAGTCCGCGGCCATCGGACGTCTGTTCACCGCGGTGGCCACGACCCGCATACGGACCATCGCCTTCGAGCTGGCCGGTGGCGCCGGTGGCGCGTGGACCGACGACGACGGGGAACTGGCCTTCTGCGGCACGGAGTTCCTGATGCGGCAGGTGTCGAGCATCGGGGGCGGCACGACCGAGATGGCTCGCAACGTGATCAGCGAGCGGGTGCTCGGGATGCCCCGGGAGCGGGCGTTGGACCGGGACGTCGCCTTCCGTGACGTCCCACGCGGCGGATCCTCGGGCCCGTAGCGACGACTCCGGTCCACGCCTTCACCCGGTGAGTCCCCGGGAACGCGCTTCAGGCGCCGTCGCGCTGCAGGAGCAGCACGCCGGACGGGGTGCCGCCGCCCGAGGTGACGACGGCGGTGGAGGCGTCGGTGACCTGTCGGTCGCCGGCATCGTGCCGGAGCTGGACGACCGCCTCGTAGATGAAGCCGAAGCCATGGGTGCGGCCCTCCGAGAGCTGCCCGCCGTGGGGGTTGACCGGGAGCTCGCCGCCGAGGGCGATCCGCCGACCCTGGTCGAGCCAGTCGCCGGCTTCACCGAAACCGCAGAATCCGAGGGCCTCGAGCCAGGAGATGGCGTTGAACGTGAAGCCGTCGTAGAGCATGGCCACGTCGACATCGGACGGAGACAGGCTGGTCCGCGACCACAGGTGCGCCGACTGGCCCAGCACCTGCGGCTCGTGGGTGACCGTGCCCTGGTCCCACGAGACCCGTTCGAGGATCTGGGTCCCGACCGCCTCGATGCGGATGGCCGGCCGCGGAAGATCGCCGGCCACCGCGGCGTCGGACACGACGACGGCGATCGATCCGTCGCACGGGACATCGCAGTCGTAGAGACCGAACGGCGAGGTGATGGGCCGCGCCGACAGGTAGTCGTCCATGGTCATCGGATCGCGGTAGATGGCGGCGGGATTGCGGGCCGCATTGGCTCGTCCGTTGAGGGCGATCAAGCCGAGCAGCTCACGGGTTGCGCCATAGCGGTGGAGGTACTGGTTGGCGTTCATGGCGATCCAATTGGCTGCCGACAGGGCGCCGAACGGCGCACGCCAGGCCGACTGGCCGGAGGAGCGTGCCCCACCCGCCCCGCCGAGGCGGAGGGCGGCAAAGGATGACTCCCACACCGTACGGAAGCAGAGGACGTGGCGGCAGAGCCCGGAGGCCACGGCCAGCATGGCGGCCACGACCGCGCCACCGGGGCCGGGGAGATCCCCTCCCCCGTTGATCCAGGTGGGGTGGAGCCGGAGGGCCTCCTCCACCGCGGTGACTCCCCCCTCGCTCATGCCCATGCCGACCGCGCCCGGATAGGTCGACAGCCCGTCGATGTCTCCGAGCTCCAACCCGGCGTCGGCCACGGCCCGGAGGCACGCATCCACCGTCAGCGAGAGCGGGTCGACCATCAGTCGACGACCGAGTGCCGATCGCCCCACCCCAGACAGCACCGAGCGGTGCTCGAACCGGTGGTCGTCGAGCGGCCGGCGCGGGACCGGGTGATCGGGTTCGGCCACCGGGTTGCCGGCCGACGGCTCACCGGTGGGCTCGAAGAGCGGGAGCCACACGTCGTCGTGGTGCTCGAACCGGACGACCACGTCCTGGCCGATGGAGACCTCCGCCGGTCCGCACCCCACGATCATCGTGGTCAGCCGCACCGTGGGGTCCTCGGCCAGGGCGACCACCGCGGTCACGTAGGGGGGCTCGAAGGCGGGATGCCATTGATGCTGGTTCACCGTGAAGCCGATGACCGTTGCCCGCCCGGAGACGACGGCCGGTGCCCAGTTTCGGCTCCGGCACACGGGACAGATGGGGACGGGCGGATGGACGAGGGAGGAGCAGTCCGTGCACTGCTGAATTCGGAGACGGCCGTCGGCTCCGGATGTCCAGAACCATTCGGTGGCCGGGGTCAGCTCGGGGAGGGGCCTGGTTGCCGTCATCGCTCCCCGATCGTGTCGAACGTCGGGTGGCCCTGCCGGAGGGTCCCGATGACCTGGGGCAGGTCGACCGTCGTGCGGATGCCGGGTGCGGCCTGGCAGACGAAGGGGACGGCATTGACGGCGCGGTTGGCCGTGTACCCCGGCGTCCAGGCACCCATGTGCTCGAGAGGGACGTCCAGACGCATCTCGACGTCCAGGGGAGCGTCGCCGACGACCGAGATGTGCCAGCCGGTCGGGCGCAGCTGCCAGTCGGGCTCGAGCTCCGACGTGCAGAACCAGGTGGCCGCGAAGGTGAGGAAGGGCCGGCCGCCGCGCATGCCGGTGACCTTCATCCGTTGCCCGGCCACCGTGCCGGCCTCGAGCCGGCCGGCCGCCATCTCCGTCGGGCGGCGGGCGACGGCGGTCTCCCCACTGCCCTCCACCGAATCGAGGGGGAGGGAGAGGGCCTCGCCCAGCAGCCGGAGCGACGGACCGAAGCTCCGCACCCCGTGGGACCACCGGCCGTGGTCGAAGGTGGCCGGATCGGCGCCGAATCCCATCAAGCCGAACAGGAGCTCGGGCGAGTCGCGCTGGGACAGGTCGGCGAACTCCTCGATGGCCAGGCCTTCGAGCTGGCGCTGGATCGACGTGAGGACCAGCGGCACCGCCTCCGAGATGAACCCCGGGCTGCTCCCCGTGCTGTGGATCGAGGTGCCGCCTCGCCGACAGGCCGATTCGACCCGCTCGCGGACCTGGGGATCCATGCTCGCAGGATGGTGGAATTCACCGCACGTGGTCACGACGTTGGCACCGGACTCGAGCAGCCGGCACACGACGTCGACCTCGAACATCCGCGGCATGTACAGCACGCAATCGGCACCGAGCCCGACGACGTCGTCGAGGTCACTGGTGGCCACGACGCCGGTGGGCCCGAGCCCGCAGAGCTCGCCGGCATCCCGGCCCCCTTTTTCGGGCGAGTACACATAGAGCCCGGCCAGCGTCATGTCCGGGTGCTCGACCACGCCGCGCAGGGAGCGGGCACCGATGTTTCCCGTGGCCCACTGGACCACCCTGTAGGTGCGAGTGCCGTCGCCCACTAGACGATCCTCCCGCCGATCACGTCGACCTGGTTCACGAGGCCGGGCCGCTTCCGTCAGCGAGTGACGCCTTGTACAGCACGTTGGCGGCGAGCCGCATATGGGCGGCATCGACCAGCTTCCCGTCCCGGCCGATGGCACCCACCCCCTCGGCCTCGGACCTGCGGTAGGTGGCGATGGACTCCTCAGCGTCGGCGATCTCTGTGGCCGTCGGGGCGAACACCTCGTTGGCCACCGCGATCTGATCGGGATGGATCGCCCATTTCCCGTCGAAGCCCAGCAGGCTGGCGTGCACCGCCGAACGGCGGAACCCGTCCAGATCCTTGTACGCCGGATGGGGGGCATCGATGGCGTCGATGCCGGCACCCCTGGCCGCGGCCAGGATCTGGACACGGGCGAAGTGCCAGAAGTCGCCGGGGTACTCGCTGATCGGGTCGAAGTTGCCGTCCACCCGCGCCCGCAACGAGGCGGAGAGGTCACCGGCTCCGAAGATGATCGCCTCGAGCCGGTCACTGGAGCGGGCGATCTCCGCGGCGTTGGAGAGGCCTTCGGCCTCTTCGATCAGGACCTCGAGCCCGATGCGCCGGGTCAGTCCCAACGTGGCCTCGAGCTGGGTGAGGAGCACGTCGACCCACCAGACGTCACGCGCCGACCGCGCCTTGGGCACGATGATCACGTCGATGGCGTCCCGTGCCCCGGTGACCACCTCGATGATGTCGCCATGGCACCACGGCGTCTCCAGACCGTTGACCCGGACGGCACGGACGGTCCGACCCCAGTCGAACCCGGTCAGCGCGGCCACGGCGGTCCCCCGTGCCGCCTCTTTGGCCACCGGCGCGCACGCATCCTCGAGGTCCAAGAAGACGAGATCGGCACCCGAGGTCGCCGCTTTCTCGCACATCCGCTCGCTGCTGGCCGGTGTGGCCAACTCGGACCGTCGGGCACGGGGTTGATGCACAGTTGCCTCCAGGAGGGTCGCGGTCAGATGACACCCGCCGCCCGGAGGGCGGCGAGGCGGTCGGGCTCGATGCCGAGCAGGTCACCGAAGACGTCATCGTTGTCGGCGCCCAGCTCCCGGCCCAGGTGGGCGATACGTCCCGGCGTCTCGGTCAGGACGGCGACCGGTGCATGGACGGTCATCGGGCCGAGGTCGGGGTCGTCGACCTGGACGAAGGTCCCGCGGGCCCGCAGGTGCTCGTCGGCCAGCAGCTGCTCGGCGTCGTAGACGGGCGCGGCGGCAACCGAGGCGGCTTCGAAGACGGCCATGGCCTCGTCGAGCGTACGGCGGCGGATCCAGTCGGCCACCAGCCCATCGACCTCGAGGGCCCGCTTCTGCCGGGGGACGGAGTCGACGTAGTCGGGATTGTCGGCCAGATCGGGCCGGTCGATGGCCCGGTAGACCCGGGCGGCGATGTTCGGCGACGCGCTCGAGATCGCCACCCACTTGCCGTCGGCGGTCTCGTACACGTTCCGAGGAGCGCTGGCGTCGAAGCGGTTGCCCACCCGACCGGTGATCGTCCCCAATTGGTCGAAGGCGAGGGTCGAGGACTCGATGAGCCGGGCCAGCGGCTCGATGAGGTTGACGTCCACGAGCTGCCCGCCGGCGCCGTGCACGTCACGGTGGTAGAGGGCCATCATGACCGCGTAGGTGGCGGCCAGGGCGGCCACCCCGTCGGCCAGCATGAAGGGCGGCAGCGTCGGGGGCCCGTCCGGTTGCCCGGTGAGATGGGCGAAGCCGCTCATGGCCTCGGCCAGCGTGCCGAAGCCGGGGCTGTCGCTCTTCGGCCCGCCACGTCCGTACCCGCTGATGTGGAGCATTACGAGCTGCGGGTGGAGCTCGTGGACCGATTCGTAGTCGATCCCCCACCGGGCCAGCGCGGTCGGCCGGTTGTTGATGACCAGCACGTCACTGACATCGAGCAGACGGTGGAAGAGATCCTGACCCTCGGAGTGGCGGAGATCCAACGTCACACAGCGCTTGTTGCGGCTCATGCTCTTCCAGACCAGCCCGATCCCGTCCTTCCGGTCGCCCCACGTGCGCAGCGGATCGCCGGCACCGGGCTGTTCGACCTTGATGACGTCGGCACCGAACTCGCCCATGGCCGTGGTGACCAGTGGGCCCGCGGCGAGGGTGGCCGCGTCCACCACCCGTAGGCCGCAGAGCGGCCCCTGCGTTTCCGGCGGCCCGTGATCGTGATCCTCCGACGGCCCCTCGGACGGACCCTCAGACATGGTGGACGACGTCCGGTCGGTCCAGCCCGAGGGTGTCGCGCAACGTCTCACCGGTGTACCGATCGCGGAACACGCCGCGCTGCTGGAGCTCGGGGACCACCAGCCGGACGACGTCCTCGTACGCTCCCGGGCAGTGGGTGGCGGCGATGACGAAACCGTCGCACGCCTCGGCCTCCATCCACTCCTCCATCTGATCGGCGACCTCGGGACCCGTGCCCACGAAGCGCGGGCCTTGGAGCAAGGTGGCCCGGTGACCGGCCAGATCGGCCAGCGTCACGGTGTCCCCCCCGATGTGCTGGCGCAGATTCTGGACCAGGCCGCGGATGCCCGACACCGACCCGATGAGCTCGTCGGTGATCGGCGCGTCGAGCGCCAGGCCGGAGAAGTCGTAGTTCATGAGCTCCGAGAGGAGGGTCAGGGAGGCTTGGGGGTCGACGAGCGAGTTGAGGAACAGGTCCTCGCGCTCCTCGGCATGGGCATGGGACTCGCCGACCACCGTGTACACCATGGGCAGCATCCTCACCGAACCCGGGTCGCGTCCGGCGGCGGCGATCGACTCCTTCTGGTCCTTGTAGTGGGCACGGGCGATGTCCATGTCGGGATCACCGGTGAAGATCAGCTCGGCCCAACGGGCGGCGAAGTCCCGACCGCGGCCCGAAGAACCGGCCTGGAGCAGTACCGGACGGCCCTGCGGAGACCTCGGGACGGTGAGCGGCCCCCGTGCGCTGAACCACTTGCCCTCGTGGTCGAGCTCATGGACCTTGTCGGGGTCGGCGAAGGTGCCACCGGCCCGGTCGAGCACCAGTGCGTCGTCCTCCCAGGTGTCCCAGAGGCCGGTCGCCACCTCGAGGAATTCGTCGGCCCGGTCGTAGCGGGCATCGTGGTCGAGATGCTCCCTGAACCCGTAGTTCTGAGCCTCGCTGTCGTTGACCGAGGTGACGATGTTCCAGGCCGCTCGCCCACCCGACAGGTGATCCAGGGTGGCGAAGGTGCGGGCGACGTGGAACGGCGAATAGTAGGTGGTCGAATAGGTGGCGCCGAGGCCGATGTGCTCCGTCGCCGCGGCGGCGATGCCGAGCACGATGCTGAGATCCAGCTTCACCGGCCGCGCCCCCAGACGGACAGCGTCGGCCACGGACCCGCCGTAGATCCCGGGCATGGCCAGACGGTCGTCGAAGAACATCATGTCGAAGCAGCCTTCTTCGAGTGTCCGACCCAACTTCGCGTAGTAGCTGGCCTTCAGGAATCCGTGTTCGGTGGCCGGGTGACGCCAGGACCCCGCGTAGACCGTCGTGCTCCCCGCCTGCATGAAACCCACCAACGACATCTGCCGCTTTGCCATGGTCACCGGGATGCTCCTCCTCGCTGCTGATCGCCGCGCTGCAGGTCGCGGCACCGCTGGTCGCCGCACTGCTGGCGCCGGCGACGGTGTGGAATGTAATATCTGATATGCCAGATATCAAGTCGATCGGCGGAACCGTGCGGGCCCGCGCCGCCAGCGAGCTCCGCGATCGCATCCTCACCGGCCGGCTGCGGCCCGGGTCGCGGCTCGACCTCGACGAGATCACCCGCGAGTTCGGCACCAGTCGCACGCCGGTACGCGAGGCGCTCCTCGAGCTCTCCTACGAGGGTCTCGTCTCGGTCACCCCCCGCAGCGGGATCACCGTCCTCGGCATCACCCCCGACGACGCCATCGACAACTTCGCCGTTCTGGCCGCCCTGGCCGGCAAGGCGGCGGAGTGGGCGACGGCCAGGATCTCCCCATCGGAGCTCGACGACCTGCACGATCTGGCCAGCGCCGTCGTCCACGCCGACGACGTGGTCGCCGCCAACTGGAGCTTCCACCGCGCCCTCAACAAGGCGTCCGGATCGCCGCGCCTGCTGACCTACCTGCGCCAGGCCGTCCGGGTGGTGCCGACCAGCTATTTCGAGCTCTTTCCCGAACAGGTCGGTCGGAGCGGGGCCGAACACGCCGCGCTGCTCGAGGCCATCGACCGCGGCGACGCCGGCTCGGCACGAGCGCTCACCGAGTCCCATGTGCTCGACGCGGGCGCGGCCCTGGGTGACTGGCTGCGGGCCAGGACGGCCGAGACGGAACCCGAATGGCAACCCGTCTGACCACGCCACCGTCCCGGAGGGCTCAGGACCCCGCGGCTGCGACGGCGCGACGAGCCCGGCTGCGGTATCCCTCGAGCTTCTCGTCCGCGGTGCGGACCCGGGTGCTCCGCGACATCGTCGACACGTCGTGGTCCACCGCCCGACCTCGAAGCGCGGCCACGGTCGCCTCCTGCTCGGAGATGTGGGCGAAGGGATCGAACGAGTACCACCGCATGGCATTCTCGTGGGTCATCTTGCGCACATGGACGTCGGGCACTGCGTTCCTCGTGAACTCCGTTTCCAACTCCTCGGGTGCGCCGGGCCACATCGAATCACTGTGGGGGTAGTCGGCCTCCCAGGCGATGTTGTCGATGCCGATCCGTTCGCGAAGCTCGATACCCACCGGGTCGCTGATGAAGCAGGTCAGGAAGTGCTCGCGGAAGACCTCGCTCGGAAGCCGGCCCCCGAAGTCCTGCAGGGTCCACGCGTGGTGCATCTCGAACGTCCGGTCCACCCGCTCGAGGAAGTACGGAACCCATCCAGTGCCACCCTCCGACAGCGCCACCCGCAGGTCGGGGAAGTGCTTGAGGACCCGCGACCACAAGAGATCGGCCGCGGCCGACTGGATGTTCATCGGCTGCAGCGTGATCATCACATCGGGCGGGGAGTCGACAGCGGGGATGGAGAGACGTCCCGACGATCCCAGGTGGATGGAGAGCACGGTCCCCGTGTCACAACAGGCCTGCCAGACGGGATCCCAGTACTCGTCGTGGAAGCTCGGGTAGCCGAGGGCGGCGGGATTCTCGGTGAAACTGAGTGAGTGGCAACCCTTGGCCGCCACCCGGCGGATCTCCCCCGCGGTGAGCTCGGCGTCCCAGATGACGGGCACGGCCATGGGAATGAAGCGTCCGGGGTAGGCACCGCACCACTCGTCGATGTGCCAGTCGTTGTAGGCACGCACGAGGGCCAGCGAGAGCTCGGGATCATCGCTGGCGAAGACCCGGGCCGTGAAGGTCGGGAACGACGGGAAATTCATCGAGGCCAGGACTCCCCCTGCATCCATGTCCTTCACCCGCTCGTGGACGTCGTAGCAGCCGGGCCGCACCTCGTCGAGGCTCTGCGGCTCGAGCCCGTACTCCTCTTTGGGGCGGCCGGCCACCGCGTTGAGGGCGGCGGTCTCCATGACCACCTTCCCGAAGGTCCAGACATCGGAGCCCTCGGCGTTGCGCACGAGTTTGGGCGCCCGATCGTGATATTTGGGGTCGAGGTGGCCCACGAAGAGATCGGGCGGCTCGATGATGTGGTCATCGACGCTGATCAGGATGAGCTCATCAGCCTTGGTCATGGGAATCCCCTCCCGAGAACCTTCTTCTCTTGTTGACGTAACGATCCTATACGAGTGCCAGGCTCCGCGGGCAGGCCCGGCGCACAACGGGTGGTGCCCCGGTCGGACCGAGGGGACGCCTCAGGCCACCGGCGCCCCGACCCTAGCCTGCGCTTTCGGACCCATCGGGCGCCCTGCCCGTTACGAAGTGGCATATTCATCGGACCAGAACGTCATGCACCCACGTTGATACTTCGGATATAGTCCGGCCAGAAGGCGGCGGTCGTGGTGGCTGTCTCGGGCTGAAGGGGATCGTGTGAGAAATTCGATTGAGGCCTTGACGCCGCGGAGCGTGAGTGCGCTCGACCCGCGGTGCCTGTCGCTCGAAGCCAGGGTGGTTCGTTCGGCGTACCCGCGGCGCCCTGCCGGTCGTCGGGCGTCCTGACTGAGCATTGAAAGGTACGGGGGATGCTGCAGTACATACTGGCCGGACTGGCTCTCGGCTCCATCTACGCCATCGCCTCAGCCGGACTGGTCGTCACCTTCATCTCGACCGGTGTCCTGAATTTCGCCTTCGGGTCGATGGCCTTCGTCATCGCCCGCTTCTACTACTGGCTGAACACGCAGCACAACTGGACCACGTGGGATGCGGCCCTCCTGTCGCTGCTGGTCATGGCCCCGCTCTTCGGGGTCCTCCTCTACGCGGTGCTGTTCCGGTTCGTGCGCAACCGGTCCACGTTGGTGAAGATCGTGGTCACCATCGGGCTGTCGGTGGCGCTGCCGCCCATCGCCGACCTCATCTTCGGCGCCCAGTCGATCACCACCGCCCCCGGCATCGCCCTCTCATCCGACCAGCCCTACCGCTTCCTCGGTACCCCGGTCACCACCGACCAGGTGATCACCTACGGCTTCGTGCTCTTCGTCGTCCTGGCCGGGACGCTCATCCTCAGGTTCACCCGGGTCGGGCTCTACGTTCGGGCCAGCGTCGATTCGGAGGCCATGACCTCGCTGTCGGGCACGAACCCCGGGCGGGTCGCC
>JBEKIU010000043.1:0-23787 GCA_050011635.1 Acidimicrobiales bacterium
GTCGACCTGTCCGATCTCGTCGCCCTGGTAGAGGACGGGCGTGCCCCGGAGGCACAACAGCATGAGCAACGAGACGCGGGCCTTGGCGTCGTCACCCGCGGCCCAGCGAGTGGCGAACCGGGACATGTCATGATTCGACCCGGTCCATGCCGGCCAGGCCCCGGGGGGCAGGGCCAGTTCGAGGGCCTCGACGATGGCGCGCATGGCCTTCTCTTCGAGCGGCGCGCTGATGAAAGGGAAGTTGAAGGCCATGTGGAGCTCGTCCCGACCGTTGCCGTAGTACCGGGCCAGTGCGTCCATCTGCTCCACCGGCGTCTCGCCCACGAGCACGCTCCCCGGGTACCCGTCGGCCAGTCGCCGCCAGTGCCTGATCACCTCGTGGACCTCAGGCCGGTTGGCGTTGTAGACGGAGCGCTGGCCGAAGAGCTGTTCCTCGAACGTGTCCGCGTCGGTGGCGGGCGGGTTGTCCCGCAGCAGCGCGTCCTTGACGATCATGTTGCACACGTCGATGCGGAAGCCGGCGACCCCGCGATCGAGCCAGAACCCCATGATCCCGTCGAAGGCGGCCCAGACCTCGTCGTCCCACCAGTTGAGATCGGGCTGCTGGCGCAGATGATTGTGGAGGTAGTACTGGCCGGTGACATCGTCGAGCGTCCAGGCCGGCCCGCCGAAGCTGGACACCCAGTTGTTGGGGGGTGAGCCATCGCCTTTCGGGTCGGCCCAGACGTACCAGTTCCGCCGGCGGGCGGTCGGCGACGAGCGGGAATCGACGAACCACTCGTGTTCCTCACTGGTGTGGTTGGGGACGAGGTCCATGATCACGCGGAGGTCCCAGCGCCCGGCTTCGGCGATGAGGCGGTCGACGTCCTCCAGGGTGCCCAGCTCCGGGTCCACGGCCACATAGTCGGCCACGTCGTAGCCCCAGTCGGCGTTGGGTGAGACGGTGATCGGACTGAGCCAGATCCCGTCCACCCCCAACCCCTTGATGTGGTCGAGATGTTCGATGATCCCGGGCAGATCCCCGACGCCATCACCGTTCGAGTCGGCGAAGGACCGGGGGTAGATCTGGTAGAGGACGCCGTGCTTCCACCATGGTGAACCATCGGTCCGGGGCGGATCCGCCACGATGCTAGGAGATGCCTCGGCCGCCGGCGAGACCGGCGGTGGCGTGAACGGTGGTGGTGCGACCGGTGGTGCCGGCGGTGGTGGTGGCGGTGGTGCCGGTGGCGGTGGCGGTGGCGGAGGTGGTGCCGGCGGCGGTGGCGGTGGCCTGCCGCCACGGTGTCATGTCCAGGCGGGGATAGCGGGCGGCCACTCCGTCCAGCGTCTCCTGGTTCCAGTAGGGATGGCCGGGCTCGGGGAACCCGAGCACGGTGAGCTGTCGGACCGAGGCTGTCGGGACGAACCGGTGCCAAGCCATGTCCTCGGCCGCCGACGGCCACGCCTGGGAGCCCAGCCAGTCGGTGGCCACCGGCTTGTAGGCCACGTGGAGCAGGAACCGGGCCTTCCTCTTCGCCGTCAGCGACGTCCCGCGGTGGTAGACGTCCGGCCGGTACGCGAGCACCGACCCGGACGGGCCGGAGGCGGGGACCTCGGATGCGTACAGCGGGGCGTACTCGTCCAGGCTGAGGTAGGTACGCTCCACCGGGATGTCCCGGGTCAGCCGTCTGGACACCATCCGGGTGGCTGCTAACTCGGGCGTCACGTCACTGAGATAGACGAAGAGCTCGAGGTGCCGGTAGCCGACATCGGCCCGCGGCACCACCAGCGTGTGGTTGCCGTAGTCGACATGGAGCAGCTGCTCGTACTCGGGGTCACCGTCGGAGTACTTGGCGGTGGCGTGGCCCTGGTAGAGGCGGAGCTGGTCCGTCCCCAGCAGATCCTCGGCCAGGGCGATGAGACGCTCGTGCACGATGAGGTGGTTGAGCGCCATCCCCTCGAGCGGGAAGGTGGGCTTCTTCGCGTCCCAGCTGGCGTCGTGGACGTTGCCACCGGGCGCGCCGAGGCCGGCGGCGAACGCCTCGGCCGTGGGATAGAGGTCGGGAAGCTCGGCTTGGGCGGCGGCAACATCGTCGGCGGGAAGGAAGTGCTCCAGCACGCACCACCCCTCTTCGTGCCAGTTGGCCCTCTGTTCGTCATCCAGGATCGGGTCGTCCACCGGACCTGTATACCAGCGCACGGCGCGGGCGATCGTTCCGGTGAGCTGTCAGCCGGTGGGCAGCGGCAGCCAGGGCTGGACAGTGATCCAGCACGTGAACTCGGGGATCTTGTCCTTGGGCATGTGGCACTGGGCCGAGGGCGGCGAGTTGATGTGCAACTTGACCACCTGGTACTTGACGGGACCGTAGCGCTTGTCCGGGCCATAGCTCAGGACCGGGGTATAGGTGCCCGGGAAGTTCGTGATCTTGGACATGGCGGTGACGAATGTGCGCCGGTTGAGATCGGGGCCGGCGCTCTTCGCCGCGGTGTCGAAGAGGGCGATGACCTGGCACCAGCCGGCGATTGGCCCCTGCTCCTCGATGTAGTCCTCCTGGTTCCCGGGTGGCACCTGGGGGTAGGCCTTGTGCCAGACCGCCCAGCACTTGCGGAGGCCGGGGTCGTAGCCGCCCTGGCTCTCGGGCCGGTCGTCGTCGATACCGCCCAGGGTCTCGGTGGTCAGGCCCTCCTGGCCGTTGAGGGCCTTGGCGTAGGGCACGGGCAGGAGCCCGAGGGCCGTCTCGATGCTCTCCTCGTAATCGCTCAGTAGGAGCTTGGGGAACCACTGCTGGGCGGTCTCCGCCTGGAGCACCGGGTAGAAGACGTTGAACGGCATCAGGGGGATGATCGAGGTGACACCGGCGGTGCGGAGCTGCTGGATGACCAGGGGGGCCTCGGCGTCGGTGGTCGAGGTGTCGTCGGGGTTGGCGTCGATCGTCTTCACGACCGAGGTGACGCCGGCCCGGCGAAGGTCGGGCAGCAGGTAGTCGTCGAGCGCGGCCTGGTCCGATGCCCGGTCGCCGGCGATGATGCCCACCTTGATGTCGCCGCCGATCAGGTCGGCGCTCAGCCCCCAATTGACCACGGCCTGGAGGATGGTGGCCTGGTCGGGCCCGGTCCACCACAGGTAGGGCGAGCCCTGGTTGGTCCAGTTGGTGACGGTGGTCCACTGGCCGATGAACGGGGTCTGACCCTCCTGGGTGATGCAGAGCTCGTCGTCGCCCGTCCAGTCCCCGAGCCCGTCCAGCACGGCGAACACCGCCGGCGAGCCCTCGGTCCAGGTCTTGCACAGTGACCGCATCTCGGTCTCGTTGGTCGGGTCGAAGGTGGTGATGATGGGGTTGATCTTTCGACCGTTGATGCCCCCCTTGTCGTTGATCTGCTTGACGAAGAGGTCGATGGCCTTGGTCTGCTCCCCGAACTCGACGTCGGCCTCGAATCCCTCTTTGCCGGCCAGCGAGTTGAGGGCGACCACCGGGAAGACGACGCTGATACCGTGTTTGGTGACGCCCCGTGACGAGGTGCTGGCCGAGCTCACCGGGCTGGGCCCGGACCCCGAAGTCCCCCCGGTCGGCTGGACCTGGATCGTCCCCGGCGCCGACGTGGCCGTCGGGGACGTCGCCACCCAGACCGTCGTACCGACGATGACCGCCCCGACCAGCACCACGGTACGGATCTGGGTGGACCGTGGTCGCCGGACGAAATGACCCCAGGATCGGGTCAGCCCTCCCAGTGGGTTCCACCGGGTCGGTCCACTCATGTGCATCGCTCCTTCTGGTGGGTCTAGCTGCGCCCTGCAAGCCTGCCCGGCACGGTCCCTCGTGCCTTCACATGACCCGCAACGTGTGCCGCGTGCCCTCAGTACCGTATCGTCGTCGTCGACCGAGGACTCGTCGAGCTCCGCCGGTGGCATTGACACATCCCGGGCAACCGCGCAGACAATCCCCGGGCAAGGAGAGCGCAGGACATGAACGGTGGGGCTCACGATCGGGCGGCCGGCGCGTTCCCGCGCGCCGAGCCGCACCCGTCGCACGGTGAATTCCCCGATCGGCGGTCGGCTCCCGGCGACGGTCCGTATGCGGTCGAAGTCTCCGACCTGGTCAAGCGGTACCCGAAAGCCCCCACGGACTCCTTGGCCGGGGTCACCTTCCAGGTGCGGCGGGGTGAGGTCTTCGGCTTTCTCGGGCCCAACGGTGCCGGGAAGACCACCACGATCGGGATCCTGACCACTCGGATCCGTCCCACCCGGGGCCGCGCCCTCGTGGCCGGCGTCGATGTGGTCGCCGACCCCGTCGGGGCACGCCGTGTGCTGGGCGTGGTCCCCCAGCAGAACAATCTCGACCGCTCGCTATCGGTCCGACAGAACCTGCTCTTTCACGCCAGCTATCACGGCGTGCCCAGAGTGCGCCGGCAACAGCTGGCCGACAACCTGCTCGAGCAGTTCGGACTGGCCGACAGGTCCGACGGCCGGCCCGACGACTTCTCCGGAGGACAGATCCAGCGCATGATGATCGCCCGTGCCCTGATGCACGCCCCGGCCGTGTTGTTCCTCGACGAGCCGTCCACCGGGCTCGATCCGGCCGCCCGGCTCTTCCTGTGGGAGAAGGTGGCCGAGCTCAGGGCGGGTGGGACCACCGTGGTCATCACCACCCACGACATGGACGAGGCCGCCACCTTGAGCGATCGCGTCGCCATCATCGACCACGGAACGTTGCTGGCCCTCGACACCCCCGGCGCGCTGGTCCGGGGCATGACCGGGGAGCGCACCCTCGACTGCACCATCGAGCGGGGCCCCACAACCGACGCGGCCGCCGTGGGTGCTGCGGTCGGAGGGCTGCCCGGGGTCAGCCAGATCGAGCCGCTGGACGATCCAGGTGGGGGCGGGTGGCGGCTGCGCATCTACGTCGAGGGCGAAGCTGCTTCCTTTGTGGCCCCCGTGGCCCAGGCCATCAGCGCCGCCGGTGGGCGGCTCACCGATGCCCGCCTGGGTGAGCCGAACCTCGAGGACGTCTTCATCCACCTCACTGGGAGGGCTCTGCGGTGACCACCGCACGAACCGACACCCCCGAGCCGGTGGCCGGCCTCGAGCATCTCCCTCACTGGGGTCCGGGCCGGACCTTCGGGGCCATACTGCGACGCGATCTCTTCGTCACCGGGCGCGAGTTCCCGGTCTTCCTGGCCCAGGTGATCCTGCAGCCCCTCTTCCTGCTGTTCGTGTTCGGGAAGGTGCTCACCGAGCTCGGGTACGCCAGACCCGGATACGAGGAGGTGCTCTTTCCCGGCCTGGTGGCGCTGGCCGCCGTGCTCACCGGGCTCCAGAGCACCGCCCTCCCGCTGGTGATCGAATTCTCCTACAGCAACGAGATCGAAGACCGCCTGCTGGCCCCACTCCCCATCGGCGCCGTGGCCGTCGAGAAGGTTGTCTTCGCGGCCATGAGGGCGTGTGTGGCGGCGGCCGTGATGTTCCCGGTCGGCGTGTGGATCCTGGGCTCGATCCCCTGGCGGGCGTCGACAGGGCCGGCGGTGGTGGCCATGATCGTCCTCGGCGCCCTGCTGGGAGCGGCCATGGGTCTCATCCTGGGCACCTACGTGCCGCCCAACCGGATCAGCGTGACCTTGACGCTGGTCCTGACTCCTCTCATCTTCACCGGCTCCAGCCAGTACCCGTGGCCCTCGCTCGGCCACATCCGATGGTTCCAGGTCGTGTCGGCCCTCAATCCGATGACCTACGTGAGCGAGGGCTTACGCGGCCTCATGGCGCCGAACGTCCCTCACATCCAGACCTGGATCTGTTTTGTGGTCGCCATCGGATCCTTGGTCGTGCTCATGGTCGTCGGCATGGCCGGCTT
This sequence comes from Acidimicrobiales bacterium, assembly GCA_050011635.1. Taxonomy (GTDB): domain Bacteria; phylum Actinomycetota; class Acidimicrobiia; order Acidimicrobiales; family RAAP-2; genus Bog-756. Next base: position 5,826 of record JBEKIU010000043.1, read on the forward strand.
CCGACGACGAGCCCTCGGATGACGGTCCGGTCGCTCCGTTACGCTGCCCCAATGGACGGCGACCCTGCGATGACGACGACCCTGCGATGATGGCGACCCGGGACGACAAAGAGCTGTGGGGCCTCCTCGATCCCTCCGTGTTGGCCTCGATCGTGGTGGTGTCACCCCACTTCGACGACGCCGCCCTGGGCGCAGCCCACCTCCTCATCTCACACCCTGGTAGCACGGTCATCACCGTGCTGGGCGGGCGCCCGCCGTCCTATCCGGAGGTCGTGACGTCCTGGGACGCAGCAGGCGGATTCAAGACCGGCGACGACGTGGTGGAGGCGAGACGAGAGGAGGACCGTGCGGCCATGGCCTCGATGCAGGCAACGCCGGTGTGGCTCGACTTCCCCGACCACCAGTACCTGCCCGCGGACGAACGCCCGACACCCGCCGAGGTAGCTCCCCCCCTCCGCCAGGCCATTGTCGCCACCGGAGCCAGCGCGGTGTTCCTGCCCATGGGGCTGGCCAATCCCGATCACGTATTGACCCATGACGCCGGCCTGCAGGCCCGAGCGGCCATGGTCGAGGAGGGCAGCGATCTGAGCTGGTTCTGCTACGAGGACGCCGGCTACAAGCATCTCCCCGGCCTCCTGGCCTGGCGGATCTCGAAGCTCTTCCGCAGCGGCCTGTGGCCCACGCCGGCTGTCGTGCCAGTGGCACCGGACATGTCGGCCAAACGGACGGCCATCTGGAAGTACGCCAGCCAGGTGGCCCCGCTGGAGCGGGACCACCTGTTGTCCGAACGCCTGGAGGCCAACGTGCCCGAGCCGTACTGGCGGCTGGGCCCACCGCCGCCGGGCTGGGAACGCCTAACCTCGGCAGATGATCTCGATGGCCGTCGCACCGACTGAACCCGACGATGCTCTCCGACCCACCCCGGCGGGAAGGCCGGCATGACGGGTTCGGTGAGCACTGCACTCGTCACCGGAGCCTCCTCGGGAATCGGAGCGGCCACCGCCCGGCTCCTCGCCGACCAGGGGACGACCGTTGCTCTGGTAGCCCGGCGGCCCGACCGGCTGGCGCAGGTCCTGACCGACTGCCAGGTCGGAGCACCCCGCTCCCGATCGTGGGCCGCCGACCTGTCCGATCCGGATGAGGCCGCCGCCCTCAGCCTGCGCATCTGGGACGAGCTCGGCCCCCTCGACGTGATCATCAACAACGCGGGCATCCCCATGCGGCGCCCTGTCGAACGCTTGACGATGGCCGAGGTCGAGCGGGTCATGACCGTCAACTACCTGTCCCCGGTGGCCATCACCCTGGCCCTGCTCCCGCGGCTGCTCGCCCGCGGCTCGGGGACCATCGTCAATGTCTCGAGCCTCGGGGGCCGGTTGGGGATCGCCACCGAGGCCGCCTACAGCGCTTCGAAATTCGCACTGGCCGGATGGAGCGAGGCACTCGCTGCCGACCTGGTCGGAACCGGCGTCTCCGTGCGCCTGGTGCTGCCTGGAAGCATCGACACTGAAATCTGGGACCAGCCCGACAACGATCCCCCCATCTACACCGGGCCGCTCGTCCCGGCGGAGGAGGTCGCCGCCGGCATCGTCGAGTGCGTCGACAGCCACCTGTTCGAGCACTACCTCCCGGACATGCGGGCAGTCGTGGAGATGAAGACCAAGGATTTCGAGGGCTTCGTCGCCGGCATGCGAGCCATGGCCGACAAGAGGTCATGAGGGCCCTCCTGTTCGGCGCGCGTCCCGATCGACGGGAGCAGCGGCCGGTGCCCACCGACGACCTCGAGGCCCGGCTGGCGGCGCTCCCGTTCGGCCTGCACGAGATGGACGACGCCCGTCCGGTCCACCCGGACTGGGTCGTGACCAGACCAATCCTCTCCGGCGTGTGTGGGTCGGACACCAAGCTGGTCCTCGGCGAGTTCGACGATGGGGACATCGACAACCCAATGGCCGCCTTCTCCTCCCTTCCCCACGTGCCCGGGCACGAGGTGGTGGCCGAGGTGGTCGCGCTCGGGCCCGAGGCCCGGGACGTCGAAGTCGGCCAGCGGGTCGTGCTCAACCCGTGGCTGAGCTGTGCCCCCCGCGGCATCACGCCCCTGTGCCCACCGTGCCAGGCCGGGGACCTCAACCTGTGCTGGTCCTTCACCAAGGGAGACATCGGCCCCGGGGTTCACATCGGTGTGGTCACCGGTGCTCCGGGTGCCTGGGCCGAGCAGCTCGCCGCCCACTCCTCCATGCTCTTCCCGGTGCCCGACGACGTGACAGACGAGGCCGCGGTGCTGGCCGACCCGTTCTCGGTCTCGTTCCACGCCATCGTCCGCAATCCGCCACCACCCGGCGGGAAGGCGTTGGTCATCGGATCCGGCGCCCTCGGATTGGCCAGCGTGGCCATCCTCACATCCCTGTACCCGCAGGTCGAGGTGGCCGTGGTGGCACGGTTCCCGGCCCAGATGGAACTGGCCCGGAAGTTCGGCGCCTCCGCGGTCTTCCCCCACGAGCCCCGGATGGCCCTGGTCGAGGCCCTGGCCGACTGGTCAGGGGGTGTGCTCCATCAGGCCTTCGACGGCCTGCCCATGACCCAACCGGGTCACATCGATGTGGTCTATGACACGGTGGCCAAGCCCGAGACCTTCGAGGTCGGGGTGCGGGTCCTGGCGGAACGAGGACGCCTCGTCTACACCGGGGTGGCCATCCCCGGACGGTGGGAGTGGACCCCCGTGTACTTCAAGGAGCTGACCATCGTCGGCTCGAACGCCTTCGCCATGGAGGAGTTCGAAGGTGTCCGACAACATGCCATCCAGCACTATCTCGACCTGGTGCGGACCGGCCGGATCGACCTGACCTCGATGGTCACCCACCGGTACCCGCTCGAGAACTGGTGGGACGCGCTCAAGACCCTGGCCAGACCGGCCGAGAGCGGCGTCCTGAAAGCCACCTTCGAACCCAACGGCCGGCGGGCCGCATTCTGACCCGCGGGTCGAGCCCCGGTGGGGGTCCGCCCCGCCCTGGATCAGCCCTCCGGGCCTAGCGCCTCGAACCGCCCGTAGCGGATGGATGCGGCCTCGGCCCACGCCGGGTCCGGCTCGATCCTGCGCCCGGCGCGCGCCCACCCGCCGGCTGCGTCGAACGAGGACTCCAGACCGGCAGCCATCCGGGCCAGGAAGGCGGCCCCGAGCGCAGCCCCCTCCGGCACTGCCACCGTGTCTACCGGGAGACCGGTGGCATCGGCCACCGCCTGCATCCACGGAACCGACCGGGACCCTCCACCGGTGGCGATGATCCTCCGTCCCCCGAACCCGGACCGCTCCAGGATGCGCCGGATCACGAACCCGCTCGCCTCGTAGGCGCCGCGCACCAGTGAGCCGGGGCCCTGGGAGATGTCGAGATCGTGCACGCTGGCCCTGAGCTCGGGGTCGTGGAAGGGTGTCCGCTCCCCTCGCAGGTAGGGGAGCCACACCGGCACCCTCGCCGGGTCGCCGGCCCGTTCGTCCCCGGCCCCGTTCCCGGCCCCGGCCGGTACCCCCGCCCGGCGCCGCGCCGGGGACCCCACCACCGTGCCCACCCAGTCGGCGAAGAGGGCGCCGGCGTTGCTCGGACCACCGATCATCACCTGCCCTGGCACCATCGTGGGCAGGGTGGTGAGACCGGGCACGTCCTTCCACTGGTCGGTCACGACCCACACGATGAGGGTCGCCCCGAAGATAGCCAGGACGTCTCCGGGTTGGTTGGCGCCGGCCACGATCTGCTCGCAGAACGCGTCGATCGAGCCACCGGCGAAGGCTGTCGGGGTCCCGGGCAGGGAACCGAGCGACGCCCCCGTCTGACCGACCACCGGGAGCTGCTCCTCGACCACCCCCAGCCTGTCGAGGGCGTCCTTGTCCCATCGGCCCCGGACGTACAGGTCACCGAAGGAGGTGGCCGTGGCCGCGTCGACGGCCGGGACGCCGGTGAGGGCGTGGGTGGCCACCGCCTGGCAGTTCCAGTACCCGAACGCCCCCGGGTGTTGGCCCACAGCCCAGCCCATCATGCGTCTCCCCTGGCCCCACTCCCCTCCCGGGTCGCCCACGGCCACATCCGGCGTGGTGTCCCGAGCCCTGCCGTCGCCGTAGAGGAGGCCAGGGAGCAGCGGCCGGCCCCGGCGGTCGACGGCGGTGATCGAGGGAACCATCGAGGTGACCACAACCCCGGCGGCCGGTCCGTCGAGGTCGGCGGACACGGCGGCAAAGGCACGACGTGGGCCCCGGCGCCAGGCCAGGGCCACGTCGTGCTCGAGGAACTCGGCGGTCGGGGTGCCCACCCGGTGGGGCACCCTGGTCCTTGCCAGCACGGTGCCGTCGGCATCCACGGCCACCGCTTTCACCGACGTGGTACCTACGTCAACGCCGACCGTGCAGCCTGATCCCCGGGGTCTGCTCACAAACCTGACATTCGCGTCATGACACGCCATTATGGACCCGAACCGGCGACCCGTCCGGTCCGAGTTCCGGCTGGGGCCGGAGATCCGAGCGAGGAGCGCCGAACAGCATGTCCGAACAACGACCGAGAGCGCTGGTGACCGCCGCGGTGCGGGGCCCGGGGCTCGTCCTGCTCGGGGAGCTCGCCGACCTGACCATCGATTCGTGGCTCGACCAGCCCACCCTCAGGATCTACAACGCCGAGCAACTGGCGGAGCGGGTAGCGGCCGAGGGCGCCTCGATCGTGGTCGTGGAGAGCGACCGATGCGCGGGGCCCCTCTTCGATCAGCACCTGGTGGCCGTGTGCAGCTGCCGCGGAGACCCGACCAACGTGGATGTCGCCGCGGCCACTGCGGCCGGGGTTCCGGTCCTGCGGGCCCCGGGTCGAAATGCCGACGCCGTGGCCGAGCTGGCCGTGGCCCTGCTCTTCGCGGCAACCCGCGGGGTGGTGGCCGCGGATGGCGACGTGCGCCGCGGTGAGATCTACAAGGACGGCACGATCCCCTACCAGCGGTTCCGGGCGTGGGAGCTGGCTGGTCGGACCGCCGGGCTCGTCGGGCTGGGTGCGGTGGGGCGTGCCTTGCGATGGCGACTGCGCGGCCTCGGCCTCGAGGTCATCGCCTACGACCCCTACGCCGACGAGCCCACTGTGACCCTGGAGGAGCTCCTGGCCCGGGCGGACGTGATCTCGATGCACGCGCCGGTGACCCCGGAGACGACGGGGATGATCGGTGCCGAACAGTTTGCCTCCATGCGCGACGGTGTGGTCTTCCTCAACACGGCCCGGGCGGCGTTGCACGACACCGATGCCCTGGTGGACGCGCTCCGGTCGGGGAAGGTTACGGCGGCCGGCCTGGACCACTTCGAAGGGGAGTCACTGGCCGTCGACCATCCGCTGACCACCTTCGACTCGGTGGTGCTGGCCCCGCATATCGGCGGTGCCACCTACGACACCGAGTCCAACCACACCACCACCATCGCCGAAGACCTGTGCCGGCTGCTGGCCGGCGCCCGGCCCCTCAACATCGTCAACCCCGAAGTTCTGGACCGCCGGTGAGGCTCGGCCCCGCAGGCGCGCTCCGTACGCCGTAGTCTGCCGTGATGCCCGCCCGAGGTCCCGCCATCCGCCTCCTGCCCAGGATCGACCAGGACAACCGGTTCTTCTGGACCAGTGGGTCCGATGGCCGGCTGCGCTTCCTCCGCTGCCAGGACTGCCGCTCCTACGTGCACCCGCCCAGCCCCGTGTGTCCCTTCTGCCTCTCCGGTGACATCTCGCCCGAAGCCGTCAGCGGCCGGGCCACCCTGGTGGCCTACACCTGCAACGTGCAGGAGTGGATCCCGGGCAGCGAGCCCTACCTGATCGGCCTGGTGGCCATCGACGAACAAGACGACGTGCGATTGACCACCAACCTGGTCGACGTCGAGCCCGACGAGGTCCGCGACGGCATGGCCGTCGAGGTTGTCTTCGAACAGCACGAGGACGTCTACCTCCCCCTGTTCCGGCCATCACCCGGTCGGGCGTCATGAGCACGGTCGAACCGCCGCTCGAGCGCCGGGCGGTGATCTCCGGCATCGGCCAGTCGGCCATCGGCCGGCCCCTCGGCCGCAGCGACCTGGACCTGACGGTCGAGGCGTGCTTGGCCGCCGTCCACGATGCCGGACTGACCCGCGACGCCATCGACGGGCTGGCCACCTACCCGGGAATGGGTGCAGGCACTGCCGGCTTCGCAGGGCCGAGCAGCCCCGAAGTCCAGGACGCGTTGCGGCTCAGGCTCGACTGGCACGACGGTGGCGGCGAGGGACCTGGCCAGATGCGGGCCCTCATCGCCGCATGTCTGGCCGTCGGGGCGGGCCTGGCCCGCCACGTCCTCGTCTACCGGACGGTGACCGAGGCCACCGCCCAGGGAACCGGCGGCCGTCAAGGCATCGGTGGAAGCGGAGGTGGCGGGGGTGGCGGCGTCCCGAGGTTCTCGGGCTTCCTGCAGTGGTCGCTGCCTTTCGGGGCCGTCTCCGCCGCCAACTGGATCGCCCTGGTCGCCCAACGCCGCATGCACGAGTTCTCGTTGACCAGGGAGCAGCTGGGCCAGATCGCCCTCAACGGCCGGCGCAACGCCGCCCTCAACCCCGCCGCCATCTACTCCGATCCCATGGACCTCGCCACCTACCTCAGTGCACGCATGATCTCGACACCGCTCTGCCTCTTCGACTGCGACGCCCCCTGCGACGGGTCGACGGCCTTTGTCGTCTCCCACCGCGACTACGCACCGGACACCCCTCACACGGCCTGCCATGTGAACGCGGTGGGCACCGCGCTGAGGGGCCGACCCAGCTGGGACCAATTCGACGACACGACGACGATGGCAGCCCGCGATGCCGCGGCCTCGATGTGGGAACGGACCGACCTCCGACCCTCCGACGTCGACGTGGCCCAGCTCTACGACGGTTTCTCCATCCTCGCCATGGTGTGGCTGGAGGCACTCGGTTTCTGCGGCCGGGGCGAAAGCGGCACCTTCGTGGAGGATGGCACCGCCATCGGGCGGGCGGGCGTCCTGCCGCTCAACACCGCTGGGGGGCAGTTGTCCGGGGGGCGCCTTCACGGCTTCGGCCTCATCCATGAGGCCTGTGTCCAGCTCCGGGGCGAAGGCGGCGCACGGCAGGTGCTCCGGCGCGGGGACGTCCTCCCCGAGGTGGCCGCGGTCAGCAACGGGGGCGGACCCATCGCCGGCACGCTGCTGCTGACCCGAGGTCCGGGCTGAGGCGGTGTGGTGCGGGGCCGGTTCGTTGGTCGTGGCGTCAGATTGTGGATCCGGACCGGGTGGAGCAACCGAACAAGCGATGCAACAATTTCTGATCTGCCCGAATTATCGGCTGTAGCCGTTAGAACGACCGGTCCAACTATCGCCTGCAACCGATAATTCGGGCGATTCGCGAAACCCGACCACCGAGACCATGCCGACCGGGTTCGGTGCGTGCTGGTGTCGGATCAGCAGATGACCAGATGACCCGATGAGCCGATCATGAGGTCATCAGATCGGCCGCCCGGGCGGCCAGCGCGGCAAGGGTGAGGGTCGGGCCGTAGCCGGACGAGGTGACGAACACCGAGGAGTCGGCCACGATCACGTTGTCGGCCTGGTGTAACCGACCAGCCGGATCGACCACCGACGTGGCGGGATCGGTCCCCATGCGGACGGTTCCCATGTTGTGCCGGCTCTCAGGTATGGCCGCCGGTGACGATGCGTTGCCCGTCCCCGGCGAAGTAGAGATGGCCGCCCACTCGGACCCCATCTCCTTCAGAATGGCGCGCAGCTTCGGGCCGTAGTGCGCAGAAGCGGCCAGCTCGTGGCGGCCGGGGCGGTAGGTCACCCGGGCCACCGGGAAGCCACGGGCGTCACGGACCGTCGGGTCGAGATCGACCCTGTTGCCGGCGTAGGGAAGGTCCTCGCCCTGCATGATGAATGCCCACAGCCGCTTCCGGATGGCCGAGTCGGCCATGAGCCGCGGGTGGTGGGTGCCCCACGGGACATGCTTGGCCTCCATGATCGGGAGGCCGGCCCCACTGTGCTCGACCATGCCTCCGCGCAGCCATGGGAGGCCGGCCTCGGCTGCGGCCTTCCGTGTGTCATCGTCGCCCACGATCATGTCGTCGTGGACATGGGTGACCGCCCGGCCCCGCTCGGCGTAGGTCCGGAAGGGCATCGAACCGGCCACGATGGTCTGGAAGTGGGTCATCAGGTACCGGCCCAGCAGCGGGTGGTCGAGCCCCGACAGGAGCAACAACCGCGGTGTCTCGATGGCACCGCCGGCGACGACCACGTGGCCCGCAGCCATGGTACGGGTGGCACCGTCAGGGCCCACCAGATCCACCCCGGTCGCCCGGTGGCCGTCGGTGCGGATGCGGGACACGAAGGTCTCCGTCACCAGCTCGGCCCGGCCGCTGGCCATGGCTCGGACCAGCATGGCGATCGGGTCGCCCTTGGCGTGGATCGGGCACCCGAAGTAGGCACAGAAGCCACAGTTGTTGCAGGCGGGCCTCCCGTCGTAGGCCACCGAATTGGCCGCGGTGGGGGCCGGGTAGGGGTGGTACCCGAGGCGTTCGGCTGCAGCACTGGAGAGGATGGCACCGAACATGGGCGCACCCGAGGGCATCGGGAACGGGCCCGACCGGGGGGCGGCGAAGGGGTTGACGCCCTCCGTGCCGGCCACCCCGATGGCCCGCTCCACCTTGGCGTAGTACGGCTCGAGCTCGTCGTAGCCGATGGGCCAGTCGGCCACCTGGGCATCCGGCTGGGGCCCGAGCACCGAAAGGAGCCGGAAGTCGTCGGGCATGAAACGGGGCACTTTCCCGTCGGCGTGGGTGCCGCCTCCACCGACCGTGGACGGAACCGAGTTGACCTCGCCCACATGGCTGTGGTCACCGTCTCCCTCGTGGGTCCGGAAGGTTCGCGGCTCGATGAGAGGGTCAGGGCCGAGGAAGTGACGGCTGAGGAACTTGATCTCGTCGTTCGAGTAGTCGAACGACGGACGGCTCAGATCATGGGGGTCGAGCAGGTGGTTCCTCCCCTTCTCGATGATGGCCACCGTCCACCCGGCCGCCGTCAGCACGTCGGCCACGGTGGCACCGCCCGGGCCTGATCCGATGATGATGGCGTCGACGGTCATGGGTTGGACACCTCGGCGTCCGTCCAGCCCCTTGGTTGGACGTCGCCCTCGAAGTCGATGGCCCGCCAGCCGGCACCTCCACGATTACCTCCGTACTCCGGGGCACCGTACATGCCTTCGCAGGCGTGCCCGTAGAGCATCTCGGTGAACTCGGGATGATCCCGCAGACGGTCGTCCTGCTTGTCACCGCTCAATCGGCCGAAGTCGGGCCCCAGCGCGGCCAGACCGTCGCGGTAACGCTGTTGGAGACCGATGACCGGTCCATTGAACTCGCGCTCGGGCAAACCGGACGATCCTTCGATGCGCGTCCGCCACGCCAGTTCGTCGAGCACGCTCAGCTCATGGAACTCGGCAAAAGCCGGCGATCCCCCATGCCGGCCCGAGGTGGGCCCCCTGGCCCAGATACGAGGGGGGTCGACGGCGAAGGCGCCGAGTAGGCCGTCGATGTAGTCGGGCACGCCGGCCGCCGCGGCACCGGGTGCGGTGCCGTCAAGAGCCGGGATCAACCGCTCGCAGGCGGCAGTCAGGGTCTGGTACTCGTCGTCGGTCAACCATGCTGGCATCGGATGACCCTAACAACCGGCCCGCCGACGGGTCTGTTTCAGGCCGGGGTGAAGGCGACCGGCAGGGCGATCGGCGACCGGAACGCCATCCCCTTTATATGGAGGTCCTGATCGGGCGCGGCGTCGAGCCGTATGTCGGGCAGACGATCGAAGATGGTGTTCATCGCCACCCTGGTCTCCATACGGGCCAGGTGCATGCCGAGGCAGACGTGCACGCCGAAGCCGAAGCCAACGCTCTGGCGGGAATCTCGAAAGATGTCGAACAGCTCCGGGTTCTCGTACTTGCGCTCGTCGCGATTGGCCGACCCGAGCAGCAAGGCGACGTCGGCCCCCTCCTCGATGGCAACGCCGGCCAGTTCGGTGTCGCGGGTGGCTCGCCGCAGGATGACGGTGACCGGTGGCTCCCAACGGATCGTCTCCTCGAACGCATCCGGTAGCAAGGACCGGTCGTCGATCACCGCCCGGAGCTGATCGGGATTGGTCAAGAGGCCATAGAGGAGGTTTCCCGACGCCCGATAGGTGGTCTCCACCCCGGCCGGGAGGAGCAGCCGAAGGAAGGAGTAGATCTCCTCGTCGCCGAGCCTGCGTCCGTCGACCTCGGCCACCAGCAGGTCGCTGATCAGATCCTGCGCCGGCTTCCGGCGGCGTTCGGCCAGCACCTCTGCGAAGTAGTCGCGTAGCGCGGCAGAGGCCGCCACCCCGCGTTCCCAGTTGGAAGCCACGCTGGTGATCTCGATCGCCCATCGTTGGAACGTGGGGAAGTCCGAACGGGGCAGGCCGAGGATCTGGGCGATGACCTGCACGGGGAAGTTGAAGGTCACTTCCTGGACGAGGTCTGCCTCACCGCGTCCGGCGAAGCCGTCGATGAGCTCGTTGACGACCCGCTGGACCAAGTCCCCCTCCCACTGCTCGAGCACCCTGGAGCGGAAGGTGGGAGAGACCAGAGCCCTGTGCAACCGGTGCTCGGGCTCGTCCATCTGGAGGATCGTCCGGCCCATGACTGCGCCCATGATCCCCTCGTACACCGTCGATGAGTAGGTCTCGTTGTCCCGGAGGACCTGGACCGCCTCATCGAACCCGAACACGGTGACCGGTGGGGGCCGGTTCGGGTCTGCCTCAGAGGCCCCGTCGCCGAGGTCGATGGGGCCGACGTGAACAGGGCGCTGTCGGCGGAGCTCGCCCATCAACGGGTACGGGTCGCGGATGTTGCCCGACACCGTGTCCTGGAGCTCGAACGGGTCGAACCGTGCAGGCGCCAGGGCCTGATCGGAACCTTCACCGGCTTGTGTCGTCATGGTCCACTTCCCTCGTCAGCCCCTCGGGCTTCAACCGGGACTCATCATATCAAACGTTTGTTTGGCACGACGGGGCGGCCGCTGTCGGAACGGTCGGTCCACCGATGGGCCCCAGGGTCCACAATGGAGTCGTGCAAGCCCCTGACCACGGACCCAACCGCCGCCCCGACGGATCGACCCAGCGCCAGCACATCCTCAAGACGGCGCTGTCCCTGATGGCGACCCAAGGTGTCGACGGGACGAGCATGCGGAACCTGGCCGCGGCCACCGGCCTCAATGTGGCCTCGCTCTACCACTACTTCCCGTCGAAGCGGGACCTCCTGGTGGCCGTGCTCGAGGAACGGGGGTTCGTCGACGGCCTGGGCGCGACGTCACAGACGGCGCTGGCGCAGGATCCAGCCTCCACGTTGGCCGACCTCTTGAACGGCATCCTGCAATCGATGCTCGAGGTGGAGGACTTCGTCCGGCTCATGCTCGGCGAGGTCATGCGGGGCGACGACACGGCCTTCGCCGTCGGGAACGAGCTCTTCACCGCGGCCCAGGCCTCGCTCGAGCGCTCACTCTCCGAATGCCATCCACCCCCCTGCCCCGGGGAGGAGGCGGCCATGGCCAGGATGCTTCGCAGCCTGCTGATCGGGCTCTTCATCGAGCACGTCGCCGGCGTGCTGAGCGACGACCAGGACCCCTCGGTCGTCTTCCGCAGCCGGGCCGACGAGTTCGCCTCGCTGCTGGAGAAACACCTGACCGACTGAGAAGGATGTCCGGCCGGCCGCGGCATCGAGCCGGATCACGGCCGGTTACCATCGGCGGGATGACGGGGGACGCTGCCGGGACATCGACGCAAGGGCGCGCAACGCCGGACGTCTCCACACCCCCGTTCGCCGCCGAGACGCTTGGGCCGGTCCCCCGTCCCGACGACCAGTTCCTTTGGGACCCTGCCAAGCAGGCCATGGGGGCCGAGCAGCGCAGGGAGCTGCAGAACGAGCGGCTCGGTCGGATGATCGATCGCATCTTCACCGGACCCGTCCCGCTCTTCCGGGACAAGCTCCGCAGCGCCGGGGTGTCGGACCCCGCGGACATCTCCACTGTCGACGATCTCGTCGGCGTCCCCCTCACCGTCAAGCAGGACCTGCGCGACTCGGAGGCGGCGGCACCGCCGTGGGGCGAGTACCGCTTCACCGATCCGCACCGGGCGGTGCGGCTCGGCACGTCGACCGGCACCACCGGCCAGCCCACCATCACCGTGTGGACGAGGCGGGACCTGTGGATCGAGTACGAGTCCGGCGCCCGCAACTGGTGGCGGATGGGCTACCGTCCGGGCACCATCGTGACCCATGCCCATCCGGCCTATCTCTACGGCGGCGGGGTCATGCTGCAGGGGACCTACGAGTATCTCGGGCTCCTCTCCTTGTGGGTCCCTCCCCCCGACACCGACGAGCTTGCCGAGCAGGCGGTTCGTTTCTGGACCCGGGTCACCCCCGACGTTCCCTTCATGGGCTTCGCCACCGGGCGGTTCATCGAAGTGGCGACCAAACTCGGCATCCCGCTCGAGGACGCCGGGCTCACCGGACTGCGAGCGCCCCCCGGTTTCGGGCTCGGACGCGGCGGGATGCCGCTCATGACGGCCGGCGCAGAGTGCTACGCCTACGTCGGTGGGCCCTGCGGCCAGTCGCCCGGAGCCCACATCCACGAGGACTGGGCCGTGGTGCAGGCGGTCGACCCTGCCACCGGCCGGGAGGTCCCCGACGGTGAGTGGGGGAACCTCACGGTCACCACCCTCGACCGCGACAACGGCCTGCTCCGCTACGACCTCGAGGAGGCGTGCGCCATCCTGCGCGGGCCGTGCCCGTGTGGTGAGACCTCCATCCGCGGGCTGTGGGGAGGCCGGTTCGCCGACCTCCTCAGCTGTCAGGGCACCCGGTTCCAGTTGTCCGAGGTGGAGGCCGCACTGCGCAGCGAGAAGCTGGTGGCCCAACCCTCGCTCGAGTACCAGGTCGTTCGCCCGGACGACGGGCCCGCTCCGCTGGAGGTACGGGTGGAGGTCGCCACCGAGGATCCCGACGCCCGGGGCCAGGTGGCCGACAGGTTGGCGCTGGCCATCAAAGAGGCCCTCGGTGTCCAGGCCGCGGTGGAGCCGTTGCCGAGGGACACCCTCCCCCGCTCCGGCTACAAGGCCAAGCGGCTCATCGACCGGGAGTGACGGCCGTCACCGGCAGGCGGCGATGACCTCCCGGCCGAAAACCGACAGCGTCTCGGGCGGGGCGAAGTCGGTGAACCAGGCATAGATCCGCTCCACGCCGTCTGCCCGCAGAGCCTCCACCCGCGGTATGAGCTCGGCGGCACTGCCGACCAGGTGACCCCCTTCGCCCATTCGCCCGAACCGGCGGCCGGCCTGCCCGACCACCTCTTCCCGCTTGCCTTCGTCGGTGACCAGGGTGACCAGCAGCTGCACGGAGACCCGGGCGGCGCCGGCGCCCCGGCGCGTCGAAGCCATCCGGTCCAGCTGGTGCATGGGCACGTTCCACCAGTCGGCGTACCGGGCTACCAGCTCCATGGTCGCCGCCCCGGTGCCCCCCACCACCACCGGGATCCGCCCGAGCGGCGCCGGCAGTTGGCGGGCTCCCTCGACCGAGAAGAACGAACCCCGGTGGTCGACGACCTCGCCGGTCCAGAACTTGGTCAGCAGCTCCAACGTCTCGTGCAGCCGCTCGAGGCGCTGGGCGGCAGGGGCGGCGGGGAACCCGAAGGTGGCCAACTCGGCCGGCGTCGAGCCGGAACCGATCCCGAGCTCGAAGCGTCCGCCCGAGAGATGGTCGAGGGTCACGGCCTGACGGGCCAGCACCGCGGGATGGCGGAACGGGTCGCACAGGACAAGGTGGCCAAGCCGGAGCCGGTCAGTGGCCGCGGCCAGCCAGGTGGCCAGGGTGAAGGCTTCGTACATCGGCTGTTCGAGCGCCCCCGGCGGAGCCAGGTGGTCCATCAGGGCCAGCCCGTCGAATCCGGACGCCTCGGCGGCCACGGCCCGTGCCTTCAGCGCGTCGGGGGCCAGGCGCATCTGGGGCAGGAAGAGGTGGAACTCCAATTCTCAAGCCGGTTCGACGAGCATGCCGGCCAGCGCGTGCCACTGGTGGCTCGTGCCGCCCATCAGCGCCTCGTTCTGCTTGGCCCGTTTGAACAGGAAGTGGGCGTCGTTCGCCCAGGTGAAGCCCACGCCCCCGTGCAGTTGGATGTCGTCGCCGGTCACCCGCACCGCGGCCTCGGCGGCGTAGGCCGCGGCCATGGTGGCCGCTCGTGAACGCTCGGGCGCGTCGGTGTCCGCGGCCCAGGCGGCGAAGTGCATGCCGGCCCTCGCCATCTCCAATGCGTGGTACATGTCGACGATCCTGTGCTTCACCACCTGGAATGACGCGATGGGCCGGTCGAAGACCACTCTGACCTTGGCGTACTCCACGGCCTCCGCCAGCGCCCGGTCGGCTACCCCCACCAGTTCAGCGGCCAGCGCCACGGCGACCTCGTCGAGGATGCGCCGCCACACGGCGGTCTGGTCGCCGAGGGGCCCGAGCGGCTCGACCGGCTCCTCGTCGAGGACCAGACGCGACAGCTTGCGGGTGGGATCGAGCCCGGGCACGGCCTCGGCTTTGGGCGAGGGCAGCAGGAACGACCGGATCCCCTCCTCAGCCAACGCCACCACGATGACCCAATCGGCCGTGTGGCCGTCGACAACGACCGGCTTGTGACCGGTCACCACCCAGCCCAATCCCTTGCGTCGGGCCCGGGCCCGGACCGTGCCCAGCGGGTGGCCGTGCCCCTGCTCCTGAAGAGCGACGGTCCCACGCTGGGCACCCGAGGCCAGGCCTTCGATCAGCTTGTCGGCGCCGAGGGCGCGTGCCGCCAGCGTGGCCATGACCGACGACGAGAAGAACGGACCGGGCAACGGAACACGACCCATCTGCTCGAGGACGATGCACATCTCCAGCAGGCCGGCCCCCTCCCCCGGCACCAGCATCCCGGTCCAGCCGAGAGAGACCAGGCGGGCCCAGAGCTCGGGGGTCACCCCGTCGGGATCGTCGGCCAGTTGGCGCAGGACGTCGCCCCCGACCTCGCCCATGGCTCGGCGGGCGACGTCCTGCAAGGCGAGTTGTTCGGCATCGAACGTGAAATCCACAGTCCACCCCCGGAGCGGCCTCGTCGAAGTTGGCGCCAGTGTAGATGTCTGACGCCGGCGTCAGCAGTGTAGACGTCACCGCGACTAGCCTCCTGACCCGTGGACTTCGCCCTGGCCCCCGAAGATGAAGCGTTCCGCGACGAATTGCGGGCGTGGCTCGACGAGTATCTCCCCCCGTTCCTGGCCAGCGAGGAGCTGGCCGACGACTCCTCGCTTTCGGGCGAGAAATCCCAGCATCGCCGGGCGGCGTGGCAACGGCTCCTCAACGGAGGCCGGTGGGCGGCCGTGGGCTGGCCCGTGGAGTACGGAGGCCGGAACGCCACGGCCATGCAGCGCATCATCTACTCCGAGGTCATGGCCGAGTACCGCACACCGGGCCTGTTCAACCCAAACGGGCTCTGGCAGATCGGCCCCATGATCATCGCCTGGGGCACCGACGAGCAGAAGGCCCGCTGGCTGCCCTCGATCCTCGACGCCACCGACCACTGGTGTCAGGGGTTCTCCGAGCCCGACGCCGGCAACGACCTGGCCAACCTCAGGACCGCCGCCATCTGGGACGGGGACGCCTACGTGGTCAACGGCCAGAAGATCTGGATCTCGACCGCCCACCTGGCCAGATGGGGTCTCTTCTTGTTGCGGACCGACCCCACCGCCATCGAGCGCGGCGCCAAGCACGAGGGGATCACTGCCTTCATCGTCGACATGCACACCCCGGGGATCGAAGCTCGGCCCATCCGCGACATGGCCGGCGAGGAGATGTTCAACGAGGTCTTCTTCAACGACGCAGTGATCCCCCTGGAAAGCCGCCTGGGGGGCGAGGGGGAAGGGTGGATGGTGGCCATGGGCACCCTCGGGCACGAGCGGGTAGGCATCGCCGGACAGATCTCCATCCTGGCCGCCGACCTCCATGCCATGGTCACCGCGGCCCGCTCGGTCAACCCCGGAGCCCTGGAGGACCCCTCTCTGCGAGACCGTCTGGCCCGGGCCTGGACCGACATCGAGCTGGCCCGCCTGTTGTCCCTCAGGGCCTTGAGCAAGATCATCAAGGGCGAAAAGAACTGGCCCGAGGTTCCCTTCGCCAAGCTGCAGTGGTCGGCGCTGGCCCAGACACTGGCGGCACTGTCTGTTGACCTCCTCGGACCGGCCGGCGTGCTGGCCCGGGGTGGCCCCGACGCCATCGACCGGGGCAAATGGACCCGTCTCTACTCCTTCCAGCGCTACAGCACCATCGGTGGGGGCTCGACCGAGGTGCAGAAGAACATCATCGCCGACCGGGCGGTCAAACTGCCCGGCCAGGCCCGCACTTCCTGAGGTGCCCCCCGACCCACACGCACCCTGCCTCATCGGCGTGGCCCGTCACACCTGGCGCCAGGAGCCGGCGCCGGAGCCCCTGTCCATGTGGGAGACGGTGGCCCGTTCGGCCGCGGCAGACGCAGGGTGTCCGGATGTGCTCACCGGATTGCAGAGCCTCCAGGTCGTCTTCTGCCAGTCGTGGGAGTACGACGATCCCTGCACCAGGCTGGCCGAACGGCTGGGCGCCGATCCGGGGCTGCGCTCCTACTCGGGGCTCGGGGGCTCGGTACCGGTCCGCCTGGTGTCCGAAGCGGCCGAGGCCATGGCCCGCGGCGAGCTCGACCTGGCCCTCGTGGTGGGGGGCGAAGCCCTGGCCACCCGACGTCACCTGCCCGATCCGCCGTGGTCATCCCCACCGGCCGGGGCCCGCCCCTTCCCGCTGACCGTCGACCGGCAGGAAGCTGCCAACGGCATCTACCAGGCCTATCTGACCTTCGCGCTGCTGGATACGGCCCGCCGCGCCCATCTGGGGCGCTCTCCGGCCGACCACCACGACCATCTCGGCCGTCTCCTCGCCCCCATGACCGAGGTGGCCGCCTCCCAGCCGGAGCACGCCTGGTTCCCGACGGTCCGGGACGCGACGGAGATCACGACTCCCTCGCCGTCGAACCGGATGGTGGCCACGCCCTACACCAAGCTCATGACGGCCATCATGGACGTCGACATGGCGGCCGCGGTGCTGGTGGCTACCTCGGAGCGAGCCGATGCGCTGGGCGTGGCCCCCGACAAACGTGTCTACCTCCGCGGCACCGGCGGGTCCGAGGAGCCCTCCACCATGGCGGCGAGGCCGGAGCCGTGGCGGTCGCCGGCCATGGAGGCGGCCATGGCCGCAGCCCTCGGGCCGGCCTCCATCGACGACGTGGGCCACCTCGACCTCTACTCCTGCTTTGCCAGCTCCCTTTCGTTCGCCCGTGACGCCCTCGGCATCGGCATCGGGGACGACCGTGGCCTCACCGTCACCGGTGGCCTTCCCTATCACGGCGGGCCGGGCAGCAATTACGACACTCACGCGTTGGCAGCCATGGCCGAGACCCTCCGCCGCGATCCGGGCGCACTGGGCCTGATCAGTGGGATCGGCATGCACATGACCAGCCACAGCGCCATCGTGTTGTCGACCACGCCCGGGCCCTTCGCTCCCGCCGCGCCGGCTCCCGCCCCAGACCCACCCACGGTCCCGGTCACCACGGGCGCGGTCGGCCGGGCACGGGTGGTCACCTACTCCACCGTGTACTCACGCGAGGGACCCCAGTGGACAGCGCTCATCTGCGACCTCCCCGACGGATCACGGTGCTACGCCCGGCTCGAGGAGGCATCCGACGACGACGTGGACCTGGTCGGCCAACCGGTCACCCTGGCTCCGGGGCCGAGGGGCGCCACTCTGGCCCGTCTCTGAGCTGGTGGTGACGGCGAACGGCGCCGGCAGTCGCCTGCCCAGGGACACCCCGCCTATCATCCATGCGGGCCGTGCCGGCGGCCT
>JBEKIU010000044.1:0-23324 GCA_050011635.1 Acidimicrobiales bacterium
CCAACGACCCCGACTCGCTCCGCACGTTGGACACCACGTGCTCGAAGGAGAACTCGGGGGTGTGGACGCCGACCACCACCAAGCCGTCCTTGGCATAGTCGTGATACCAGGCCTCGATATGAGGGAGGCTGCGCTGGCAGTTGATGCACGAATAGGTCCAGAAATCGACCAGGACCACCTTGCCCCGGAGTTGGGCCAGGGTCAGCGGCCTCCCGCCCGGTGTGTTCAGCCACGCAGTGATCCCTGCGAAGTCCGGTGCCGTTCCGCAGTCGAGGAGGGTCGTGGCCGCGGGGTTGCACTTGGCCAGGCTTGCATTGCCCCTGGTCGCGTTTCCGCTGAGGGCACCGAGCTCCGTGCGGACGGTGGTCCCGCCCTCGATCTTGTTCTGGAGGGCACTCGTGTAGCCGGGCACGTCACGTTGGAGACCGGAGAACGTGTTCAGCCCGATGGCCAGCGCCATGACGAGGATCACCACTCCGCTGATCTGGCGGACCCGACGGGCGTGACGGCGAAGCGCCTTGGTCCGCTGGGTCAGCTGGCTCCCGGCAACGGCCACCACCAGCAGGGGCAGGGCCGCCCCGAGGGCGAAGGCGACGGTCAGGAACACTGCCGTCCACCCGACCTTGTCGGTGGCACCGGCCACCGTGATGGCGGCCAGGATCGGCCCCGCGCACGGCACGAACAACAAGCCCAGGGCCAGGCCGACGATGAAGCCACCGGCCGACCCGTCCGGCTGGTGGTGGGTGGTCATGCGGGCGAACGGTCGTTCGAGCAGTGACGACAGCGGTGGGAACAGAAAGCCGATGCCGACCACGACCAGCAGGACGATGCCGGCATCGCGCCAGAACCCCTGGGGGAGCCCGAGGGCCGACAGTATCTCCGAGCCGATGAGGATCAGCAGGCTGAAGCTGATGACCAGCCCCCCCACCAGGGAGACCGGGCGGAGCTGGGCCCGCCACCTCGTCCCGCGTGACGGCGGGCCCGCGGCCGGGCCGAGGTGGGCCGGCGCCACCACTGTCGACAGACCGCCATCGGCCATCTCCGACGACGCGGTCGGGTGGACCCCGGCGGCAGTGACAGGATCCGGTGACCCGGCTTCGTCTCCGCCGTCGTCTGGTGCTGTGACCCCGACGGCCAGAATGACGGGCAGCACGGGGAGGATGCACGGCGAGATACCGGCAACGACCCCGGCCACGAAGCCGATGGCGATGAGCTCTAGCACCCGATGACTCCTCCGTCCCGAGCCGCAACACGGCCCATGCGACGGTCCCTTCGGCCCGGGGAGGCGTTACACGTCCTTGCCCATCTCAGGTCTCGACGGAGTCATCGTAGTTGCAGTCGCAACCAGAATTGGGTCGCCCGACACTGGCTTGCGGCCGCGTCTCGGCTCGGCCTGCCGGTCACTCCGGCCTGCGCGCCCAAGCCGACACCATCGGCGAGGTGGCAAGATCGAGTCGACCGGAGGCCACATTGACGAGGTGCCGACTGATCTCGTCGTCTGTGGCCAAGCCCGCGGAGACCAGGAGCTCACGGATCTGTTCCACCGTTGCACGCTCGAGCTCGTTGCAGGCCGGACCACCCATGGGGAAAGAAGCGTCGGACTCGACGTCGACCAGCCCGGCCTCTCGCAGCAGCCTCGGCAGTGTTCTTCCGAACGACAGATCCGCCCCCCGTTCGGCCATCAGGGACCGAAATGACGTCTTCAACCTGTTGGCCAGCTGCTGTGCTTCTCCGTACTCGTCGGGGCACACCAGGGGTTGGAGGACAGGGTCGGCTTCCTCCACCAGCAGCCAACCGCCGGGCCGGAGGGCAGCGATCATGGTGGACAGAGCCTCGGCCCGCTCGGGCACGTGGACGAGGACCAGGCGGGCATGGACAAGGTCGAACAGGCCGTCCGGGGCGGGTTCGGTTCCGACGTCGTGTCGTCGGACCTCGTAGGGGGGGTTCTCGGTCTCGAGCCATGAGGTGTCGATGTCGGTGGCCAACACGTAACCGCCGCTCTGCGCGGCAATCCAGGTGGGCACACTCGGACCACCGGCCCCGACCTCCCACGCCCGCCAGCCCGGGGAGAGGCCCAGTGCCTCCATATGCCGGAAGGTCGAAGGATTGAACAGCTCCGACAGGGCGTCGAAACGCTCGCCGGCTTCTGCTTGTTGGTTGTCGAGCAGGTAGCGCCTCCTGACCACGCTCACAGCCTACGTGGGCCGCGGTCCGGCGGCGCCGGGTGACGACAACCATCGATGCGGACTGGGTAGCGTGGGCCCGACACCCCCCGGGAGAGGAAATGACGATGGCAGATTCCAATGAGGTGACGGGCCATACGCTGCGTCTGGCACAGGAGCGCCGGCTGCTCCGGTTCTGCGCCGAGAAGGGCTACGACCCCAACAGCCCCGATCTTGACAATCCCGATCTCAATCTTCTCGCCCCGATCCTCGATTCGGAGGGTGCCGTCGTTCCCGATCCCGAGGACATCGAGGCCGTCAAGTAAACCGTCAGAGTTCGATCACGTAACCGTCCGGGTCGGTGACGTACGCGAACCGGTGACCGGGGCCGTGCTCGCCGCACTCGACGACCTGGCCACCCGCGCTGGTCACGGCGGCGATCGCCTCGTCGAGCCGGGACCGGTCGACGAGGCGGAAGCCGATGTGGTCGACACCTCCGGCCATGCCGGCGCGCCCGATGTCCTCGCTCTGATGCAAGGTGATCGTGTCACGCCGACCGGGCGTGCCGATGAACACCATGCGCCGTCCCTCCCAGAATCGGACCTCCATACCGAACACGGCTTCATAGAAGGCGAGGGATCGCCGGACGTCACGAACGATCAGCTGTCCGTGGGTGAGCCCTTCCGTCTCGATCATGGCCACTCCCTCTCGCTGGCGACATTCTACCGACGCGTCGATCCTCGGCGGGCTGCTCCGATGCCGCCGAACGGCCACCATCGGCGGACCGGGTCGCACCCGGCCGGCACCCTCCCGGCGACCCGTTACGACGGAGCGGTCGTCGACGCCGCCTACGCACAGAGAGGGCAGGTAGCTTGTGACCATGCCCGACCGGTGCCCGCCGCTTCAGCTTCCCCGTCCCGTTCCGATCGGCGGTTCCCCGTGGAGCCGATGACGGCCATGGCTCTTGAGCCGGCTCCGCGTCCGGGGCCGTGACGGTGGGACGTCTGGACGGGAAGGTGGCCATCGTGACGGGCGGTGCCGGCGGCATCGGGGCGGCATCGGCCAGAGCACTGGCCGGGGAAGGCGCCTCCGTGGCCATCTTCGACATCGATGGTGACGGTGCCGCCGGCATCGCCGAACGCATCCGGGCCACGGGAGCAGAAGCAATGTCGGAGCGGGTCGATCTCTCCCAGGAGGTGGAGATCACCTCGGCGGTGAGGTCCACCGTGTCCCGGTTCGGCCGCCTCGACGTACTCCACAACAATGCGGCGCTGACCGATTCCGAGTTCCTGTCCCGAGATACCGACGTGGTCGACCTGTCAGTGGAGGTCTGGGAGCGGACCATGGCGGTGAACCTGCGCAGCCAGATGCTCACCTGCAAGCACGCGATACCCGAGATGGTGCGGACCGGTGGCGGATCCATCATCAACATGTCCTCAGGGGCATCGCTCAAAGGTGACAGGACACGCACCTCGTACGGGGTGTCGAAAGCAGGTGTCAATACCCTGACCATGTACGTTGCCACCGGCCACGGCAAGCAGGGTGTGCGAGCCAACACGATCGTCCCGGGGTTGATCATCACCGACGCCGTACGCGCCCACCTTCCCGAGGGTGTGCTGGAAGGCCTCGGTCGAACCACGCTCACGCCCTACCTGGGCCAGCCCGATGACATCGCGCATCTCGTCGTCTTTTTGGCCTCTGAGGACTCCCGGTACATCACCGGGCAGATGATTGCCATCGACGGTGGGATGTCGGCCCACGTCGGCAGTCTCGGGCGCGAGGAAGGCTGACCCGGGCGCCGGGCGGACCGGCGCATGTCCCTTCGGCCTCACGGTGGGAGAAGCAGTACGGTGAGGGGATGGACTGGTCGGCATGGGCCGGAGCGCTCGAGAAGGCATTGGGCCCCGAGGGGGATTTCCCCTCCTTCTTCGCCCCGGGTGCGCTCTTCAGCGACCCCGTCAACTCCCCCACCACCGACATCGCCGCCATCGAGGAGATGACCCAGGCATCGTTTCCGGACTGGCGGCAGGAGATCCTCTGGGTGCACGGGGACGATGACGGTGGTGCCTTCGAGTGGATCGGGCGGGGAACCCTCGGCGCCACCATTCCCATCGAAATCCACGGTTGCACGGTCGTCGAGGTGAACAGCGACGGACTGGTCACCCGGTGGCGCGACTACTTCGACCTCAAGGAGATCGAGCGCCAAGCCGACCCGGGCGGTGGCGGCACCAAGCCCGGCGTGGCCCCGCGTTAGTTCCCCACTCCCTCGGCCCCGCCGGTGTGCATGGCCCTCCACGGCGTCAGATCCAAGTCGGGATAACGCCCGGCCACCCCGGCCAGGGTCTCGTCGGTCCAGAAGGTGTGGCCGGGCGCCGGAAATCCGAGCACCTCCAACTGCCGGGGAGTGGCTCCCTGCACGAAGTTGTGCCATTCCGGCGAGAACCCGCGGAACGGCCACGCCTGATAGCCGCCCCACTCCGCGGCAGCCGGCCTGAAGGCCACATGGAGCATGAAACGGGCCTGGGTGGGGTCGGTGAAATCGCTCGACCGGTGGTACACATCGGGTCGGTAGGCGATGATCGACCCTGCGGGAGCCGAGGCATCGGCGGGATCGTCGTAGAGCGAGGGGAACTCTTCGAAGCTCAGCGTGTGCCGCTCCACGGGGATCGAGAGGGTTCGCCGGCGGGACACGAAGTGGGTGGCCCCGTTTTCGGGACCGACATCGTTCAGGTACACGAAGGTCTCCATCTGGTGGTACCCGGCCTCCGGCCTCGGCACCGTGAGGGTGTGGTTGGGAAAGTCGGTGTGAAGCAGCTGGTTGTAGCCCGACGGCTGTCCCGCGTACTTGGCGGAGACGATGGCCAGGTACAGCCTCACGTCGTCCGTGCCCAGCAGCTCTTCGGCCAGATCGATCATGACGTCGCTCACCACCAGGCCGTTGAGCGACCGGCTCCGGAACGGGAACTCCGGCCAGGCGGCGTCCCAGGTCCGCCACCTCTCGTGCTCGCCGTCGGGGCCCGGGAACGACATCTCCTCGGCGCTCGGGAACAGCTTGGACAGCGCCACCTGCGCAGGCGCCAACCGGTCGGGGGGAACCGCCCGCTCCAGCACGCACCACCCGTCTTCGTTCCAGGACCTCAGCTGCTCGGGCGTGGCCACACCACTCACCCCGCAAGGGTAACCTGCGGGCCGCCGGTGGCTCGGCCCTTCTGTCGGTACGGGCTTCGGGTCAGTCGTTGCCCATCCGGCTACGCCGGGTGCGGTCCGGTCCGGCCGTTCGCATCTGATGCCGTGGATCCGATGATCTCGTCGTAGTCCCGCAATCTGCCGGCCAGCGCGCCCATGATGCCGAGTGCGAACGTCGAGGATTCGTGCACGAGGAAGAGGAAGAGGCTCCGGTCGATCTCCGCCAGTGTCGTCTCGGCCGTCGCCACGGCAGTGAGGTTGCGAGGGAGGTGATCGATCAGGGCGCGTTCGCCGAACACGTCATTGGGCCCGAGCGTGGCCACTGGCACCTTTCCCTTGTACAGGGTGACCTCGCCCGACACGATCCCGAACATGTGCGACCCGGCATCCCCTTCCGTGTAGATCGCCTCGCCCGGGGCCACCCTGCGGTGGACGGGAGCGTTGAGGAACAGGCTGTCAGTGGGCACGATGGTGTCCGCGGTGCCGGACCCGATCCATGTTGGACATATCGGCGCGAAGTATACAGAGGCCTACCCGGCCGGAGCCGCAGGTCGGGAGCCCGGCGCCACCAGCTCGATGGCGGTGCCGTCAGGATCGCGCAGTTGCAGCGAGGGATTCCCGTTCTCCAGCACCACTCCGGGGTGGGCGATCCCGATCGCAGTGAGATGATCGGCCCAGGTCCGGAGAGCGTCTCCGTCGGGCACGGCGAAGGCCAGATGGTCGAGGACCCCACCGTCGGCCCCGGGTTCCCCGGTGGCCGGCCTCGGCGTGAGGACGAACACCACCCTCGCTCCCCGATGGCGCAGGGCGACGAAGCCGATATCGGCATCCTCGGCGTAGGGTTCGAGCCCGAGGGCGGCGGCATACCATTCGGCACTGGCGCCCACGTCGGACACCAGCAACTGTGCATGCGACAACCCGGTGATGGGCGCGGCGGTCGATGGCTCGGCGTCGGTCACGGACCTCACCCTACCGAGACGGGGCCGGGGAACGGCCTGCCTCCTCGGCTCCCGGCCTTCGGTGTGGGTCGGGATGCCGTCGGATCGGGATGGCTATGATTCCGGAATCATGGGGCGGAGCCAACCGGACCTGCGACGAACCTTGGGCGCCGCCGGTCGACTGTGGGCGGCACCCGAGCACCACCAGGTGGCCGACGAATGGTGGATCGCCTGCAGCGGGCAGATGAACGTCAACTACAACGTGGCCTTCTGCCAGTCGCCGGACCCGGCCGTGCTCATCGACCACTGCCTGCAATCGGTGCTCGATCTCGGCCGGCCGGCCATCATCATGTTGGCCGGCGCAGGATTGGCCTCCGCCCAGCAGTTGACCGAGGTCGGCTGGGTCGTCGTCGGCGCCCTGCCCTTGATGGCGTTGACGGATCGGAACGACCCGGGCGTCAGCGGGCCCGGTGTCCGGGGCCTCTCCGGCCAGGATCTCTCCTCGGCTCGTGAGCTCCTGGTCGACACCTACGGGCTCGATGACGCCTCCGCGCTGGCCGCCGTCCCCGACCGGGTCGTCGAGCGGGACGACATGGGGGCCTGGGGACTGTTCGACGGGCCCACCCTGGCCTCGTGCTTCACCGGCGTCGTGGAGGACGGCCTCTTCGTGGTGTGGTCGATGGCCACCCGGCATCAGTGTCAGGGGCTCGGCTACGGACACCGCCTCCTCGGTACCGTCCTGGGCCGGAAGTTCGGCGAGGGCGTCTCCGGCTCGTTGCTGCAGTCGTCGGTGGCCGGCCAGAAGCTCTACCTGGACCTGGGATATGAGGTGGTCGAGTACTGGCAACTCTGGTCGCGACCGCGGTGGGTCATGGCCAACGCGTAGCCCCGGCCCCGGCCTCGGGCCTCCCGGCGCCGCCGAACCGGTCAGCCCGGGGCCGCCCCGGCAGCCACCTCACCGAGACCGGCCTGGGCCAGAAGCCGGCGTTCATCGAGCTTGCTCGATTGGGTGAGCGGCAGGCTCTCGACCACCTCGACGCGGTCGGGCAGCATCGACTCGGGGAGCCGGTCACCTGCCGCGCGCCGGAGATCGAGCGCCGAGATCTGACCGTCGGTGACGACGAACGCGGCGATGCCGGTCTGACCATGGTCGTCGTAGGCCACGCAGGCGGCGGCGGAGACGCCCGGCAGGGCGCGCATGGCATCACCGACCTCGACGAGCGAGATCCGGATGCCGAGTCGCTTGATGACCCGGTCGGCACGGTCCACGTACACGTAGTCACCGCGCTCCGTCCGGTACACGAGATCGCCGGTCCGGTAGACGGTCACGCCGGGGACCACGTCGCTTCGCAAGACGTCCCGGGTCAGTTCCGGCGCTCCCCAGTAGCCCTCCATCAGCTGGTTCCCACCGATGTACAGCTCCCCGACACGGCCGGCGGACTCGACGAGGCGCCCCTCCTCGTCGACCAGATGGAACGACACGCCGGGATGGGGCTGTCCCATGGACACGGTCCCGCCGGCGATCGACTCCGGCGTGACGTTGGCGTGGGTCACCGCGATCGTGGTCTCGGTGGGACCGTACCGGTTGACTACCTCGACCCCGGGTGCCGCATCCCACAGCGCCTGGACGTCGCTCGCCGAGCACGCCTCGCCCCCCAGCGCCACCACCTCGAGGGCCGACCCGGCCAGCTGGTCCACCTGGGGGCTGGAGAGGAGCAGACGCAGGTAGCTGGGCGAGAACCCGGTATAGGTGATGGCCTCGTTCCTGACGGTGTTGAAGAAGGTCCGGGGGAACAGCAAGGCCTCCCGCGGCCGGATGACGATCGCCCCACCGGAGAACAGGGTGGGGAAGAGCGTGCCGAACGACCCGTCGAAGTGGAACGGCGACACGCACAGCGTGCGGGTGCCGGCGCCGAGACCCAACGCCCGCGCCGATGCGGCGACGGCCGCGGCGAAGGCACGATTGCCGATGAGCACCCCTTTCGGGGTGCCGGTCGTGCCGGATGTGTAGATGGCATAGGCGATACGAGTCGAGACGCGGTCGGGCGCCGGCAGGTCTCCCACCGGTGCGCGCAGCTCCGAGATGCCGGCCGGCCGGTCCCGGCCGGAGACGGGCGCCCCGCCCCCTCCATCGGCCCGGTCGTCCGAGGTGATGACGATCGCCGGTGCGCAGTCACCGAGGATGGTCTCCAGCCTGGCGTCGGGATCGGTCACCGCCAGCGGGACGAAGATGGCTCCGATCCACAGGCAGGCCAGAGCGGCGACGACGAAGTCCACGGAGTTCGGGAGGTGGAGGGCGACCCGATCGCCCTCCTTCACGCCGCGGAGACCGAGGCCGGCGGCCACCCGGGCGGCATCGTCGCCGAGCTCGCGGTAGGTCAGGTCCCGTTCCAGGTCCTTGACGGCCGGGCGATCGGGCCCGGTGCCGACGTGATCGAGGAGTGCCGGGAGGACGTCGGGGGTCGTCAACCTCGGACCCTGGCCGGGACGGACTGGACACCGCGAACCAAGGTGCCCGGGAGCTCGCCGGTGTGCACCCCGTCCTCGAAGGTCACCGCTCCCCGCTTCAGTGTCCACCGGTAGCCGGTGGCGGCCTGCAGCAGCCGGCGCCCACCCGCAGGCAGGTCGGTGGCGATCTCCGGCGGCGCGCACTCGAGGTGGTCGAGGTCGATGACGTTCAGATCGGCCAGGTAGCCGGGGGCGATGACACCCCTGTCGAGCCATCCGAAATGGGCCGCCGGGCGCTGGCTGATCTGGTGGACCACCGCTTCGAGGGGCAGCCCGTCCCGGTCCCGCCGGTCACGGGCCCACAGGGACAGGTAGGTGGTGGTCATGCTCCCGTCACAGATCTGCCCGCAGTGGGCACCCGCATCGGAGAGCCCGAACATGGCCACCGGCGAGGAGATCATCTCGTGGACGGCATCGAGGTTTCCATGGGCGAAGTTGAACAGCGGGGTATAGATGAGCTGGCTCCCGTCCCGCTGCAGCTGCACGTCGTAGGCGTACTCGGCGGGATCGACACCCGCCCGGCGGGCCAACGCTCCGAGCGACCGGCTGCTGTCCAGGTCGTAGTGGACGGGATCGTCGAGGACGTACATCTCGTCGAAGCGCCCGAAGAAGGCGTACCCGGCGAAGGCGTCGGCCCCCGAGGTCAGCTGGGCATGACCGTCCAGGATCCGCCGGCGGCGCTCAGGGTCGCGCAGAGCGGCGATCCGCTTGCCGACGGGAAGTCCGGCGATCTTCATGTAGGCGCGCGACGGGGTGAACACGTTGACCGATGCCTGCAATCCGAGCAGGACTCCGATCGGGCGGGGGGCCACTTGGGCCTTGACGTCGAGTCCTTCTGCCTGGAGCCGCACCGCGAGCGCCATCAGGTCGCGCCAACGCTCGGGCGCGGCGATGTCCTGTTGCACCGTATAGCTGACCGGGCGCCGGCTGGTCCGGGCAAATGCGGTGACGAGCTCGAACTCGGAGCGGGCGTACTCGTCGTCCGTGGTGCGGTAGCTGTCCGACAGGAACTGGAAGACACCCACGTCACGTGCCCGCAGGACGGACGCCAGGGCCAGCAACTCCGGCTCGCGGGCACGCAACGTACCCAGATTCTCCCCGGTGCTGGTACGGTGCCGCTCCGTTCGGGAGGTGGACACACCGACGGCGCCCGCGTCGAGTCCTTCAGCGAGCAGCTTGGCCATCTGGCCGAGCTCCTCCTCGTCGGGGTGGACAGCCGGATCGGCGCCCCGGTCACCCATGACGAAGGCGCGCAGCGCGGCGTGCGGGACATGGGTGCCGACGTCGATGGTCCGCGGTTGGCGGTCCAGGGCATCGAGGTACTCCGGGAACGACCCCCAGTCCCAGCGCAGTCCCTCGTGCAACGCGGTCCCCGGGATGTCCTCGACCCCTTCCATCATCTCGATCAACCACTGGTGGCGGTCCGGCGCCACGGGAGCGAAGCCCACGCCGCAATTCCCCATCGCCACCGTCGTCACCCCGTGATGGGCGGAGGGGGCCAGGACCGGGTCCCAGGTCGCCTGGCCGTCGTAGTGGGTGTGGGGATCGACAAAACCGGGGGTCACGATCAGCCCATCCGCGTCGAGCTCCCGGTGGCCACGGCCGATGTCGTCGCCGACCTCGGTGATCCGGTCTCCGACGATTGCGATGTCGGCCCGACGCACCGGGCCGCCGGTCCCGTCGGCGACGGTCCCGTTTCGGACGACCAGGTCGGCGGTCATCTCGTCGCTCAGCCGGCCAGAGCCCAGCGCCGCAACTGCTTGCGGGCATCGGACAACTCGCCGAATTGCGCGTCGGTCAGGGTGATGAGGCCGGCGGCGCAGTTCTCCTCGAGGTGGGCGACCGATGATGTGCCGGGGATGGGCACCATCACCGGCGAACGTCGCAGGAGCCAGGCCAGGCACACCTGGGAGATGGTGGCCCCCAGCGCCTGGGCCACCTGGTCGAGGGGGCCGCCGGGACGGGCCAGCCTCCCGCTGGCCAGCGGGGCCCAGGGGATGAACCCGATCTGGTGCTGCTCACAGTAGTCGACGACGTCGTCGGCACTGCGGGACCCGATGTTGTACTGGTTCTGCACACTCACGATGGGGACGATCCTCCGGGCTGCCTCGACCTGGGGCACACCGACCTCGGACAGCCCCACCTCGGCCACCTTCCCCTGGTCGCGCAGTTCCTCGAGCACACCGAACTGGTCGTCTGCGGGGACCTGGGGGTCGACCCGGTGCAGCTGGAACAGGTCGATCCGCTCCACGCCGAGGCGGCGGAGACTGCCTTCAACCTGCTCACGGAGATAGGCCGGGCGACCGCACTCGACCCACTGGCCCGGGCCCGGCCGGGTGAAGCCGGCTTTGGTGGCGATCCGCAACCCGTCGGGGTACGGGTGGAGCGCCTCGCGGATGAGCTCCTCGGCCACGTTCGGACCGTAGGAGTCGGCCGTGTCGATCAGGTCGACTCCCAGTTCGAGGGCACGGCGGAGCACGTCGATGGCACCATCGTGGTCCGCCGGCGGCCCCCACACGCCGGGGCCGGTGAGCTGCATGGCGCCGAACCCGAGCCGGTGCACGGTCAGCGTGCCCAGCTGCAGCGTCCCCGAGTCGTCAGCCATCGTCTCCCGATTCCTTCTCTCTGCCCCCTGTGCTCGAGCGGTGCCTTTCTACGACGACGAAGGTGCAGACCCGGGCGTCGACCCAGCCTACCCCGTCAGCCTGGGCAAACGGGCGTAAATGCTTGTCCTGTCCATCGGGGCGGCGTACCGTGGTGAATTGGCGACGCCGACGAAGGGGCTGGCGCAAACAATGAGATTGTGGTGTCCATCCCTCGGAACGAGCTCGGCGGTCACACGGCGAGCCTCCCTCGTCGGCCCCGTCTCCGATCGATGACCGACTTCGCCATCGTCGGGCTCGGTGCGTGGGGACTGTGCGTGCTCGAGCGGACGGTGGTCCGGGCCCGCCAGTCGACGGAGCACATCCGTGTGCACCTCGTCGAGCCGGGCCAGCTCGGCGGTGGGGTGTACTCCGCCAGCCAGCCCGACTACCTGGTCCTCAACAACGCCTGCGGTCAGCTTTCCCTGTATGCGTCGCCCAACAGCGATGAGCACCCTCCCTATGCCGTGGGACTCTACGAGTGGGCGGTGGTGCGGGGATTCCGATGGGTTGGGCACGAATGTCAGATCGGTACGCAAGGCGAGCCGATCCGGCCGACCGACTACCTCCCGCGCCGGCTCATGGGCGAGTACCTCGCCTGGTTCTACGACACCCTGCTGATTGACGCTCCCCAAAACCTGGAGATCGTCCGCCACTATGCCGCCGCCGTCGACATCTCACCGGAGATCGGTGGCCGCGAATCCGTGCTCCTCGACAACGGGGAGACCCTGTCCGTCGACCATGTGGTGCTGACCTCCGGCCACACCTTCAACGACGAACAGGTCGGTCGGGCCCCCAGCGTGCGCTACCTGCGGCCGTACCCGGTGGAGTACTTCGACGACCCGCTGCCCTCCGGATCGGCCGTCGCCGTGGCGGGTATGGGCCTGGTGGCGTTCGACGTGCTCACCGCGCTCACGGTCGGACGGGGTGGGACCTTCGAGTCGGTCGGTTCGCGGAAGCGCTACGTGCCGAGCGGCCGGGAGCCGGTGATCCACCTCTACTCGCGCTCGGGGGTTCCCTACTGCGCCAAGTCGGCCCACGGCGTCGACCCCTACGGCGATTACCGGCCGGTGGTGTGCACGCCGGAGGAGTTCGCCGAGCTGACCCACCCGGGCGGCGCTGCCGTGCGCCGACAGGTGGACTTCCGGGACGAACTCCTCCCCCTGCTGTTCGCGGAGATGCAGGCCCGCTACCACACCCATGCTGCGTACCTGAAGGGTGGTCTCGAGGAATCGGCGGCGGCGCGGTCCCTCCTGCAGGCCGGCTGGCAGGACGGGAGCTTCGACGAAGCCGTCGGGCAGCTCGAGCTGCTCTACGGTCGATTCGACCCCGCCAGTCACGTCTTCGCCGGTGACGACCGTCACTACACGTCGGGTAACGACTACCAGGCCCAGGTCTACGACATGATCGAAACCGATCTCGACGAGGCCCTGGCCGAGGGAGGGAGCCCGGTGAAGGCGGCCCAGGAGGTGCTCCGGATCCTGCGTGACCAGTTGCGCTCGGTCATCGAGTTCGGCGGCCTGTCCCTCGAGTCGTACATCGACTTCCAGTCCAACGTGCGGGGCCGGATCAACCGGCTGGAAGCCGGCCCCCCGCCCTTGCGCTCCCAGCAGCTCCTCGGTCTCCTCGATGCCGGCGTGGTTCGGATCGACCTCGGCCCGGACCCCGAGGTCACCCCCACGAGCGACGGTCAGGTGCTGCTGCGGTCGACCCAGCTCGACGAGAGCTCCGAGGTGACCGTCGCCGGCGTCGTCCGTGGGCACCTCGACCTCCCGTCACTGGCCCGCTCCGGCTCTCCCCTGCTGAGCCGCCTCTACGCCAAAGGCCGCCTGACCCAGCTCAGCTACGGGGACACCGCGGTGGGCAGTGTGGCCATCAGCGAGGACTTCCACCCCTACGACGCCGAAGGCCGTCTCCAGCCGAACCTGTCACTGCTCGGCGTGCTGACCGAGGGCGTGCGCTACTTCACCCACTACCTGCCGTCACCACGCAGCCGGTTGCGGGCGGTGCTCGATGCGCAGGACTGCGTCGAGGCCATCATCGGCTGAGGAACTGCTCCGGACCTCGGCTTCTCAGGTGGTGGCCAGGGTCAACGCCTGATCGATGTCGGCGATCAGGTCGTCCACGTGCTCCAGCCCGATCGACAGGCGTATGGTCTCGGGCCGGATGCCGGCGGCGATGAGCTCCGCGTCCGTAAGCTGGCGATGGGTCGTCGACGCCGGATGGATGGCCAGTGATTTGGCGTCGCCCAGGTTGAGGAGCCGCTTGAACAGCTGCAGCGAATCGAAGAACGCCAACCCCGCCTCGTACCCACCCACCGCGCCGAAGGTGATGATGGAAGGGACCCGGCCGTTGAGGTAGCGCTCCACCAGATCATGATGCGGGTGATCGGGGAAACCGGCAAAGCTCACCCACTCGACCCGCGGGTCGGCGTCCAGATAGGCGGCGATGGCCCTGGCGTTGGCTTCGTGCCGGTCGAGCCTGACCGCCATCGTCTCCAACCCCTGGAGCAGCAGGAAGGCGCCGAAGGGCGAGAGCGTGGCACCGGTGTTGCGCAGTTGGATGGAGCGGGCCCTCACGGTGAAGGGACGCTCGGGGAAGTCGCGCGCGAACACCACACCGTGGAAGGCGGGGTCCGGCTCGTTGAACATCGGGAAGCGGTCGGGGTGATCGGCCCAGGGGAACCGGCCACCGTCGACGATCGCCCCTCCGGTGGTCGTGCCGTGACCGCCGACGAACTTGGTCAGCGAGTGCACGACCACGTCGGCGCCGTGTTGGAAGGGCTTCAGCATCAGTGGGGTGGCGACGGTGTTGTCGACGATGAGCGGGACGCCCGACCGGTGGGCGACGTCGGACACCGCCTCGAGGTCCACCACGTTGCCGGCCGGATTTCCGATCGTCTCGCAGAAGACGGCGAACGTGTCGCCGTCGATCAGGGCCCCGATCGACTCGGCTCGGTCGTCGACCGCGAAACGTGCCTCGATCCCGAGCGTGGGCAGCACATGGGCGAAATAGGTGAACGTGGCCCCGTAGAGCTGGGGGGCCACCACGAAGTTGGTCCCGGCCCGGGCCACCGTCAGGATGGAGGAGCTCACCGCGGCCATCCCCGACGCCAGGACGAGGGCCGCCGTCCCACCCTCGAGCGCCGCCATCCGCCGTTCCAGGACGTCGTTGGTCGGGTTGTTGATCCGGTTGTAGTGGAATCCGGGCGTCTCGAGGTCGAGGACGGCACCGGCGTGCTCGGCGTCGATGAAATCGTGGGCCACCGTCTGGTAGATCGGCACGGCGACCGCCCGCGTGCTGTCGGCCGTGTACCCGCCATGGATGGCGATGGTCTCGTCGTGCATGCTCTCAGTTGCTCCTCTTCGTCACTGCGGCCATCCAGTTGGTGTACAGCCCGATGGCCGCGGCCCGCCACGGCCACCCGGCCCTGTCCCCGACCTCGTCGAAGGGGAACGACTCGACCAGCTCCGGGTCCCGCTGGTCGACGATCCGCTCGTGCAGGAGCCGGAGCTGCTCCCAATCCTCCGGAGCCACGCAACACAGCGGCAGGCACGGCACGTCGTCCCGCTCGTGGAGCACGTACCGCCTCGCATCACGGTGGTACTCACGCAGCAGGCTCGAAGGATCGTACTCGGGGTGACCCTGGACCAGGACGACCTGGGAGTTTCCCGTCGTCTTGGTGACCACGCTCCATCCGACGGCGTCGGACTGGAGCACCACCTCGTAGCCGGCGGCCACCACCTCGTCGAGCCCGACCGTGTTGAGCCGCGAGTGCGGAAGCACGGGCGACCCGAGACCGTCGGCCAACGGATGAGGGAGCGCCCGTTGGGGAAAGACGCCGGTGCACTTGGTGTCGAGGGTCGTCCGCTCGATGCCGTCGAACACGACCAGGGCGGCATGGGCCGACAGACAGGAGAGGAGCATGGACGGGACGTGCTCCCGGCCCCAGGACAACAGACCGGCCAGGTCCTCCCAGTACGGCTCGTCCTCGATGTGCGGAGCCAGCGGATTCGATCCGGTCACGATCAGGAGATCGGGCGACCCTTCCCGTACGGTCTCGAACGGCAGGTACTCCTCGGCGATCCGTGCCGCACTCCGTTCACCCCTCGGCACGTCCGGCATGGTGAAACGGCGCACCTCGACCACCTCATCTCCCGACCCTGCGTCGAGCAGGTCCAGGAACTGTCGCTCGGTCGCATCGAAAGCACCGTCGGGCATGTTGTTGACGAAGGCGCACACCCAGCGCGCCGGCTGCGTCTCGTCGTGCGGTGGGCCCGGGTCCACCGCCGGGGCCCGGACCAGCCGCACCGTCACTACTGCCTCACATCGGCATAGGTGACCGTCACCTCTTCGTGGAGGAGCTGATAGACCGCCTGCAGCTCGTCGTAGTCGGCCGTCGAACCGACGACGGCCATGATGTGGGTCCGGGAACCGTCCCTCCAGTCGAGGTCGGCACCCGGGCCCTGGTGGACGCTGATGGTGTCCACGCCCGGATGGTCGCTGACCCTGTCGACACCCTCGATGGCGGTCACCGTGGCCGAGACGGCCGGCGGCTGCAGGAAGAACCGGTAGCCGATGCGGTCGGTGGCCACCGGCCCGTCGATCCGGATCGTCTCCCCGAGAGCCACCCGGAGGGTCAATTCGAGGAGCGGGATCCCCGCGGCGCGCTCGATCATCTCCGGCACGCCGCCGCCAACCCGGCCGTTGACCTCGATGAGACGGGGGCCGTCCGGGGTGAACTTGATCTCCGTATGGAGGCAGCCGGCGCGGACGTCGAGCGCCTCGATGGCTGCAGTGGCCAGTCGCAGCACCTCGTCCTGCTCGTCCCGGCCCAGGGCGGCCGGGATGAAGAAGCCGGTCTCCCGGAAGTTCTCGGCCAGCGGGAACCTCCCGGTCAGCGCCAGGTGACTGATCACGCCGGCGGCCACGACGCTCTCCACCGAGACATAGGCGGCGTAGGTGTCGTCCGCCCGGGCCGGGTCGTCGGCGATGTACCCCTCGAGCACCATCTCCGGACGGCTGGGGCCCAACGCATCGAGGAGCCTGGTCAGCTCCGCCCGGTCGGGTGCGAGGAACGTGTAGCGGCTTCCCTGGGCCGACCTCGGCTTGAGCAGTGCCGGCCAGCCCACCTCGGCCTCGACGGTTGCGAGCTCCGGTTCGGCCTGATCGGGGCGGATCACCTGGCAGGCAGGCATGGGCAGCCCGCCATCGGCCAGGACCTGGCGCTGTCGCGCCTTGTCGGTGAGGGCCGCGGCCGTCGCCGCCGTGTGGAACGGCAGGCTCAGCGCCGCCGCCAACTCCGCATACCCGACCATGCCGGCATCCAGGTAGGTGGTCAGCCCGTCGGGCCCGTAGACGGCCAGGGCCTTGGTCATCTGCTCGACGTCGAGACCGCTCATGTCGACGACGGGTCCGAACCGGTTCAACAGGTCGGCCATCTCGCCCATCTCGGGGATGGAGGCATCGATCATCCACAGGAGATCGCACACGCCCGCGGCCGCTTCGGCCAGCTGCATGATCGGCACGCAGCGGGGCCCGTAACCAACGGCGACGAGTGGCCGCCGGTGATTGGATTTGGAAGCATTCATGCCCCTGGCCACCGGGCCGATGTTAGCGTCTAACTGGGCCTTCACCTGAGGTATCGAACTGCCGATAAGAGTATCGAACTGCCGAGAAGAGTAGATCCGGAGCTGGGCACGAGGTCCGGGCCGGATCGAGCCGGAGGAGCAACGCGTCATGCCAGTCGAGATCATCGGGATGGTGGGCACGAGGGACGCCTCGGAGATCAAGGGGCCGCTGGTCGACGGACCCGTGGTCGACTGGATGGACGGCCCGGTCATCGACCCGGGGTACCTCGTCGATATCGCCCGGGCCCACGACGCCGGCGGATTCGATCGGGTGCTGGTCGGTTACGGCGCGGTGGCCCCGGAGGGTTGGGCGGTGGCCGCCACTGTGCTGCACAGCACCGAACACCTGAAGGTGATGGTGGCCCACCGGCCGGGGATGGTGCAGCCGGCCATCGTGGCCCGCATGGCGGCCACGCTGGACCACCTGACCGGCGGCGGCCGGATCGGCATCCACTTCATCACCGGTGGGGACGAGGCCGACCAGCACAGAGAGGGTGACTTCGTGCCCCATGACGGGCGCTACGCCCGGACGGGCGAGGTCATGGCGCTGATTCGGCGCCTCTGGACCGAGGACGAGCCCTTTGACTTCGACGGTCAGTTCTTCCGCTACGAAGGGGCCTTCAGCTCGGTGAAGCCGGTGACGCCCGACGGGATCCCGCTGTACTTCGCCGGCGCATCGCCTCCGGCCATCGAGGTCGGCGCGGCCCAGGCCGACGTCTACGCCTTCTGGGGGGAGCCCCGGGCCGCGGTGGCCGCCCGGATGGAGTCCATCGGGCGGGTGGCGGCAAACTACGGGCGCACGCTCCGCTACAGCATCTCCCTCCGCCCGATCATCGCCGACACCGAAGAGGAGGCCTGGGAGAAGGCCGAGTGGATCGCCAGGACCACGGCCGAGCGGATCGCACTGGCCAAGGAGCGGATGGCCGGCCACAAGGACGACTACCGGGGGCTGGGCGGAGCGAAGAACGCGACGTTCTCGGTCGACCGGAACACCGGGGGCACCACGTCGGTCGGTCGCAAGCGACTCATCGAGATGTCGGCCGACCAGGACGTGCACGACGAGCGGCTGTGGATGAAGGTGGCCAACCTCACCGGCGCGGCCGGCAACTCGACGGCGCTGGTGGGGACGCCGGAGCAGGTGGCCGAGGCCATGCTCCGGTACTACGACCTCGGGATCTCCACCCTGCTGCTGAAGGGGTTCGACCCGTTGTTCGACACCATCGACTTCGGCGAGCGGCTCCTGCCGCTGGTCAGGGAGGGAGCGGAGCTGCGCGACGCAGCGCTTGTCCCCTGATCCGACCGGGTCGCCGCACCCCGAGACGCCCGCATGCCGCCCGACGGACGGAGGATCCGAGCGGTAGGGTTCGGGGAGTGAGCGGCATGGACGATTCGATGGACCTGGAGCTGGCCGCAGCGTCACTGCGGGCCGACAGCTCCGACGTCCGCATCCTGGTGAAGGCGCTCGCCGATCAACTGGCCGAGGCGCTCGGGCCGCGCCTCGTGGTGCAGCGCTCGGGGGGGCGGTTCAAGAAGTCGGATGAGATCCGATCCATCCGGATCACTCTGGACGACGACCAGTTCGACGCCGAGGTGGACGGGAGCACGCTCCGGTGCACCGTCGGCCATTCGTCCGGCGGCATCCGCATCCGGAGCGAGAAGGTGAGCGCGGACGAGTGGTTGGCCCGACTGTTGGTCGTGCTCAAAGCCGAAGCGGCTCACAGCCAGGCGGTCCGCCAGGCGCTGGAGAGCATGGTCATAGGAGGCAACACATGACGGACGCACCGCAGGACCTTCCCAAGGAGGCCGGCCACAGGCTCGAGGAGCTCGAGCACGGGCTGTTCACCTCGGACCTGTCGGTGAACGAGTTCCTGCTCATCAAGGAGGTGGGCTTCCACCCCCTCGGGTTCGTGATGGGTTCTTCGATCTACCACACCGGGATCCAGACCCGGAAGTGGGGGCAGAGCCAGGAGCTCACCAAGCTGACCGGCGCCATGTACGAGGCCAGGGAGCTGGCCATGAACCGGATGGAGGAGGAGGCGGCCGAGCTCGGGGCCGACGGCGTGGTCGGGGTGAGGCTGGATGTCAACTACTACGAGTGGGGCAAGGACGCCGCCGAATTCATCGCCGTGGGCACCGCGGTCAAGGCCGAGAGCGGCGTGTCCCACCTCAACAAGCTGGGGAAGCCGTTCACCTCCGACCTCTCGGGCCAGGACTTCTGGACCCTCATGCAGACCGGCTACATCCCCCAGGGCCTGGTCATGGGAACTTGCGTCTACCACATCGCCCATCGCGGGCTCGGCCAGACGCTGGGATCGGCCGGGCAGAACGTCGAGCTCCCCAACTTCACCCAGGCGCTGTACGAGGCACGCGAGCTGGCCATGACCCGGATGCAGGACGAGGCCACCCGGTTGGACGCATCGGGCATCGTCGGGGTCCGGCTCGAGGAGAAGTCCCACCAGTGGGGCAGTCACACCATCGAGTTCCTCTCGCTCGGGACCGCGGTGGGCAAGACCTCCGACTCGGTCACGCTCCCCACACCCAC
Source organism: Acidimicrobiales bacterium (assembly GCA_050011635.1). Lineage (GTDB taxonomy): Bacteria > Actinomycetota > Acidimicrobiia > Acidimicrobiales > RAAP-2 > Bog-756. The sequence goes on from JBEKIU010000044.1 coordinate 19,609, forward strand.
CACCATCATCTCGCTCGACAACTGATGGCCGCGGAACCGGACGACCTTCCCGAGGCAGCCACCCGACGCTTCGCCGAAGGGGCGTTCACCTCGGGGCTGACCGTGCCCGACTTCGCCGCATGCCTGCAGATGGGACTGGAGCCGGTGGGCTTCGTGCAGGGATTCTGCGTCATGCAGTGGCAGTGGTACGGGATGGGCTCCCCCTACGGGACCTTCGGAGCTCCCTTCCAGGGCAGCGCCCGTGGCTACTCAGAGACCTGGCAGTGCCCCCACGGGTTCGTCTCGGCCGAGCACCGGAGCTGGGGGCAGAACTACGAGCAATCGTGGATCGAGGACGCCTGGCAACAGGGGTTCGGCTCGGCCTATGAGCGCATGATCGAAGAGGCGACCGCCGTCGGCGCCCATGGCGTCGTCGGATTGGTGGACGCGTCCGAGCGGCTCGGGGACATCGGCGTGCTGGAATTCCGGGTGCAGGGCACGGCGGTGAAGGTGGCGGGCGGGCGGCCGCCGGCCGACGGGCGCCCGTGGACGACCTATCTGGCCGGTCAACGACTGGCCAAGTCGGTCGAAGCCGGTTACGCCCCCGTGTCCATCGCCGCCACGGTGGCTTCGGTGCGGGTCTGGGCCTACTGCCTGACCGAGTACCTGACCGAGGGTTCCGGATCCAGCTGGGGGTTCCAGTCGGTCACGGGCGAGATCGAGCAGACATCCAAGGCCCACATGGCCGTGCGCCGCATCGCCCGGCAACAGCTACGCTCCCAGCTCGGCACCGACTCGCTCCACGGGGCCTCCATGGTCACCACCGAGCGCGAGCTCGGCCAGGGCGACGCCGAGCTCCAGTGCATCCTGCGGGGGAACCGGGTGCGCCGGTTCAAGAAATTCGACCCGATGCCGACGCCCCGACCCACGGTGCGCATGCTGTGACCCCGGACGCCGCCTTCGCAGCCGGCGCCGATCCCGTCGATCTCAGACAGGAGATGCGGGACGCCGCCGAGTTCCTCAACCGGCCTGCGCCTGCCGACAGCGCCACGTCGGCGACCCACCGGGGTGGGCGGACCTCGGATCTCTCGATCGACGAGGAGCTCTCCCTCCACTCGATCGGGTGGGAGCCGATCCAGCTGGTGTGCGGCGCCTCGCTCTACTCGGTCCCGATCGGGGTGTGGAACTGGGGCCAGGGGGAGATCACCTATGCCTCGGACGCCTACATGCGGGCCTTCGCCGCCGCCGCCGACCGCATCCACCAGGAGTGCACCAAGATGGGCGGGCGCGGGGTGGTGGGCGTCCACGTCGAGGCGGTGATCCACCGCAACCACGTCGACGTGACCCTGGTGGGGACGGCCGTCCGTCCGGTCGGCTCGACCGGCCTGTCCGCCGATCCCGTCTTCCTCTCGGACCTCTCCGGCCGTGACTTCGCCCTCCTGCACACCGCGGGCTGGGTCCCGATGGGCCTGGCCGTAGGGGCCAGCTTCGTCTACGCCCCCCGCCGATCGGCCGGCGTGGCCATCAAGCAGAAGGGGCAGAACGTCGAGCTGACCAACTTCACCGAAGCCATGTACGCGGCCCGCGAGTCGGCCATGGAGCGGATGCAGGAGTCGGCCCTGGCCATGGACGGCACCGGTGTCGTCGAAGTGAAGGTCGACGAAGGCCCGATGTACTTCGCCAGCCACGCGGTGGGCTTCACCACCTACGGGACGGTCGTCCGGCCGGCGGCAGAGCACAAGAAGCTGGCGCCGGTGATGATCCTCCCCCTCGACGATCCGCTGCCGGCCTTCGACGCCGCCTCCCTGCGCGGAGGCTGAGCCCGCCTCACGACCCTGCCGGTGACTGCTGCTCCCCTGGGTCGGCGGTCCACTCGGCCAACTCGATGGTCACGTCCCCGGGCCCGACCAGGAACACGAGCCGCCGATCGTGGAAGGCCATGATCTCGTTGCGGGTGCGCACTCCCCCGGCCGACAGCCTGGCCAGGGTGGCATCGAGGTCGTCCACGGCGAAGCACACGTGGTTGAACCCGAGCCGGGCCAGATCGGCCTCGTCGGAGACTTCGGCCAGCGCCGGCCGATGGAACCGCAGGAGCTGGACCTCTTGATGGGTGACCGCTCCGCGCAGCGTCAGGGTCACATGGTCGGCTTCCCAGCCGGGGATACCCATGTATTCGGACATGCGCGCACCGGACACGACGGTCGCTGCGGTCTCCTCGAATCCGAGCAGCCCGAAGAAGTGCTTGGCCGCCTCCAGATCGGCCACCGCGATGGTGACATGGTCGAATCCGTTGTGCATGGGTCTCCTGGGTCGTCGTACGAGCGGCCCGTCCGGCACACGGCGGCCGGGACACCGCCACCGGACCGGATGCCGGTGACTAGGTGACGGGCCGGGCCGGGCCGGGCCGCTTGCGTCGGAGGAACCAGCTGAGCCAACCGATCCCGGCGATCATCCCGAGGCCGAGGAGCACGATCCCGACCACCGCGGCCGCCGGGATGCCCGAAGCACTGGAGGCGACCGCCGGGGCGCCGGCCACGGCGTCGGCGTCGGCGGGAACCGCGTGGCCGGCCGGCGTCGTGCCCGTGGACGCCGCCGCCGGCATGCTGGCCGACGCGCCGCCCGGGGTGGTGGCAAAGGCGACGACCTGATCGGCGGACGGGGCCAGCAGGAGGCCGTCGCCGATGCCGGGTGTCGAGAAGTGGTTGGCCGGCACGCCGATCGACGCCTGCTGGCGGATGGCACCATTGGTGGGGCTGAGGCCGTACAGCGTGCCGTTCTGGCCGATGGTCCACACCAGACCGGCGGCCACGATCGGCGGACCACCCCCGGTTCGCGAGCTCCAGAGGAGGCGGATGGAGGCCGGTGATGCCACCACCCGGACGGCGATGGTGCCGCTCAGGCAGGGGAGGTAGACCGTCGTGCCCAGCGCGGCGACGCCGCCATCGATGTCGTCGCTGCAGAGCGACCCGAGCGATGCCCGCTGGCCGCCGATGCCGCCCAGGTGCGAGCCTTCGAGCAGGTAGGCGATGCGGGACTTGCCCGCGATCAGGACGTCGCCGTCGCTCAACAGGGCCGGCGCCGTCGACATGTCGAGATCCTGCTCATTGTTGGCGGGCCAGGAGGAGGGGGCGAAGTACTGCTCGAGGCGCAGCGACGGGGAGAGCTCGAGCACCCCGTCGCTGTCGTCGTAGGCATGGGCGGCCGAGTACACCGAGCCGTTTCCCGTCTCGACCCAGACATTGCCCTTGCTGTCCACCACCGGTGCCGCGCCCCCCATCCACACCGCGCCCTGCGACTCGCCGGCAGCCCCGTCGACGGTGAAATAGACCGGGGCACCGCCGGCCACGGGCACCGATACCACCCGTCCCCGGTACGACGCGCAGTCCCCGTCGTTGCCGCCGTACCCGAACATCACGTGGCCGTCGTCGAGTGTCAGGCCCGTGCGTTGCAGCAGGGCCGAAGGGGCGGCCCCGGGGGGGTCGACACGCCGGGACAGCTTCAGCTTGCCCGTGGTCGTGCTGAGACCGACCAGCACATGGGCCGACTTCCCGCCGATGAGCTCATCGGCCACCGCGAAGATCTCATCCCGTGGTGCGTCGATGACCGGTGTGCCGGTGATCCCCACCGTCGGGCCGATGTCCCCGCACGGAAGCAGCGAGGAGGGCACGGGGGTGGCCACGTGGGTCGACCAGATGACCTTGCCGGTGGTGGCGGACAGCGAGTAGACCGTGTCGTCC
>JBEKIU010000045.1:0-22841 GCA_050011635.1 Acidimicrobiales bacterium
ACTCCACCGCTGACACCTCCACCACACAGGTCACCATCGCGGCACAGGAGACACTCGCTCTGAGCGGAGGCAACGGTTTCGACGAAGGCATCACCACCTCGCTCGCCTACGGGGGTGGGGCCGCGGTCGACGGTGGCGTCGACTGCCCGGGCACCGCCAGTCTCACCTGCCTGACGACCGGGGACGGAACGACCACCTCCTCTGTCGCCTGGGGCGGCACCTCGTCGTGGACCTCGACCAATCTGGGCAGCGTCACCCACCTCAACCAGGTCGCCTGCACCTCGGCCAGCTCTCCCACCTGCGTCGGTGTCGGGTACAAGAGGAGCAGCAGCACCAACAGTGGCGCCATCGTGACGACGGCCTCGGACTTCGGCAGCGCGTCGACGGACACCGTGCCGTCCGGCGTGGCCGACATCTCGCAGGTGGTCTGCCCCTCCGCCAACGGGTGCTACGCGCTCGCCACATCGACGACCGGAAGCCCGGAGCTCCTCGCCGGGGCCGTCGGCCAGCAGTCGCCCCTTCAGGACAAATGGACCGTCCTCACCCCGACGTCGGGCTCGACGTCGATAGCCCTCAACGGACTCGCTTCGATCGCCTGCCCGACGTCGTCCACCTGCGAACTGACCGGTTCGGGCGCGGTCGGCATCCTCCCTTCATCGCCAATCGTCCTTCGCCTCGACGGCGACCCGGCCGGTCTGGCCACGAACACAGCGTGGAAGCCGACATTCACCTCCGACATCATCCCGATCACGATGAAGGCGGTCGGTGAGATCGTCTGCCCGGCATCCTCACAGTGCCTCGCCCTCGGATCGGGCGACTTGCTGAGTCCCACCGACCCCACGATCTTCACCGCTCCCATTTCGGCGACGAGCGGACAGGCCAGCACCTGGATCAACGACGCATTCCCGGCCGGGGCGGCGTCGGTAACGGGTATCTCCTGCACATCGACCACCTGTGTGGCCATCGGGACCGAGCCCGGCACCCCTGCACCGACAGCGGCGGTGTGGCCGGGATCACTGGCCGGCAATGGTTCTTCCGACCAGTGGTATCTGGCCAGCGACATCCCCTCCATCCAGGCGGTCACCGCGGTGGCGTGCGGCCAACCGGCCGGCAACGATGTCGCTGACTGCGAAGTGGCCGCGGTGACCGGTCCCGGCGCAAGTGAGCTGATCGACGGCTCACTGGCCCAGAACGGCGGCTGGGTGTGGAACCCCTCGGCGGGTACGACAGGCGCCGAGTACTACTCGGGCCTGGCCTGTGAGAGCCCGCCCAGCTCCAGCCAATCAACCTGCGCCGCAGCCGGGGTCACCGCCTCCGGGCCAATCATCGTCACCACGGCGTCGGGTCCCGCGGGCACCTGGCGCACCCAGACACCGTCGCTGCCCGGCGCGATGGTGAACGGAGTCCCGGTCGAGACGACCCCGGCATCGCAATCCAACTGGACCACCAATGTCTCCTACAGCCAGAGTGCGACCGGCAACGCCACCACCCTGCCCGGCGACCTCTATCCCTATGCCAACGGGTATTCGATCGCGGCCGGTGACTGCGCCACCGAGGCGAACAACACCGGGGCGTCGACCTCGCTGTCGGCAATACCCGGCAACCAGGCGGACGCCACGGTTCCTCTCGGACTGGTTCCGCTGCAGGTGCTCAACTCGAGCGGCGTCCCTCTCAGCGGGGCCACCGCCACGCTCACGGCCTCCACGTCGGGCTGCGCGGCCGACACCTACACGCTTCCCCTCACCGACGCCGACGGGATCACCCGGATCGCGGTGCCCTACGGCACCTACTCGTTCACCGCCACCGCCGGGTCGACAACCGTCCCGACGAGCAACTCGTCCGTCACCGTCACCGTGGGCGCCAGCTCGGTCCTCGTGAGTACGGCCACCACCACCAGCGGGACGACGACGACCACCAGCACCACGACCTATCTGCCCAACCCGGCTCCGGTGCTGTGATGAAGGCCTCCTTGTCGGCACTGCGGAAGGGGCTGCGGGACGGACGACGCCGCGCCGCCGGGGGACGGGCCGTCGACCGCTGGCGTCGGCGCAACCGCGACGATGCCGGCTTCACGCTGACCGAGCTCCTGATCGCCTCCACCTTGCTGGTCGTCCTCCTCACCGTGGTCATGGTCAGCATGAGCATGGTGGAAAGCGTCACCAACAACGTGACCAGCCAATACCAGGAGTACGACCAGGCACTCCCCGCCCTGGCCCCACTGCAGACACTCATCCGCGCCGAGGTCGAGCCCGGGCCGACCACCCTGAACGGGGGGCCGACCCCTGGCTTCGGTGTTGACAACACACAAGGAGCTGCGGACTCCATAAGCGGTATCGGCAACTATTCGCTCACCTTCTATGCCTCCATCGGCACCGCTTACCACAATGTGACCTCTGCCGGAACGACGGGCGGTCCGGCCATGATCGTGGCCGAGGAGCTCGACGCCAGCGGCAATCCGGTCACGTCGTCAACCGTGTGCTCGACGACCCAGCCGTGCAGCTTTCAGGTCCGCGAGTACCTGCCGACCCTGAACAATTCGAACGGGGTGATCACGTCGTCGTGCCCGTTCACGACGGTGGCCGGATCCCCACCCTGCCAGTACGGATCGAACTACACCCTGGTCTCCAATGCGGCCGACATTGTCAACAGCCCGGCATCAGACGAGCCGATCTTCACCTACACCCTCTTCGACACCGTCAACAACGTCACCCTGACGTTGACCTCCGCCGAAGTGGACAGCGGGACGATCACGAATCTTCCACTGGCCGGCTATCCGGCGGGGACGGCCGATGTCTCCCTGTCCTCTTGCACGGCACCGGGTGCGGCCACCTTGACCTGCCCGGCCGATGACATCCAGAGCGTCGGTGTCGACCTGCGGGTGGCGGCCAAGGGAGCGGGCTCCCAGACGGTCGAGAACGACACCGTCGTCTACCGCTATCCCGAGCCGTCACAAGGTGCCACCTACCCCTACCAGTACTCCACGACCACGGGGTGATCGACATGTCCGAATCAAACACACGCCAGCGCAGCCGTATCCGTCAGTGGCTGGACTCGGTCCGACGACGGGCCACGGGGGCAACGGATGCCGGCCAGACCGCCATCGTGGCCGTGCTGACGATCACCCTCATCATCGGGGTCATCGGGGTCACGCTTGTCCAGACCGTGGTCAGCTCCCTCCCCCTCCAGCAGACCAAGTCGGTGCAGCTCTATGCGAACCGCGCCCTCGAGGCGGGCGAGAACGCCTACATGACGGCCATCAACGCCAACTCCAGCCTGGCCCAGTGCAGCACCAACACCAACAGCAGCGGGATCTGCAGCGGGATCAACTACGGCGAATGGAACTACGTCGAGAACTCGACCGAGGACGGGGGTGACGCTGAGTACTACGCCTTCGGAAATCCAATTCCCGATTTCGATCCGACCAGCCACACCCTCATCAGCCTGTCCGTGCAGATCGTGGGTGCGGCCCACGACGCCTCCGCGCCCAACGGCTATCTCATGAATCAGGAGACCATCACCGTCACCCCGAAGAACGGGTTCCTCCAGAACGTCTGGTGGTCGAACTACGAGTCGTACAGCTCGACCGGTAGCTACACGACCTGCAACTACAACTACGACCTCGGCTACAACATCAACAACAAGAACATCGACTGCTCCCCCGTCTACTTCGGACCCGGTGACTACCTCTTTGGACCCGTGTACACCAATGACTCCGTCTTCGTCAGTGGAAACGGGCAGACGGCGAGCTCACCATCGTTCGGCACGCCGGCGTCGTTGTCGCTTTCCAACACGTCGGTGCCCTCGGCCGTGACCACGGCCGATCCCAACTGCCTCTTCGTCGATTCCACGTACGGAATGGCCGGGAGCGACTCCAACTGTGCCAAGGCAAACTCCGACGTCGCCCTCTACGACACCACCAACAGTTCGTCCGGCAACCCGCTCGAAGTTCCGCCGTCGAGCGACAACCAGCTCAGCACCATCGCCAACCAGAACGGGTGCCTCTACTCGGGCCCGACCCAGATCACCCTCTCGGGCAGCCAGATGACGGTGGTCAGTCCGGACACCCCCGAGGAGACGGTCAGCGGTCTGGCCTACCCCTTCGACACCAACAACCTAGCCAACGGAAACGGGCAACCGGTCAACACCAACGACTGCCCCAACAACGGATCGGCGCCGCTCCCGGCCAACGGGGTCGTGTTCGTGGAGAATGCCAGCAGCCCCCAGGCATGGGCGAACCCGTTCGACGATGCCGTCGACAACTCCGTGACCAACCTGGCCACGAATACGCCATCTCCGCACAACGGCAATTCGGTGACGCTCACCGCCACGGTCACCTCGGACAGCAGCCAGCTCAACAGCGGTGCCACGGTCTCCTTCAGCCAGACCACCTCGGGTTTCGGAAACCAGACATCGACGATCAACGGCTGCAGCACCAAGTCGCTGTCCACGCCGACGCAGACCACTGCGCCCTACACTGCCACCGCAACCTGTACGTTCACGTATTCGAACTCGAATACCGGCGCATTCTCCGCCAAGTTCAGCGGCGGCAACGACGCCACCACCTCGTCGGCCAACCTTGGCACGACCTACACCCTCACGCCGTCGTCGAGCTACGGGCCTGATGCCCAGGTGTCGGCGGGTGGGTGCAACTCCTGCTATTACGGTCAGACGAGCTCGCCTGACGCCGAGGGCGACGCCTTCGTCAACGGAACTCTCTCGGGCCAGCTCACCATCGGCACCGCCAACGACGTGATCGTGGACGGCAACATCACCTACGGCGACTGCAGTTGGACGACCGGCCAGAGCGAGGAGAGCAACAGCTTCTGCCCCTACAACGCCACCGGGACCAACGACACGCTCGGCCTCATCGCCGAAAACTACGCCGAAGTCGACCACCCGATTTCGCCCTCGACCTCCTCGTCGAACAATCCGACCGTGCTGCCCAGCTGCTCTTCGGCCGCGGCGGCGCCGAACTGCGATCCCTCGGACGGCACCGACGGCCTGACCATCGATGCCGCCATCCTGGCCCTCAACGAGTCCTGGGTCGTCAACAACTACGCCGACGGGAACACCGAAGGCCCTCTGGATGTCTACGGCTCGATCCAGCAGTTCGCGCGGGGTCCCGTCGGCACATTCAGCGGCAACACGATGGCGTCGGGCTACCAGAAGCACTACACCTGGGACCCCCTCCTCGACTACCTCTTCCCCCCGAGTTACCTGGTTCCGTCCACCGCAGCCTGGACGCTCACATCGGTCACCGTCAACGGTGGGAGCAACGCGAATGCCGACAACGTCTGCCCGCCCCTCCAGCCTCCCTACGGGTACACGCAATGGATCACCGCCTACTGCTCGCAGTCGCCGGGCGGTCTCCCCGGCTATCCGTCCACCACGGTGCCCACGCCGCCCACCGGGGTGACGGCGACGGCCAATCTCAACGGCACGGTGACGGTCAACTGGGTCGATCCGGCGTCCAGCAACGGATCGGCGATCACCAACTACAACGTGACGCCGTTTGCGGCCTGCTCGACGTGCAGCGGGATGTCCGTCTCCGGCTCCGGCGCCACTTCAGCGATCATCGGCGGCCTCACGCCCGCCAGCAGCTATGCGTTCACCGTGACCGCCACCAACGCCAGTGGGACGAGCAGTCCGTCGGCCGTTTCCAACGCAGTGGTCATCCCGGCGGCCCCGGGCGCGCCGACGCTCGTCACTGCGGTTGCCAACGCCAACGGGTCGGTGTCGGTGAATTGGGCCGATCCGACCAATAACGGGTCCGCCATCACCGGCTACACGGTGAGCCCGAGCCCGTCGTGCACTGGCTGTTCGGGGACGTCGGTCTCCGGTGCGACGGCCACATCGGCGACCATCACCGGCTTGACCGGCGGCGGCTCCTACACGTTCACCGTCAGCGCCACCAACGGCGTCGGTACCAGCAGTTCGTCCGCGGCTTCGAATTCGATCACCGTGCCCTCGGTACCCGGTGTTCCGACCTCGGTTTCCGCCACCCCCGGAAATACCTCGGCCACCGTGACCTGGACGGCCCCGTCCGCCAACGGTTCGGCCATCACCGGCTACATCGTGACGCCCTTCATCGGCGGCACCGCCCACACGGCGCAGACCTTCAACACGACGGCCACCACCGACACGGTCACCGGCCTGACCAACGGGACGGCCTACACCTTCGAGGTCGCCGCCATCAACGGCGTGGGAACCGGTAACAAGTCGGCGGCCTCCAACTCGGTCACACCGGCGCAGGTGCCCGGCACACCCACCATCGGGACGGCCACCGCGGGCAACACCACGGCCACCGTGACCTGGACGGCCCCGGCCTCCAACGGGGGTTCGGCCATCACCGGCTATGTGGTCACGCCTTACATCGGCGGCACGGCACAGACGGCACAGACCTTCAACTCGGCGGCCACCACCGAGACGGTCACCGGCCTGACCAACGGAACCGCCTACACCTTCAGGGTGGCAGCCATCAACGCCATCGGCACCAGCGCCCAGTCCGGGGTCTCCAACTCGGTCACGCCGGTGACCGTGCCGGGCGCACCCACCATCGGCACGGCCACCGGCGGCAACACCACGGCCGTCGTGACCTGGACGGACCCGTCCTCCAACGGAGGGGCCACCATCACCAGCTACGTGGTGACGCCCTACATCGGCGGCGCGGCCCAGACCGCCCAGTCCTTCAGTTCAGCTGCCACCAGCGGGACCCTGACCGGGCTGACCAACGGGACCACATACACCTTCACGGTGGCCGCCATCAACAGCGCCGGTGAGAGCAGCCAGTCGGCGGCCAGCAACTCGGTGACCCCGGCCACCCTGCCGGGCGCACCCACCATCGGGACCGCCGTCGGGGGCAACGCCTCGGCCACGGTCAGCTGGACGGCGCCGGCCTCCAACGGGGGCGCCACCATCACCAGCTATGTGGTGACGCCGTACATCGGTGGCGCCGCGCAGACGACCCAGACCTTCGCCTCGGCGGCCACCACCGAGACGGTGACCGGGCTGACCAACGGGACCGCCTACACCTTCAAGGTGGCCGCCATCAACAGCGTGGGCACCGGTGGCCAGTCGGCCGCGTCCAACTCGGTCACCCCGATGACCGTGCCCGGCGCACCCACCATGGGCTCGGTCACCAGCGGTAACACCACGGTCACCGTGAGCTGGACGGCGCCGGGCTCCAACGGGGGCTCCCCCATCACCGCCTACATCGTGACGCCCTACATCGGCGGCATGGCCCAGATCGCCCAGCAGTTCAACTCGACGGCCACCACCCAGGTGGTCACCGGCCTGACCAACGGGACCAGCTACACCTTCACCGTGGCCGCCCTCAACAGCGTGGGTGAGAGCAACCAGTCCGGTTCGTCCAGTTCGGTGATCCCGGCCACGACGCCGGGCGCGCCCACCATCGGCACGGCCACCGGCGGCAACGCCTCGGCCTCGCTGACCTGGACGGCCCCGGCCTCCACCGGGGGATCGGCCATCACCGGCTACGTGGTCACCCCGTACCTCAACGGCACCACGGCCCAGACGGCCCAGACCTTCAACTCGACGGCCACCACCGAGACGGTCACCGGGCTGGCCAACTCGCCCTACACCTTCAAGGTGGCCGCCATCAACGGCGTGGGCACCGGTGGCCAGTCGGCCGCCTCCAACTCGGTCACCCCGGTAACGGTAGCCGGCGCGCCCACCATCGGGACGGCCACCGCCGGCAACACTCAGGCCACGGTCAACTGGACGGCGCCCGGCGCCACCGGCGGCTCGCCCGTTACCGGCTACGTGGTCACCCCCTACATCGCCGGCGTGGCCCAGGCGGCCACCACCTTCAACACGACGGCCACCACCGAGGTGGTCACCGGGCTGACCAACGGCACCGCGTATACCTTCACCGTGGCCGCCATCAACGCCCAGGGCACCGGCCCCCAGTCGGGTGCATCCAACTCGGTGACTCCGGCGACCACGCCGGGTGCGCCCACCATCACCGCCGCCACCAGCGGTAACGCCTCAGTCACCCTGACCTGGACGACCCCGGCCTCCAACGGCGCGGCCATCACCGGCTACGTGGTGACGCCGTACCTCAACGGCGTCACCCCCCAGACAGCCACCACCTTCAATTCGACGGCCACCACCCAGACGGTGGGCGGTCTGACCAACGGCAACGCGTACACCTTCACGGTGGCCGCCATCAACAGCGTGGGCACCGGCACGGCCTCGGCCCCCTCCGGCTCGGTCACCCCGGCCACCACGCCGGGTGCGCCCACCATCGGCACGGCCACCGGGGGCAACGCGCAGGCCACGCTGTCCTGGACGGCACCGGGCTCGAACGGTGGCGCCACCATCACCGGCTACACGGTGACCCCGTACATCGGCGGGACGGCCCAGACGGCCCAGACCTTCAATTCGACGCTCACCACCGAGACCGTCACCGGCCTGAACAACGGGAGCACGTACACCTTCAAGGTGGCTGCCATCAACAGCGTGGGCACGGGTACCCAGTCGGCCGCGTCGAACTCGGTCACCCCGCTGACCGTGCCCGGCGCTCCCACCATCACTGCCGCCACCAGCGGCAACACCTCGGTCAACCTGACCTGGACGGCGCCGGGCTCCAATGGCGGCACCGCCATCACCGGCTACGTGGTCACCCCGTACCTCAACGGCACCACCGCCCAGGCGACCCAGACCTTTGGGACGGCCCTCAGTGAGACGGCCACCGGCCTGACCAACGGCGCCGCCTATACCTTCACCGTGGCCGCCATCAACAGCCAGGGCACCGGCGCGGCCTCGGCCCCCTCCAACTCGGTCACCCCGGCCACCGTGGCCGGCGCACCCACCATCGGGACGGCCACCCCGGGCAATGCTTCGGCCTCGCTGACCTGGACCGCGCCGGGCTCCACTGGCGGCGCCACCATCACCGGCTACGTGGTCACCCCGTACATCGGCGGCACGGCCCAGGCGGCCCAGACCTTCAACTCGGCGGCCACCACCGAGACGGTGGTCAGCCTGACCAATGGAACCACCTATACCTTCAAGGTGGCCGCCATCAACAGCGCCGGCACCGGCGCCCAATCGGCCGCCTCCAACTCGGTCACCCCGGCCACCGTGCCCAATGCGCCCACCATCGGGACGGCCACCGCCGGCATCGCCTCAGCCACTGTGACCTGGACGACGCCAGGCAACGGGGGCAACGCCATCACCGGCTACGTGGTCACCCCGTACATCGCCGGCGTGGCCCAGGCGACCCAGACCTTCAATTCGACGGCCATCACCGAGACGGTCACCGGGCTGACCAACAACACCGCCTACACCTTCACAGTGGCCGCCATCAACGGGATCGGCACAGGGACCCAGTCCGGGGCGTCCAACTCGATCACGACACCGACGACACCGGGCACACCCACCATCGGGACGGCCACGGCCGGCAACACCACGGCCTCGGTCAGCTGGACGGCCCCAGGCTCCACCGGCGGGACGCCCATCACCGGTTACGTGGTCACCCCGTACCTCAACGGCACCACGGCTCAGGCGACACAGACCTTCAACAACACGGCCACCACCGAGACGGTCACCGGGCTGACCAACGGGAGCGCCTACACGTTCACGGTGGCCGCCATCAACGGGGTCGGAACCGGCGGCTTCTCGACGGGCTCCAACTCGGTGACCCCGGCCACCGTGCCGGGGGCGCCAACCATCGGCACGGCGACGGCAGGGAACTCCCAGGCCACGGTGACCTGGACGGCGCCGACGGTCACCGGCGGCGCGCCCGTCACCGGCTACGTGGTCACCCCGTATATCGGCGGCACGGCCCAGACGGCGCAGACCTTCAACTCGACGGCCCTCACCGAGGCGGTCACCGGGCTGACCAACACCGCCTACACCTTCAAGGTGGCCGCCATCAACAGCGCCGGAACCGGGGCCCAGTCGGCCGCCTCCAACTCGGTCACCCCACTCACGCCGCCGGGGGCGCCCACCATCGGGACGGCCAGCAGGCTCTCCAGCTCCTCGGCATCGGTCACCTGGACGGCCCCCGCCTCCAACGGCGGTTCCGTTGTCACCGGCTATGTCGTCACCCCGTATCTCAATGGCACCACGGCCCAGACGGCCCAGACCTTTGGGACGGCCACCACGGAGACGGTGACCGGACTGAACAACAGCAACTACACCTTCAAGGTGGCCGCCATCAACGCCGAAGGAACAGGGACCCAATCGGGAGCTTCGAACTCGGTCTTCATCTGAGAAGGGGCGGGAGCAGGCCCGGCCGGCATCGGGAGTGGCCGGCATCGCGTGTGGCCGGCATCGCGTGTGGCCGGCGTGGCCGAAGGCCGCCGCAGCCGTCCTCAGGCCTGACGCCGAACCCGGGGGACCGGATTCGGCGGGTAACCTGGGGCGGTCGACACCCATTGGACCCCAGTGGACCCCATAGCCTGCCGACCTCCCACCCCTCCTGGACCTACCCCCCGGTGAACCCATGCCCCTCCTGAAACGCGACGACATCCGCAACGTGGCCATCGTGGCCCACGTCGACCACGGCAAGACCACGCTGGTCGATGCCATGCTCTGGCAGTCCGGGGCGTTCCGGGCCAACGAGTCGGTCAACGAACGGGTGATGGACTCGGGCGACCTGGAGCGTGAGAAGGGGATCACGATCCTGGCCAAGAACACCGCCGTGGTCCACAACGGGATCAAGGTGAACATCATCGACACCCCGGGCCACGCCGACTTCGGGGGGGAGGTCGAACGGGGCCTGACCATGGTCGACGGCGTGCTGTTGCTGGTGGACGCGTCCGAGGGACCCCTCCCACAGACCCGCTTCGTGCTGCGCAAGGCCCTCGAGGCCCGGCTCCCGGTCGTGCTGGTGGTCAACAAGGTGGACCGGGCCGACGCCCGCATCGACGAGGTGGTCCACGAGGTGGAGGAGCTCTTCCTCGACCTCGACGCCGATGAGCACCAGATCGACTTCCCCATCCTCTTCGCCAACGCCAGGGCCGGATGGGCCAGCACCGAGCAGGGAGCTGAAGGCACCGACCTCGAGCCGCTCTTCCAAGCCATCGTGGACCGTATCCCCGCCCCCCACTACGACCCCGAGGCGCCCCTGCAGGCCATCGTGTCCAACCTGGACGCCTCGCCCTACCTCGGGCGGCTGGCCCTGTGCCGGGTGCACAACGGCACGCTCAAGAAGGGGGCCACGGTGGCCTGGTGCAAGCTCGACGGCACTATCGAGAACACCAGGATCACCGAGCTGTACGTGACCGATGCCCTGGACAGGGTCGACGCTGCCGAAGCCGGGCCCGGGGAGATCGCCGCCGTGGCCGGAATGGCCGAGATCACCATCGGTGAGACACTGGCCGACCCCGACGATCCCCGGCCCCTTCCCGTCATTACCGTCGACGAGCCGAGCCTGTCGATGACCATCGGCATCAACACCTCACCTCTGGCCGGCATCGACGGGAACAAGCTCACCGCCCGTCAGATCCTCAACCGCCTCGATGCGGAGCTGGTCGGGAACGTCTCGCTCCGGGTCAAGCCCACCGAGCGACCCGACACCTGGGAGGTGCAGGGCCGCGGGGAGCTCCAGCTGGCCGTGCTGGTCGAGACCATGCGTCGGGAAGGGTTCGAGCTGACGGTGGGCAAGCCCCAGGTCGTGACCCGCGAGATCGACGGCAAGATCCACGAGCCGATGGAACGGGTCGCCATCGACGTTCCCGACGACTACCTCGGGGTGGTGACCCAGCTCATGGCCTTACGCAAGGCATCGCTCATCGAGATGGTCAACCACGGCACGGGTTGGGTCCGCATGGACTACCGGGTTCCGGCCCGGGGCCTGGTCGGCTTCCGCACCGAGTTCATGACCGAGACCCGCGGCACCGGCATGCTCCACCACGTCTTCGACGGCTGGGAACCATGGCACGGTGAGCTCAAGACCAAACGCAACGGTTCGATGGTGGCCGACCGCCGGGGCATCACCACCGGGTACACGCTGATGAGCCTGCAGGAGCGCGGCATCCTCCTCGTCGGGCCGGGTACCGAGGTCTACGAGGGCATGGTGGTGGGCGAGAACGCCCGGGACGAGGAGATGGACGTCAACCCCATCAAGGAGAAGAAACAGACCAACGTGCGCTCGGCCTCGGCCGACGAGGCCATCCGGCTGACGCCCCCGTTGCTCCTCTCGTTGGAACAGGCCCTCGAGTTCATCTCCGACGACGAGTGCGTCGAAGTGACGCCGAAGGCCGTCCGGCTGCGCAAAGTCGTGCTCGATCAGGCCACACGGGGACGCCAGCGGAGCCGGGCCCGCAAAGCCGCCAGCTGAACCAGGCCGGAGGAGTGGTCGGTCGCCGGGTCCGAGGGGAGCGCCGGGACCGAGGAGCGTGCCGGGACCGGGCGCCGGGACCGAGCTCCGAGGGGAGGGCTCGAACCTCCAACATCTGGCTCCAAAGGCCAGCGTTCTGCCAATTGAACTACCTCGGATCGTGGCAGCAACCACCGCCGGCCGCGTGCGGCAACAGGCTACTCCCGCAGGTGGAATGCGTGGCCCGCCCACCGCGTCTCGACACTGGCGGCGGCGCATCCCGGGGACGCCCGCGGACCCCGTGCCGTGGCAAGCGCGCAGGACCCCGGTAGGCTCCCGGCCCGATGAGAGTCCTCGTCGTCGACGACGATCCTGCCGTCCGTGGTGCACTCAACCGTGCCCTCCGCCTGGAGGGATACGAGGTGTCGGTGGCGTCCGACGGCCCCCCGGCCCTCGAGGAGATCGCCATCCGTCCACCGGACGCCGTGATCCTCGACATCGGCCTGCCTACGGCCGACGGCCTCGACGTGTGCCGACGGCTCCGGGCCGCGGACAACGACACCCCCGTGCTGATGCTGACGGCCCGCGACGCCATCAACGACCGGGTCCAAGGCCTCGATGCCGGAGCCGACGACTACCTGGTCAAGCCGTTCGCACTGGCGGAGCTGCTGGCTCGGCTGCGGGCACTCCTCCGGCGCCGGCCCGAGGAGTCGGGAGAGGTCCTCCGCTTTGCCGACCTCAGCCTCGACCCTGTCACCCGAGAGGCCAGCCGTGGTGATCGACAGTTCAGCCTGACCCGGATCGAGTTCGATCTGCTCGAACTGCTGTTGCGTCACCCGCGACAGGTGCTGACCCGCGAGCTCATCCTCGATCGTGTCTGGGGGTACACCTTCGACTCGGGCACCAACTCGCTCGCCGTCTACGTCGGCTACCTGCGGCGGAAGACCGAGGCCGGCGACGAGCCGCGGTTGATCCACACCGCCCGTGGTGTCGGTTACGTCCTTCGCGAGCCGTGACCGGTGCCCCGGACCTCGTTGCCCCGAACGTCTGAGGATCGGTCATGACCTTCCGGGCCCGGCTCGTGATGGCGGCGACAGGCGCGGTCCTGGTGGTCGTGGTCCTCGGGTCGTTCGTGACCTACATCGTGGCCTCCAACTCCCTGCTCGGTTCGGCCGACGCCACTCTGAGCGCCGAAGCCGACGCGGTGCTGACCGCCCAGACCGTCCTGAACATTCCCACCGGCTGCAGCCCGCCGGTGGGTACCTGCCAGCAGATAGTGGCACCGGGCGAGACCACCGATCCGGATGCGTCCAACCTGGCGCTGCCCATCACCCCGGCGGTCAGAGCCTCGGCCGCCAGCCGGGGGCGGGCCCGGCAGCAGTTCTCGTCGCCCACCGTCGCCATCGAAGGCGAATCCGTGGATGTCCGCCAGATCGTCGTGGCCCTGCCCCCCGGATTCGCCTTCAGCGAAAACCAAACCTTGCACGGGCTGCCTCTGGGGGGAGCCCTCCAACTCTCGGTCCCGATGACCGGCGTCAATCTCGAGCTCCGGCACCTCGCCCTCGCACTGTGGCTGATCGTGCTGATCGGCGTGGCCCTGGCCATCCTCCTCGGTCTCGGAGTCGGTCGCACCGTGCTACGACCGCTCAACAGCCTCACCCGGACGGTAGAGGAACTGGCCGAGACGACCGATGTGTCCAGACGCCTCGACCCCGGTGGTCCCGACGAGCTCGGCAGGCTGCGCCGTGCCTTCAACCGGCTGCTGGTAGCGCTCGACACCTCCAGGGAAAGCCAACGCCAATTGGTGCTGGACGCCTCCCACGAGCTCCGCACGCCGCTGACCAGCCTCAGGACCAACATGGAGGTGGCCCGTCGTCTCGACGAGCTGGCCCCCGAGGAGCGCCAGGTCCTGATCGGTGATGTCCTCACCCAATTGGACGAGCTGACCACCCTGGTGGGCGACCTGGCCGAGCTGGCCCGAGGCGAGCAGCCGGAGCTGACCCCGGAGCCGATCCGGCTCGACTCGGTGGTCCTCGAAGCGGTCGGGGTGGCCACCACCCACGGTCGGAGCCGGGGCGTGCTCTTCGAGGCCCACCTGGCTCCGACCTGGGTGTCGGGGTCGACCGCCCGCATCGGGCGCGCCGTGGACAACCTGCTCGACAACGCCCTCAAGTGGAGCCCGGACGGCGGGGTGGTGGAGGTCGTCTGCTCCGGCGGGACACTCATCGTTCGCGATCACGGGCCCGGGGTCAGTGACAGCGATGCCCCATTCATCTTCGACCGTTTCTACCGGGCCCCGGAGGCGCGGTCGAAGCCCGGCTCCGGCCTCGGGCTGGCCATCGTGGCCCAGGTGGCCCGAGACGAAGGCGGCAGCGTCAACGTGTACCGGGCCGACGGCGGCGGAGCCGTATTCCGCTTCAGCCTGCCCGAGGTGCCGCCCCACCCGGTGGCGGGCGACGAGGAGGAGTGAGTCCGGTGCCCCACTGTTCCGTCAGACTCGGCCCGACATGCACAAAACCACCTGGTCGGCTAGGGTGCCGGTCGACATGGGATCGTTGATCAAGAAGCGTCGCAAGCGCATGCGCAAGAAGAAGCACAAGAAGATGTTGAAAGCCACACGGTGGCAGCGCCGGGCGGCAGGCAAGTAGTCCCCTTCACCTAGGGCACAAACAACTCCTCGGGCAACGGCGGCGTGGTGCGCACCGCCACCAGGAAACCGGTTTCATCACCGACCTGCAACGACTGGCCGTCCCGGAACCCCAGCTCCCCGGGAGACCCTTCCACGAACCAGGACGAGCCGCTGCCGGCCAGGCGGGGCTGCCGACCGGTGAGCCCCTCGAGGCGGTCCCTCCACCGTCCGAGGCGCGGCTCGACCAGCGTGGCGGCGGCCTCCAGGTCGTTGCCCGACCGCTCTCCGGCCGCCCGACCGCCCGGGCCGTCCAAGCCATCCCAGGCCTGGTAGACGGCGGTGGTACCCACGCCGAACGGCAACAGCAGCAAGGTGAACCGCCGGTCCTCGTAGGGCAGTGGCGTGACCGACTCGCCGATACCGCGGACCACGGCCCTCCCGCCGGTCAGACAGAAGGGCACATCGGCACCCAGGGCGGCGGCCACGGCCGGGTCGGTGCAGCCTGCCCACCGCAGGACCGCAGCGGCGTCGGTCGATCCCCCGCCCAGCCCGGCTCCCGGCGGGATCCGCTTCACGATGTGCACCTCGGCGCGGCGGTCCACGGCCACCAGCGCCCGAGCCACGAGGTTGTCCGGCCCCATCGAGATGGCATCGGGCTCCCACGTCGCCGTGGGCCGGGACAGGTCCGGGGAGATGGTCAGATCGGCGGGCTCCTCGTCCGTCCGGCTCACGACGAAGAGCGTGTCGGCCAGGTCGAGGGTGACCATCTCGGATTCGAGCAGGTGGTAACCATCGGGTCGTACCCCGGTGACGGCCAGGGAGAGGGTCAACTTGGCCGGAGCCGTCAGCTGCACACGTGCGGTGGGCCGAGCCGGTGCCCCGGTCATGAGCCCGCCTCCGAGCCGATCCGCCCCTCCCCCGTAGGTGACCATCCGGCTAGCCGCTCCCACTCCCCCAACGACAGCTCCTCGGCCCGGGCGGTCGGCCTGATCCCCACCGCCTCGAAGGCCTCGGGTGCGACTGACCCGTCGAGGGAGCGGCGGAGCATCTTTCGACGGTGGGCGAATCCGGCTCGGACCACGGAGAAGAGGCGATCGTACCGCTCCGAGCCGGGACCGTCCCTGCTCCCGCCGACCGGCTCGGTCCGCCGATCCAGTCGCACCAGGACCGACTCCACCCTCGGTCTGGGGATGAAGACCGAGGGTGGCACGCGCCCAACCAGCGCTGCGGTGGCCCAGTAGTCCACCTTCACCGACACCGCGCCATAGGCCTCGTCGCCCGCGGTTGCCGCCAAGCGCTCCCCCACCTCGCGCTGGACCATGACCAGCAGGGAGGAGACCTGAGGTGCCTCTTCCAGCACCCGGACGACCAGGGGCACGGCCACGTTGTAGGGCAGATTGGCCACCAGCGACCATGGAGGCCGGCCGGCCGACTCGTCACCGAGCAGCTCGGACCAATCGAGGGTGAGGGCGTCGGCTTCGACGACCCGCACTCCCACTGGCTCGACCTGGGCCCGGAGTACGGCCAGCACGTGGCGGTCGATCTCGACCGCCGTGACCGAGGCTCCGGCCTCGGCCAGGGCCAGGGTGAGCGATCCCAGACCGGCCCCGATCTCGATCACCCGCTGTCCGGGGGTCACCCCGGCGAGTCTGACGATCCGCCTGACCGTATTGCCGTCGGCCACGAAGTTCTGGCCGAGTGCGCGGCTGGGGTGGAGGTCGTTGGCCTGGAGAAGCTCGTGGATCTCCGTTCGGCCGTGGGTCACCCGGTCAGTGTCTCACCAGCTGAGCTCGGCGTAGATCACGCCCTGTGAGAGCGGGGCGATCTCCGCGAACGTCGCCGTGGCCAGGTCGAGGGACCGAGAGGTGTCCGCTTCGCGATCGTTGACCACGCAGCTGACGGACTCGCCGTTGGCCGGGTTGGTCACGTCCACGACGGTTCCGAAGGGCAGCCACGGGCTGGCACAGGTGCCGGCGGGATGGTCGTAGTAGGTGACCTGCCCCCCGCCGTCGTAGGCCTGCTCCGCAGAGGTCGCCACCGGAGGCGGTGCGGTGTCCGGCGGTGCGGTGGCCGGCGGTGCGGTGGCCTCCGTGGTGGGCGGCGACGCCGTGGCCGTGGGGGCGAGAGCCTCCCGGTCGACCACCTCCTCGGACGGCGGGGTGGTCTCAACCACGGCCCCGGCCTGGTGGAGACTCAGCAACGTCCCGCCGGTGCCTGCCGGGGCGGACCTGGCGGCAGCATTGGTGGACCGGATGAGCAAGGCCACCTTCCTCTTGGCGGCCAACCGGGCTGCCGGGGTGACCCCGGGGTCAGGTGTGGTCGGTGAGCCCGTCCTCGTATGCCGGGCCAGCTCGGTGCCGTGAGCCGGCCCCGCCTTCGGCACCCGCGGGTCCTTCGAGGTCGGGGACGCCGCCGCGTCCGGCCCGTTCTGGATCAACAAGAGGGGCATGAGGAGCACGGCCCCGCACAGGATCAGTGCGGCGCCCGGCCGGCTGCCCTTTTTGATACTGGTCCTCAGAACTCCACTCTCCTCGTGAGGCTGGCAGGGCTGCCTCCCCGGGGACGGAGCCCCTGGAGACATGTCCACCCCTCCCGGGATGGACTGGACCGGCTCCTCCAAGCCGGTCCTGGGAACGCGCCCGACAGCCGCACTCCGAGATCAACGCAACAACATCAAGCAAGACGAGATGAAAGCAAAACGACCGCTCAACGACGCGGCCGCAGCGCAGACGTTAGGTGGGCGGACCCGCCCGAATCAAACCGAGCCCGAACCGGCCCCGGGGCGGGGGCCTCGGGCACGGTCGGCCCCTCCGAGGCCTCGCGTCCGGATCAGAGCTCGAACATGGACCGGGCATTCCGGGTCGAAACCTCAGCGACACGCAAAGTCTCAACCCCTTTGACCTGGGCAATTGCTGCTCCGACCAGTGGAACCCTCGATGGTTCGTTGAGGGTTCCACGGTGGGGCACCGGCGTCAGGAACGGAGTGTCCGTCTCCACCAGGAGCCGGTCCATGGGGCACAGGGCGGCTGCCTCGCGGACATCGGCCGCATTCTTGAACGTGACGACACCGCTGAACGACAGGGATGCTCCCATGTCCAGGCAGCGACGGGCCTCGTCCGGCCCCCCGGTGAAGCAGTGGACGATGGTCCGCTCGGGGACCCCGCAGGCCGCCAGGATGTCGATGGTGTCGTCCCATGCCTCCCGGGTGTGGATGACCAGGGCCAGCCGGTGACGGTGAGCCAGATCGACCTGTCGCGCGAAAGCCTCGCGCTGGACCGCACGCGGCGAATGGTCGTAGTGGTAGTCGAGGCCGCACTCGCCGATGGCGACGACCTCCGGGCGTCCATCCCCACCGTCGGGCCCGGGACGGGACTCGCGGGCGAGTACCGCCCCCAACACCTCGTCGAGGGAATCGACACCGTCGACCGCGTCGTGGGGGTGGAGGCCCACCGTGGCCCACAGCTCCACTCCCTCGGCCACGGCTACCGAATCCGGTCGACGCATAGCGCGTACCAGTGCCACCGCCTCGGCCGACGAGCCAGCTCCCGTGCCGACGCAGACCATCTTCGACACACCGGCCTCGGCGGCTCGGGCAATGGTTGCCGCCAGCCTCGTCGCATGCGGGCCCGGTTCGGCGTCATCGCCGGCCCCGGCGAATTCCTCCTGGAGGTGGCAGTGGGAATCGAACCAGTCGATCACCGCCTCGGGCACCAGGTCTCCCGTTCAGCCCTTGCGCCGCGGGAAGAGAGGCGCGCCCTTTTCCACGCTTCGACCCCCGGGATAGCCACCCCAGGCTCCCGCCGTCGGCAGCCGCTCGTCCGCCGGCGACCCGTCGAGGCCGATCCGCCTCCAGATCTCGCCCGCCGTGGACGGCATGGCCGGAACGATGAGGATGGACACGATCCGCAAGACCTCGAGAGCGCTGCCCAAGATCGAGTCCACCTCCGGGCCCGGTTCGGCCTTCCACGGCTCGGCTGTCTCCAACTCGGCATTGGTCTCCCGGATCAGCCGCCACGTCGCCTCGAGCCCCAGGTGGGGCTGGGCGTTGTCCCAGGCCGCTGACGCCTCCTCCACAACGGTGGCGCACACCCCGGCCAGGCGGCTGTCCATCCTGGGGGCCGGTCCGATGCCCGCGCATTTGGAGCCGACCACCGTGGCCACCCTGGACAGGAGATTTCCCAGATTGTTGGCCAGGTCTGCGTTGTAGCGGGCCACGATGCCCTCGGCGGAGAAGTCCCCATCCGACCCGAGCGGGATGTCCCGCAGCAGGTGATAGCGGACGGGATCGACCCCGAAATCGGCGGTGAGCTCGCCCGGCGAGATCTGGTTCACACTCGAATTGGCCATCTTCTCGCCGCCGAGGAGCAGCCAACCGTGGACCTGGACGTGGGCCGGCGGATCGATGCCGGCCGCCATGCACATGGCCGGCCACCAGACACAGTGGAACCGGATGATCTCCTTGCCGATGAGATGGTGGACGGCCGGCCACCACGCCTCGAACCGCTGCTCGTCCCGGCCGTACCCGATCGCCGTCAGGTAGTTGATGAGGGCGTCGTACCAGACGTAGAAGACGTGCTTCTCGTCCCACGGGACCCGCACTCCCCAGTCGATCGACGTCCGGGTGATGGAGATGTCCCGGAGACCTCCCCTGATGAAGCTCAGCGCCTCGTTGCGCTTGCCCTCCGGAACCACCGCGCCGGGGTTGGCCTCGTACCACTCGACGAGTCGCTGCTCGAAGTCGCTCAGGCGGAAGAAGTAATTCTCCTCTTCGAGGTGCTCCACGGGCATGCGATGGATCGGACACAGCGTGCCGTCGATGAGATCGTCCTCGGCGTAGTACTGCTCACAGGGCACGCAGTACAGGCCGCGGTAAACGTCCTCGTAGATGTAGCCGTTCTCGTAGATCCGGCCCAGGAACTCCTGGACCGCCTCGTGATGCCTCGGTTCAGTGGTTCGGATGAAATCGTCGTTGGAGATGTCGAGATCGGCCCAGGCGGAGGCGAACCGGGGAGCCAACCGGTCAGTCCACCCGGACGGGGTGAACCCTTGCGCCTCGGCGGCCCGTGCCACCTTCTGGCCGTGTTCGTCGGTACCGGTGAGGAAGAAGACGTCGTCACCGATCAGACGGTGCCAGCGGGCCAGGGCATCGGCGTTGACCGTCGTATACGCGTGCCCCACGTGGGGAGCGTCCTTGACGTAGTAGATCGGTGTGGTGATGTAGTAGCGGGGCACTGCCAGCTAGCGTACCGAGATCACGGCACGAAGCCGTCCGACTCCACCCGAGGCCGGTGCTCGATGGAACCATCCACCCCCCAGCGGCCGGCGCTCAGACAACGAGTGGCCGTCTACGGGATCTGCGAGGATCAACAGGGCGATCGGGTCCTACTGGTGCGGGCGGCCCGATACCTCACCGTGGCGGGCCGTTGGTTCCTGCCGGGAGGCGGCATCGATCACGGTGAGGATCCGGTCGCCGCCCTGCAACGAGAGTTCGCCGAGGAGACCGGACTGCAGGTCGAGGTCGGGGAGCTCAGGGGCGTTCTGTCCGATGTCAGCACGCTGCCGAACGGGACCCTCCTTCACACGGTCAGGATCGTCTACGGCATCGACGCCTACTCCGGAGTGCTCAGGGACGAGACCGGCGGGTCATCGGATGCCGCCCGGTGGCAACCCCTCGACCAGGCGTCGGAACTGCCACTCGCTCCCTATGTCCGGAGGGCGCTGACCGAGTTGCGCTGACCCCCGGCGGCGGGCCCGTTGCACTGGCCAACAGTTGTCGTTTCCGTCCACCGGATGGCGTGTGGTGTCATTGTCCAAATTCCGGAATCGGCCTAATTATCGGCTGTAGCCGTTAGACGGAGGGTATTCCTACCGCCTGCAGCCGATAATTTGGGCAATTCCGGAAAATGGCGATGTGCCCCCCATTTGCCCCCGCCCACCGCGCCCCAACCACCGCGGCCCGGCGGTACACCCCCCGAATCCCCCCGCCGCGCGGTTCAATTGCCCACCGACTGTCACGGCCTCTCGGGGGGGGATCCACCCCGAACGGACTCCGGCGAGCGTGCCGCCAAGGCCAGGTTGTAGACCCGTTTGCGCGGCACCCCGAAGACCGCGGCCACATCTTCGACCACCCCCCGGGTGCGCTCACCCCGTCCCAACCTCTCGACCAGGGCCCTCGTGAGTGTGTCATCGCTCACGAGGGAGGCCGGTTCGTCGTCCGCACCCGAGAGCACCAGCACGACCTCGCCCCGGACGGGCTGTGCTCGAGCCCAGGCCACGGCGCCGGCCAGGGAGCCTCTCCAGATCTCCTCGTGCAGCTTGGTCAACTCACGGGCCACCACGATCTGCCGGTCGGCTCCGCACACCCCGACCAAGTCAGCCAGCGTTCCGGGCACACGGCCCGGGGCCTCGAACAGCACGGTCGTCCTGATCTCGCCGGCAAGTGCCTCGAGGCGGGTGCTCCGCTCCCGGCCCGAGCGCGGGAGGAAGCCCTCGAAGCAGAAGCGTCCGCTATCGAGCCCGCTGGTCACGAGAGCGGCCAGCACCGCTGATGGGCCGGGGACCACGGTGACCACCAGTCCGGCCGCGGCCGCCGCGGCCACCACGCGACTGCCGGGGTCCGAGACCGCAGGCATGCCGGCATCGCTGACCAGAGCCACGGTTCGGCCCTCCGTGACGGCACCGAGCACCTCGGCGATCCGATCGTCCTCGTTGTGCTCGTGCAGTGACCGCAGCGACGCCCCGGTGATGCCGGCATGGGTCAGCAGTTTGCGCGAATGGCGGGTGTCCTCGCAGTAGACGACATCGGCATTGCGGAGGGCTTCCACGGCCCGTGGAGACAGGTCGCCCAGGTTGCCGATGGGAGTCCCCACCAGCACCACCGACCCTGGACCGGTAGGCCTCGGTACGGTTCCAGCCTCGCCTCCCCCCTCCGCCTCGCTCATCCGCGCAGGTCCAATTGGTCGCCGACCCGCAGTCCCCACCGTTCGAACGCACCCGCCTGTGCCTCGACGACCGAGCGGCATCGCCTTCGGGGCCGGCTCATCCGCCAGGGGGGCACCCTGGCCACGGCCACCACCACCATTTTCCGGTCACAGAAGGCGACGTCGATGGGGAAGCGCATCCCGAACGTGTGGACGGACCTGGTCCGGGGAAACACCATCGCCCCTTCGTAGCCGGTCCGGCCGAGGAGACCCTTGGTCCGATCGGCAAAGCTGTCTGCCACTTCTGCCGCGGCCAGCACATCGCCGTCGCGCAGCAACCAGGTCATCCTCCTCCTCCCAGCCGGGTTCCGCTCCGTTCAGCTCCCGCCGGTCCACCCCTCGACGAGGTGCCGCCGGTCGACGAGGTGCCGCCAGCCCCCGGCCCACCCGCGGCGGTCACCATCGGCAATCCGAGTAGGCTCTTCGAACTGTGTCGAAACGAACCAACAAACGGAAGCTCCGGGCCAAGAAGAAGGCCAACCACGGCAAGAAGCCGAACTGCGGCCGGGGCTGATCCGGCCCAGACGGATCTTCCCGGCACCGGGTCCGCAGTCATCACTGCGGGCGCCATGCGCAACCGAGGCGGCCGAGCACGGCGGTCAGTGCCGAGGGCCGGTCGGTGATGATGCCGTCCACCCCGAGCCCGCACAGCCGCTCCATCTCGGGCTCCTCCTCGATCGTCCACACATGGACGGCCAGGCCCTGCTCGTGAGCCACGTCCACGAAGCGCTGGTCGACGAGCGGGACGTCGCCGAAGGTCGCCGGGACCTGTAGGGCCACATGACGCATCGGTGCTGGGGTCTCCCCGGCCCGCACGGCCTGCGTGAAGCCGGCCACGGCCATCGTGCCCGCCGAGGTCGGGATCCCAGGCGCGAACGTCGAGAAGGCGTCAGTGGCGGCGTCGAGGAACGAGGCCACGATCACGTCGTCGGTACGACCATGTCGG
>JBEKIU010000046.1:0-26010 GCA_050011635.1 Acidimicrobiales bacterium
CGGACGGCGATGTGTGGACCAAACGGGACGTCGTGGCCAACAACCGGCTCAAGTTCGAGCTGTTCCGCCGCTTCGGGGTCCTGCCCGGAGCCTCGGACACCCACGTCGCCGAGTTCTTCCCCGGGTTCGTGACCCAGTCGTCGGATTTCGGACGGGACTGGGGGGTGCATCACTACGGCCTCCATGGCCACCAGAAGGACAAGGAGGCCGACGACAGGGAAGTCGCCGAGCTGCTCGGTAACGACGAGGTCCCGCCGTGGCCTTCCGGGGAGCTCGTGGCCGAGTTGATCGAAGGGGTGGCGACCGGGACGGCGCGCACCCTCCCGATGAACCTCCCCAACCAGGGCCAGGTCGAGAACCTCCCGACCGGCGTCGTGGTGGAATGCATCGGCGTGACCGGAGCCGACGGGGTGCAGCCGCGGGACACGGCCTCTGTCGGGTCCGTCCTCGGAGAGTACCTGCGCCAGATCACGACGTCCCAGGAGCTCACCGTCGAGGCGGCGCTGACCGGGGACCGCAACCGGGTGATCGAGGCCATGCTCACCGACCAGCTGGCCGGTCACCTGCCCTACGAGCAGGTCGTCTCCATGACCGACGAGCTCCTGGCGGCCACGGCGCCGTGGCTGCCGGCGTTCGGGTCCGGCTGAGCGACGGTTCCGTCCTCCCGAGGGGTGCCCTGCTCGCCCCGGCCGGACCCCGCCCGGAGGCCTGCCCGGTGGGCCCGCCTCACATGGCTTTGCGGGCTGCGTCGATGCAGGCCTGCATCAGCACGAAGCTCCTGGTATCACCCGTCGTTCCGATCTCCATTTTGTTCATCACGTAGCCCATGCCGAGCTCGATGTCCGGGTCCGCCCAACCCGCCGACCCTCCCATTCCGAAGTGGCCGAACGAACGAGGGCCTCCCAGTCCTGCCGCGCCCACGACCCCACGGTTGAGCATGAAGCCCAGGCCCCACTGCAGGTCGAGCCCGAGAAGCACGATGTCCGGCCCCTGGGTCTGCTGACGCAGTGAAGCATCCAGCTGCGCCGAGGTCAGGATACGGAACCGATTGCCCGAGGGGCCGGCCACGTCCCCGACGCACCCCCCGTAGAGACGGGCCAGGGACCGGGCGTCGCAGATTCCGTTGGCCGCCGGTATCTCGGCTGCGTGAAGACGTGGATCGTCCCACACGGTCGGATCCGAGAGCGCCCCGCCCGGTGCCGCCAATGCCTTGAAGAGGGGGCCGTCGGGAGCCAGGTAGCTGGCGGCCTGATCGGCCAGGGCGGCGAGACCCCCGTCGGCGACCGACCCCCCGCCGGAGTCGAGACCCGACAGGGGACCCCCGGACTCCAACGTCTCGAGGAACGAGATCAGCCGGGCGACGCGATGTTCCTCCGAGGCGGGCAGACCGACGAAGAACTCTGCCCCCAGGGGTCCGGCGATCTCCTCCCGCAGGTAGGTCCCGAGACTCCGACCACTGACCCGCCGCACCACCTCGCCGACCAACCAGCCGTAGGTGGTGGCGTGGTAGCCGTGGGCACTGCCCGGCGGCCACGAGGGTGTCTGGTGTTCGAGCGCCTCGATGACAGGGTCCCAGGCCAGCGCTTGTTCGAACGACAGCGAGCCATCGGTCCAAGCCAGACCGGCCCGGTGGGACAGCAGGTCGGCCACGGTCACGTGCTCCTTGCCCGACTGCGCGAACTCGGGCCAGTAGGTCGCCACCGGAGCGTCCACGTCGATGGCGCCCTGCTGGACCAGTCTGTTGGCACACATGGCCGTGATGCCCTTGGTGGTCGAGTAGACCAGCACCAGCGTGTCTTCGTCCCAGGGTCTGCCCGTCCTCGTGTCGGCCACGCCGCCCCAGAGGTCGACCACCGGCTCCCCCCGGTGGTACGCGCCGAACGCTGCCCCGACCTCCAACCCCTTGTCGAAGTTGGCCTGGAATGCCTCGCGCACCTCTTCGAAGCCCGGTGCCGTCCATCCCCTGACGTTGGTCTCCATGCTCATCTCCCCGTTCCCCGTTCACGATAGTGCCGGCCCGGAATCGTCAAACGTACCGCCGGACCGCCCCATGGATTCTCCTCGTGGACGCCACAGAACGTTCATCGAGGGTTCAGTCTCCGATGACACGCCGGTCAATGACGGGGTGTTCAATCAGGAGTGGTCCGATGCATTCCCTCCCTGTGCAGCTGTCGGCGGGCCGCTGGGTCGTAGCGGGCCCCCCCCCGACCCCGACGTCTTCCTCCGATCCCTGAGGTCCGGATCACCGCCCGGTCCGGCGGCCCCGTGACCCGCGTTTCTTAACTGTGACGTTAACGTTATGATATGGCCATGGACACCGGCACCAGGGCGACGGCGACCCGCACGGGAAGCGGCATCGGGAGGTGAAGCCGACCCTGGCGTTGCCGCAGCAGCCCGCCACTCCCACTGCGCTCCCCGGGGCACAGTCCGGCTACAAGTGGGTGGCCCTGGCCACCGTGACGCTCGGCACCCTGATGGTGTTCATCAACCAGTCGATCGTGCTCATCTCCCTCCCCGACATCTTCCGGGGAATCCAGCTCAATCCACTCGCCCCCGGCAACACCGGGTACATGCTGTGGATGCTGATGGGCTTCATGGTCGTCCTGGCCGTGCTCGTCGTCTCCCTGGGTCGCGTCGGCGACATGTTCGGGCGGGTGCGCATCTTCAACCTCGGCTTCGCCGTGTTCACGCTGTTCTCGGTCCTGCTTTCGATCACCTGGATGACCGGGCCGGCTGCGGCGCTCTGGCTCATCGGGATGCGGGTGGGGCAAGGAGTGGGAGGAGCCATGCTCTTCGCCAACTCCTCGGCGATCGTCACCGACGCCTTCCCGGCCGACCAGCGCGGGCTCGGGCTCGGCATCAACAATGTGGCAGCCATCGCAGGCTCGTTCATCGGGCTCATACTGGGTGGACTCCTGGCCCCGGTGCAGTGGCACCTCGTCTTCTTGTTGTCAGTTCCCTTCGGTCTGTTCGGGACCGTCTTCGCCTACCTGAAGCTTCGGGACCGCGGAGTCCGCACCCCGGCGAAGATCGACTGGGCCGGCAACCTCACGTTCGCGGTCGGTCTCATCCTGATCCTGGTGGGCATCACCTACGGCCTGCTCCCCTACGGCCATCACACCATGGGGTGGACGAGTCCCGTCGTCATGTGCGAGATCTTCGGCGGCATCATCATCCTGGCCATCTTCGGGGTCATCGAGACCAGAGTGGCCCATCCCATGTTTCGCCTGTCGCTGTTCCGGATCCGGGCCTTCTCCGCCGGAAACGCGGCCAGCTTCATGGCCTCGCTCAGTCGCGGTGGTCTGATGTTCATGCTGATCATCTGGTTGCAGGGGATCTGGCTTCCCCTCCACGGCTACAGCTTTTCCCAGACCCCGCTGTGGGCCGGCATCTACATGATCCCGCTGACCGTCGGGTTCCTGCTGGCCGGACCGGTCAGCGGCGTCTTGGCCGACCGGTACGGGGCACGACCCTTCGCCACCGGCGGCCTGCTCTTCGCCGCGCTCATCTTCTTCAACTCGATCGGCATGGGCATGTTCATCGCGCCGAACCAGACCGGCATCATGAACAGCCTGCCGGCCAGTCAGCGCGGGGCGGGCGCCGGCATGGCGGGCACATTCAATTCGTCGGCCCAGGTCCTGTCCATCGGCATCTTCTTCACGCTGATGATCCTGGGGTTGGCGGCCACGCTGCCGTCCTCGCTGTACCACGGGCTCATCGCCCAAGGCGTGGCTCCGGCCACCGCGCTGCGGGTGTCCCACCTGCCCCCTGTCGGCAGTCTGTTCGCGGCGTTCCTCGGGTACAACCCGATGCAGACCCTGCTCGGACCCGCCGCGCTCTCCCACCTCCCCCCGGCCACGGCGCACTACCTGACCAGCCGGGCCTTCTTCCCCCACCTGATCGCGGCACCCTTCTCCGACGGTCTGACCGAAGCCTTCTCCTTCGCTGCCGGCGTCTGCGTCCTCGGTGCCGTGGCGTCGCTCCTCCGCGGCGGGAAATACCACTACGAGGAACCGGTGGCAGTGACCAAGGACGATGCCGAGTCTGTGGTGGTGTCGGCTCAGGAGGCCATCGCCGAAACCGAACCACTGCTGGCGGAATGACGTGAAGGCACCGACCACAGGCGGCGACCCGCCACCGGCAGCCGGCATTCCCGCCGCCGCGGGGTCCGTCCGGGTGACGGACATCGCCAAAGGGGCCGAATGCGGGATCTCCATCAGCGACGCGGCAGCCGCGGCCGGAGTCTCGCCCCGAACGCTGCGGTACTACGAGGAGTTGGGACTGCTCAGTCCTTCCCTCCACACCCGCGGCGGCCAGCGGCGCTACACCGAGGACGACCTCACCCAGCTCGCCCGCATCCTCGAACTGCGGGAGGTTCTGGGGATGAACCTCGACGAGATCAAGGAGTTCCTGTCCTTCGAGACCAGGCTCGACCAGCTGAGGACCACCTACCGGGCCACCAAGACGTCGACGACCAAGGAAGCCCGCGCCGAGCAGAAGGCCACGCTGCTCGAGGCGCTCGAGTTGAACGAGTCACTGGCCGAACAGCTCAACGCCAAGCTGGCCAGGATGGACGCGTTTCGGGCCAAGGTCGCAGCAGACGCCAAGCGCTGTCGTGAGCTGCTGACCACATTGGAGTGAATCCCACCGGGTCCTTGGACACGGGGGCGCCCGCCTTATAGGTTCGTAGCCGGGCCTTCACCGGCTCAGAGTGTGTGACATCCGACTGATGCCCACGACCGAGAGGGGTCCCGCATGCCAAGGATTGAACCGATCCCGATGGAGGAGCTGGCGGAAAAGCCGAGACGGATCATCGAAGACGGTGTGGCGGACGGCACCTACGCAACCCCGATCCCCCTGCAGATCTTCGCCTACAAGACCTCGCAGATCCTGATGACCAACGCCGCACGTGGTGCCTGGGGCCAGCAGAGCCTCCTCGGAGGCCGCATCCTCGAGCTCATCCGGATACGGAGTGCGCAGTTGGGTGAGTGCCAACCCTGTATGCAGTCCCGCAAACACGACTCCATCACGGACGAGGACGTGGCCTGCCTCATCGCCCCCGGCACTTCACAGCTGACGGAGCAGGAACGACTGGCCGTGCAATTCCTCGACCTCCTCTCGGCTGACCATCACGCCATCGACGACGACGTCTACCGTGAGCTCGGCCAGGTCTTCACCGCAGCCCAGATCATCGAGCTCGGATTCACCTGCGCCAACGCGATGGGCCTCCATCGCTTCATCCACACGCTCGATGTCTTCGGCGAGGGCCCGCCGGTGATTCCCTACCGCGCCGATCAGGTCGACACCGCGTTGGCCGACGTTTCCGAGCAGGCCCCTGCATGAGCCAGACCGTGTTCGTCACCGGCGCCACCGGACTGGCCGGGGCGAACGTGTGCAAGCTCTTGATCGACCGCGGCGACGCGGTCCGGGCCCTCGCCCGTGCCGGCGCCGACGCCGATCCACTTGCCGCGCTGGGGGTCGAGGTGGTTCGTGGCGACATCACCGATGCCGATGATGTTCGTCGCGGCGCTCGAGGGAGCGATGCTGCCATCCACTGCGCCGCACTCCTCGGAGGCGCGAGCCAGAATCTTCCCGATTTCCAGGCCGTGAACGTGGACGGGACAAAGCACGTCCTCGACGCGGCCGAATCCCTCGGCCTGGGCCGGGTCGTCGCCGTCAGCACCGGGACGTTCTTCGACACGACCGGGGGCCTCGAGCGCGAGGACGCGCCGGTATCGACCACGCCCAGTTCGGACCCGTACACGCTGACCAAGATGGCGGCATTCGAGGACGCGATGGCCCGCGCCGCCGCCGGTCAGGACGTCGTCACCACCCACCCCGGGGCCATCTTCGGCCCCTCCCCGGTGGCCAGCAACGCGCTCGGCATGACCAGCTTCAACAGGGTGCTCCTTTCCGCTCTTCGCCAGCGCATCTCACAGTATCTGCGGTTTCCGGTGAGCTGGGTCTTCGCCGACGACGTGGCCCGGGGCTGCATCCTCGCTCTCGATCGCGGCATCGCCGGTGAGCGGTACATGCTCGATGGCCGCCCCGAGGACGTGGTGAGCATCGCCCAAGCGTGCAGTCGCGTCTGCGAGCTGGCCGGCCTCGAGCACCGGGTGAACGACGTGGAGCCGTCCGACGATCCCGAGCTGGCCCGGGTGTTCGGGCCCACGCTGGTGGCCATCGCGGCCAAGGCCGATTCCGAGCGACCGGCACGGCCCAAATTGGCGGAGTCGAAGACCTACAAGCGACTCGGCTACGACCCCATCAGCCTCGACGAGGGCCTCCGCACCACCACTGCATGGTTCCGCCAGCTGGGGAAGATCAGCTGATTCGGCGGAGTGGGGCCGGTCAGGCCCCCGGCCGGCCCGGGCGACCTGACACCGCCCGGGACCTCGATGATTACCGGGTCGGGTGGGCGGGTAGGTTACGTCCGTGAAGCCACGGCACCTCGGACCTCTGACCGTTTCCGCGCTCGGGCTCGGCTGCATGGGGATGTCCGAGTTCTACGGCACCGCCGACGAGGCGGAGTCCATCGCCACCATTCACCGCGCCATCGAGCTCGGCTGCACCTTCTTGGACACCGCGGACATGTACGGCCCGTTCACCAACGAGCGCCTGGTCGGGAGAGCGATCGCGGGGCGCCGGGACGATGTGGTGCTGGCCACGAAATTCGGGAACGAGCGCAGGGAGGACGGCACGTGGGTGGGCATCAACGGCCGGCCCGAGTACGTGGCCGCGGCGTGCGATGGTTCGCTCAGCCGGCTCGGGGTCGACCACATCGACCTCTACTACCAGCACCGGGTGGACAAGACGGTGCCCATCGAAGAGACGGTGGGGGCAATGGCCTCCCTGGTCGAGGCGGGCAAAGTGCGGCACCTGGGTCTGTCGGAGGCCTCCGTCCAGACCATCCGGCGGGCCAACGTCGTCCATCCGATTGCGGCCCTCCAGACCGAGTACAGCCTCTTCACCCGCGACGTCGAGGCGGACCTGCTTCCCGCCGTCCGGGAGCTCGGGATCGGGTTCGTCGCCTACAGCCCGCTCGGCCGCGGCCTGCTCACCGGCGCGTACAAGCGCGTCTCCGACCTGCCCGAAGGGGATACCCGGTCGGTACGGTTCCCCCGCTTCGCCGAGGACAACTTCGATCACAACGTGGAACTGGTGGCCAACGTCGAGCAATTGGCGGCGTCCAAGGGCTGCACGCCGGGACAGGTGGCTCTGGCCTGGGTCCTCGGGCAGGGTGACAATGTCGTGCCCATCCCTGGGACGAAACGCCGTTCGTACCTCGAGGAGAACGTCGCCGCCATCGACGTCGAGTTGAGCGCCGATGAGATGGCCTGGCTGGAGGAGCACGTCGGAGAACCGGCGGGCGACCGGTATGCGGACATGGGATCGGTGAACCGCTAGCGCGCCAGGCCGAGCACGCTGCATGCCGGGTGCCGGTCGGCCGTGCACCTGCCAGACTGAAGCCATGGAAGTCCATCTGGTGGACGGCACGTACGAGCTCTTCCGGCACTTCTTCGGGCAACCACCTCGGGCCTCGGAGGACGGTGAAGAAATCGGTGCGGCCCGTGGGGTCATCCTCTCCATCGTCGGCATGCTCTCCGACGGTGCCACTCACGTGGGCGTGGCCACCGATCACGTCATCGAGTCGTTCCGCAACGACCTCTGGCCCGGCTACAAGACCGGTGCGGGCATCGACCCCGAGCTGCGATCCCAGTTCGACACGCTCGAGAGGGCGTTGGACGCCCTGGGGGTCACCGTGTGGCCGATGGTCGAGCTCGAAGCCGACGACGCCTTGGCTTCGGCCGCCTCCGTCGCCGCGGAGGACCCGGCGGTGGACCGGGTGCTCATCTGTACCCCGGACAAGGACCTGGCCCAGTGCGTCGTGGGGCAGCGGGTCGTCCAACTCGACCGCCGCAGTGGGAAGGTGAGCGACGAGGCCGGTGTCTGGGCCAAGTTCGGGGTGGCGCCCCGGTCGATCCCCGACTGGCTGGCGCTGGTCGGTGACACCGCCGACGGGTTCCCCGGATTGGCCGGCTGGGGCAAACGGTCGGCCTCGGTCGTTCTGGCCCACTACGGGAGCTTCGATGACGTGCCCGACCGGGTGGCGGCGTGGGATCCCGAGGTCCGGGGTGCGGTGCGGGGCGCGGCCAAGCTGGCCGAACGGCTGGCCGGCGAACGCGACCGGGCCGAGCTGTTCAGAGTCCTGGCCACACTGCGGGTGGACAGTTCGCTGCTCGACGCCGTCCCGTCGCTGCAGTGGCGAGGACCGAAGAAGGAGTTCGAAGACGTGTGCCGGGAGTTCCGCGATCCCGCACTGGCCCAGCGCGCGGCTTCGATATCGAGCCGCTGACGCTGGATCACCCGTCGGAGCCGAAGACCTCGTCGAGCTCGGTGGGAACAGGGGTGTCGAGCTGCGAGTAGGAACACGACCCAGGATTCCGGTCCGGTCGCCATCGGACGAACGAGGTGGCGTGGCGGAACCGGTCGCCCTGCAGGTGGTCGTAGGCCACCTCGGCCACCAGCTCGGGGCGCACTGCCTCCCAACTGAGGTCCTTTCCACCGCTCCACCGGCTCGGCGCGCCCGGAACGCGACCACTCGTGTCGACCTCGAGGAGCCAGGGATGGTCCTTCGGGGCGACCTCCCGGTACGGCTCGAGCGTCTCGACGAACTCGGCGCGACGGGCCGCGCTGAAACCGGAGGCCACCCCGACGTGCTGGAGCGCGCCGGCGTCGTCGAAGAGCCCGAGGAGGAGCGACCCGACGACACCGCCCTCCTTGTGCCAGCGGAATCCGCCGACCACGCAGTCGGCGGTTCGCTCGTGCTTCACCTTCAACATCACCCGCTTGCCGGGTTGATACTGCAAGTCGCCCGCCTTCACGACGACCCCGTCCAGCCCGGCCCCCTCGAATCGGGAGAACCAGTCGCGGGCGGTGTCGGGTTGGGTCGTCACGGGCGTGACGTGGATCGGTGGTCTGGCCTTCCCGAGCGCCTTCTCGAGGGCCGCCCGGCGGACGGCGTAGGACTCCGCCCGGAGGTCCGAATCGTCAAGGGCCAGGAGATCGAAGGCCACGAACGACGCCGGCATCTCCTGGGCCAGGAGCTTGACCCGTGAGGCCGCGGGATGGATCCTCTGGGACAGGGCATCGAAGTCGAGGCCGGCCGGCCCGGCGATGACGATCTCCCCGTCGAGCACGCAGCGGTCCGGCACATTGCCCAGCAGGGACTCGATCAGCTCCGGGAAGTAGCGGTTGAGCGGCTTCTCGTTGCGGCTGCCCAGGACGACGGAGTCGCCGTCACGGAACACGATGCAGCGGAAGCCGTCCCACTTCGGCTCGTAGAAGAGACCGTCGTCCTCGGGGAGGCTCCGGGTCAGCTTGGCCAGCATCGGCGAGACCGGGGGCACGACGGGGAGCGTCACCGGCACATCGTAACCAGGTGGCCCCGGGGGCGCGCCGGGTGCCGCGAGCCGTCAAGCCGCGTGGCTCGCCGTCCAGGCCAGGAAGTCCTCCATCGGCAGGGCGTTCATGACCCGATCGACCGGGACGCCTGCCCGTGCCGCCTGCTCGCAGCCGTGTCGCTGCCATTCGAGCTGGCCCGGCGCGTGGGCATCGGTGTCCACGACCACCACGCAGCCGACCGAGAGGGCGAGGGAGAGCAGCGGCTCGGGGGGGTCGAGCCGTTCCGGACGGGAGTTGATCTCCACCGCAGTGCCGGTCTCCGCACAGGCGCCGAAGACGGCCTCGGCATCGAACGTCGACTGGGGACGACCACGTCCGACCAGGATGCGACCCGTACAGTGCCCGAGGACGTCGGTGTGGGGACTTCGAACGGCACGGAGCATCCGCGCTGTCATCTCCGGCGCATCCATTCGGAGCTTCGAATGGACGCTGGCCACCACGACATCCAGCTGGGCGAGGAGCTCGGCATCCTGATCCAGCGTTCCGTCCTCGAGGATGTCGACCTCGATGCCGGTCAGGATGCGGAACGGCGCCAGTTCGGCATTCAGGTCGGCGACGATGTCGAGTTGCTGACGGAGACGGTCGGCATCGAGTCCGTGGGCGATGGTCAGGCGCGGACTGTGATCGGTCAGGGCCCAGTAGCGGTGCCCGATCTCCATCGCCGCCTCGGCCATCTCCCGAATCGGGCTTCCCCCGTCCGACCAGTCCGAGTGACTGTGACAGTCGCCTTGCAGCAGCCCGAGCAGCCTGGAGGCCTCGGCGCTCATGACCGGTTGGTCGGCCGATTCGAGCTTCTCGAGATAGGCGGGGGTGGTGCCGTGGGCCGCATCGATGATCACCTGCGCGCTCGTCTTGCCGATGCCGGGGATCTTCTGGAGCAGGGCGGGCGACATCGTGGCCAATTCGTCGGCGGGCAGCTCGGAGACCGCCGCGGCGGCAGTGCGAAAGGCCCGCACCTTGTAGGACTCGGCGCCGTCACGCTCGAGCAGGTAGGCGATCCGCCGCAACGCGGTGACCGGGTCCATGGCTCCTAGTCTCGCTTGGCTCGACTCGGTGCCACCCTGGGTGGCTCGTCGGGCTGCTTCGGGTACTCGGGCGGCCACGGCGCGTCGTGCAGTCCTTCGGATCGGTCCTTGGCCGCCATGTCCAACAGGGGCTGGAGCGACTGCGGCTCGTCGCCGATCCCCGCCCACGGGTCGCCTCGCCGGCGGACGAGCTCCGGTACCGTTCGGATCGTCAGCTCCTCCGGGTCGATCGAGTCCACCTCATCCCACGCCAGGGGGGTGGAGACCTGGCCACCGACCCGGGGTCTGGCGAACCAGGCGCCGAAGACCGTCTTGTGCGGCGCGTTCTGGTTGAAGTCGACGAAGACGCGCGCACCCCGCTCCTCCTTCCACCAGTTCGCCGTGATGAGGTCCGGGTGCCTGCGCTCGAGCTCCCGGGCCAGGGCCACGGCACCGGCCCGGACCGAGAAGCTGTCCCAGCGCGGCTCCAGCCGCACGTAGATGTGCATGCCGCGATTCCCCGTCGTCTTCGGGTATCCGACGATGCCGAGCTCGGTCAGGACCTGGCGAACGTGGGCGGCTGCCGTCCGGACGTCGTCGAACGAGGTCCCGGGCTGCGGGTCGAGATCGATGCGGAGCTCGTCGGCATGCTCGGGGTCATCGGCACGGTACGGCCACAGGTGCAGACCGAGACATCCGAGGTTCACAGCCCACAGAACGTGTGAGATGTCGGCCACGACGAGTGCGTTCGAGGTGGTGCCGTTGGGTGTGGTCACCACGGTGGTCCGAAGCCAGCTCGGAGCGTTGGACGGGACCCGTTTCTGGAAGAACGAGGACCCCCCGGCGCCACCGGGGAACCGCTCGAGCAGGGCGGGACGGCCTCCGGCGGCATTGATGAGGGCATCGGCGATGTCGAGGTAGTACGAGACGAGGTCGAACTTGGTCGCGCCCAGTTCGGGGAAGTAGATCTTGTCAGGACTCGAGATGCCGACGGTCCGGCCCGAGACCTCGACGACCCGGACGTCCTTGGCGGGCATTCCCTCACGATACCGGGCCGGACGACGACCAGGATGCTTCGGGGTACGCTTCGCATCTCGTGAGGGCCAACCGCTCGATTCCCCGATCCACCGTCATCCCCGTCCTGACCTATCCGGACGTCCGGGAGGCGGTGGCCTGGCTGAGCGCAGCCTACGGATTCGTCGAGCGGGTCCGGATCGGCGAGGACCACCGGTCACAGCTCAGCTATGGGGAAGGAGCGGTGATCATCGGCGACGTCGCCGGAGACCGCCGGCCTCCGCGTCCGGGCGAGGTGACCCACTCGGTGATGGTCCGTGTCGACGATGCGGATGCCCACTGCGAGCGGGCTCGGGCCGCCGGCGCCCGGATCATCATGGAGCCGACTGATTTCGAGTACGGCGAGCGCCAGTACACCGCCGTCGACCCGGCCGGACACCGGTGGACGTTCTCGGAGACAGTGGCCGACGTGGCTCCCGAGGAATGGGGTGGGACGCGTCCTTCGCCTCGG
The DNA here is from genome assembly GCA_050011635.1 of Acidimicrobiales bacterium. Taxonomy (GTDB): domain Bacteria; phylum Actinomycetota; class Acidimicrobiia; order Acidimicrobiales; family RAAP-2; genus Bog-756. Next base: position 11,995 of record JBEKIU010000046.1, read on the forward strand.
TCCACCGGGGCCTGACTCCGTCTGGGCGCGGTGATCCGCGACTGCGGCGACAGGCCGTCGTGGTTCGCGTTCGGCTGGGAGTTTCGCGTCGGGATCAGAGCTTGCCTGCCGTGTCGCTCCGCGGTGGAGGAGAGGGTGCACATGCGTGCCGAGAGGCGCTGAAAGCCACGGGGACGGCCCCTGGATACCGAAGCCATTCCCTGAGGCCCTGAAGAGCCGATGGGGGGCAACCGTCGGTCCCTCCCGCGGCCACCCGGGGAGCGGGAGCGGCGACGACGTCCAGAGGACGCCCGCCTTGGCCGCCGGTGTCGCCGGCGACTGGTGGTCACCGAGACGGACATCGTCGGGCTGCCCGAAGGAGGGAACCGCAAGCCGATCAGAGACAGACAAGAGCGCCGACCGAAGTCGGCGCTCTTGTACTTGACTCTGTAGGACCACCTGGGGAACGTTGGGCCCCAGGCCGTCACGCCACTAGGCGATGTACCTGTAGGTGTACTTGATGGTGCCCGAGCTGGACCCTTCAGTCGTGGTCACCGTGACGCCCACGGATCCCACGTCGCCGGGGCCACCCGAGGCCGCTGGCACCACTGCCGTAAGCGCCCGGCTGCTCTTGACCGTCACGGTGGAGGACTTCAGCGTTCCGAAGGTCACCGTGGGCGTGGAGCCATCGGCCAGGTCCAAGCCGCGGATGGTGACGACATTGCCACCGGCCGTCGGACCGTTGTTGGGACTGACCTGCGTCACCTTCGGAGCAAGGTACGTGTACTTGCCGTCGGTCTTGCTCGTGCCCGCAGCGTTGGTCACGGTGACAGTGACCGTGCCGGCCGCCTGTGCCGGTGGGTTGGCGGTAAGGGTGTTGTCTGACTTCACCGTGAAGCTCCCGCCCACGCTACCGAAGGTGACGGCGCTGACCTTCGAGCTCTCGAAGCAATGACCCTTGATGACAACGTGCGAGAGTTCGGCGTTACCGACCGAATGCACCGAAAGCACCTCGGGCAGGCAGCTCGGTGGCGGCAAGCTCTTCGCGCCCGCCGTTGCCAATCCCCCGACCAGTGGAAATGCGATGAGGCCCGCCGCTACGGCAACGCCAACCCCAACCTTCAGTGAGCCCCCTGGCTTCACGAAACCTGCCCTCGACCGAAGCCTCATATTATTGTGTCCTTTCCACCGGCCCCCAGACGGTCTGAGGGGTAGCGTTCCGTTTGGCATCGTAAGTGACCGTCTCAGGCGGAGTCAATCATCAATCTTGAGGATGTCGCCGCCGCGACACGTCGAAGTGTGGAAGTCGTCCCGGGTCGTTGACTTCTCGTTCGTCCGGGGATAGAGGTCCCACGTCCCCGATTACTTCTCGAACCCACGTGGCCGCTTAATTATTGTTACCTACGGTTACCCCTGGGTCTTGCTCGGTAAACCCTTGCACACCGCCAATTCTTGCTTGCCGTTAATTCTTGCTTGCCGTTAATTCTTGCTGGAAGCTAATTCTTGCTTGCCGCTAATTCTTGCTGCACCTTAATTCTCGCTGCCTCGATTCTTTCCGTCGCGAGCGCGAACTGTCCAGACCGAAACCATGAGACTCGACGGCGCTTGTTCGGGCAATCGCCGCTCAGGGCCCGGCCGGCGTCCGCTCTTCGTACGCCCAGGGCGCACCATGGCTGTTGACGAGCTCCAGAAAGGGATCGGCGGGCAGGGCCTCGGGCCCGAGCACGCCCTCACCAGACCAGGCACCCGAATCGAGGAGCTCGAGGGCCACCACGGGGTTCATGGCTGTCTGCCAGACCACGGCCTGAGAACCGAACTCCTTCATGCACCAGGCGTTGTCGACCGCGTGATAGAGGTACACCTCCCGTGGGTTGCCGTCCACCCCCGTGCCCGTAACCCACGTTCCCGCGCAGGTCGATCCTGACATCCGGTCCCCCAATTGAGCGGGATCGGGAAGGCATCCGGCAACCACATCCCGGGGGGAGACCTCGACATCTCCGACCCGGATCGGAGTGGTCGAGTCGAGACCCAGCTTGTGGATGGCCGAGAGCACCCCGATGAACTCCTCACCCAAGCCGTACTTGAAGGTGACCCGGTTGGCCTCCACCCATCGGGGGATGAGCAGGACCTCCTCGTGTTCGACGTTGACGCACTCGACCGGCCCGATGCCGGCGGGGAAGAGGAAGGTCTCGGGCTCACTGAAGCACTCGGTCGTGAACCACGCCTTGTCCTTCTCCCAGACCACGGGAGGATTGAGACATTCCTCGATCGTGGTCCAGATCGAGAACGACGGGGCGAACTCGTATCCCTCGATCACCAGGTTCGAGCCGTCCCGCACCCCGACCTCGTCGATGGACGAGAACAGGCGGTCGGCGGCGTAGCGGGCGAATATGTCGGAAAGGCCGGGTTCCACACCGATCCCGCACAGGGCCAGCAGGCCCCGCTCCTTCCACTGGTCCGCCATGGCGAACTGTTCGTCACCCAGTTTGACCCCAGGCAGACGGTAAGGGTCGGTGGGATGGGGATGCGAGAGGGACATCGCCATGTCGAGGTAGGTCACGCCGGCGGTGAATGCGGCTCGGAAGACGGGCATCACGAACCGTGGGTCCAGGGCGTTCAAGACGGCATCCACCCGCTGGCTCCGGATCAAGCCCACCACGGCTTCTTCGTCGCTGGCATCCAGCTGGAAGGCGACAAACCGCTCGCCGGCCCCGGCCACGGCTCGTTTCGCCCGCCCGACGTCATAGTCGGCCACGGCCACGTGGTCGAACAGTCCCCAGCGGGCCGCGGTCCTGGCCACGGCCATCCCCACTCCTCCGGCTCCGATGACCAGAACTCGCATGATTGCCTCCATCACTTTCGGCCGCCCCACGTCGAGCCTTGCTGCTCTGCTGCTCTGCTGCTCTGCTGCTCTGCTCCTCTGCTTGCGTCTGCTGCTCTGTTGCTCTGTTGCTCTGTTGCTCTCCTGCTGTGCTGCGTCAGGCCTCTGCCGGTCAGACGGCCCGAAAAGGATCGGACGCCTGGCTGAAACGTACCCCCCCTGCAGCCGGGGACGGGCCCGGCGGGGACGGACCCCGCAGGCCGGGGAGTCGAGGCTGGGCCACTCGACGCGGCTGTCGGGCCATGAGGAGGGGAAACCGGCTGGTCCACCGGCCTCCGTCGTCGAGGCAGCCGGGCGTGACGCCTCCCGCCTCGTCTAGCGTCACCCTGGGCTTCGTGGTCACCGCACGGCTCCGTCTGCACCACCGATCGTGGAAAGGAGCTCGATGCAACTACTGATCCTGGGAAGTGGAAGTCCACTGCCCGATCCTGATCGAGCCGGGCCGTCGACGCTGATCCGCACATCGGTGGGAGATCTCCTGTTCGACTGCGGCAGGGGGGTTCTGATGCGAGCCGCCGCCGTCGGTTCCGGGGCGGGCGCCATCCGGGCCCTTTTCCTGACCCATCTCCACAGTGATCACATCACCGATCTCAACGACGTCTTCACCATGCGCTGGGTCATGTCGCTGCAGCCGAACCCGCTCTCGGTGTTCGGCCCGGGCGGAACCTCCCGATTGCTGCAGGTGACCGAGGAGATGCTCGAACCCGACATCGGCTATCGGATGGCCCACCACCAAGACCTGACGTGGCGGCCGTCCTCGACGGTGACCGAGGTCGAGCGGGGCGTGGTCTTCTCCGAGGGTCCAGTCCGCGTGACGGCGGCTCCCACTGAGCACGCGCCGGTCCGACCCACGGTGGGCTTCCGCATCCAGGACGGAGACCGGTCGGTGGTCATCGCCGGGGATACCGTGCCCTGCGCCGCGCTCGACGAGCTCTGCGATGGAGCCGACGTACTCGTCCACACGGTGGTGAGGCGGGATCTCATCGAGCAGTTCGGACTGCCCCGGCTGACCGATGTGCTGGACTACCACTCGTCGGTCCCCGAAGCTGCGCAGACGGCAGAGCGTGGCATGGTCGGGACGCTGGTCCTCACCCATCTCGTACCCGCTCCGGCGCCGGGGACGGAACAGGAGTGGATCGACCAGGCCAGGCCCGAGTTCGGCGGTGTCGTGGTGGTGGCCGGCGATCTGTCGTCCCTCGAGGTGACCGACCGGTGGTCGGCCCGACCTGGGTCGCCGTGAGCCTGCACGGGTGCCTACCGGGACCTACCGTTGGTTGGCCGCATCGAGCTGGGACAGAACGTCCCGCAGCTTCTCCCGGCGATCCCGAAGGCCCTGACGGTACATCGGGTTGTCGGTGGCGGTGATCTCGCTGCTCATGTCGGTGACCACCGCTTCGAGGGTGTCGTGCAGTTGCTCCACGAGTGGGTCCGACAGTTCCAAAATCATCACTGGGCCTCCGTAGCTCTTCGAAGCTTGCACTGTGATGTTGTGTCATCCTGACCAGCACCAACAGGGCCAAAGGTCCATTGTCAGCCACCACCGACGCCTTCGGCGCCTGGGCGGTGGCGGTCCTACGGGCTGCAGACGGCCGTCAGCTCGACGACAGAGGTGGTCCCGGCCTTGATCACCACCGTTCGCTCCACCGGAGTGGCCCCGGATATGGAATACGACCCCGGGGGCTCGGTGAAGGAGAAGATCTGGTCGACGATCCGATCGCCGGCCGGCTGTGCGTCGAGCACCGTCCGCTTGGCAACCATTGTCGGTCCGCGACGCAAGACGACATCGACGTGCCAGGCCCGCGACACCTTGTCCAGGGCCGGCCGGATGCACGGGGTGGCGGTACCTTTCAACACCCCGGTTGACGCGCTCGAACCGCCACCGCATGCGCAGACCAACACGCCGACCGCCAGCCCCATCAGTGCGGCAACCTGGCGCATGTGAGATCTGCCCGCTCGATGGGCGGTAGGGACGTCAGTCATCGGCACTCGCGGTTTTGACCCATTCCCCACTATGACCCATGTTTCCCCGCAGGTTCCCACGAGTGGCACGCCTCGTGCAGGAGGTGACACCCTCGGCAGGACCCACCGAGGGATTGACGGAGATTGTTACCGAGGATTCATCCAGAGAACACGCGGCCGAAACCTTCACGTTCATAGCCTGGGCCCCATGGTCCAAGCGCATGCCCGTCCGGAGGTCTCGTGCTCGATTCGATGATGCATGTCGGTGAGGACACCCATCAAAAGGCGCTCCGCATCAACCTCGACCCGAGATGGTACGGCACGGTGGCCGAGATCGGGGCCGGGCAGGAAGTCGCCCGGTGGTTCTTCCGGGTCGGCGGCGCGGCAGGGACGATCGCCAAATCCATCTCCGCCTACGACATGCTGGTGAGCGACGCCATCTACGGCGAAGTGGACAGATACGTGTCGGCGGGCCGTTTGCAGGCCATGCTGGACCATGAACACCAGTTGAACCTCGAACGGCTGAGCGACAAGCGTGGCGACACCACCTCGTTCTTCGCCTTCGCCAATACGGTCGTGGCCCGCAGCTACCAGGGGAACAATGAGTGTCACGGGTGGATGGGCCTCAAGTTCCAGGCTCATCCCAGGGATGAGCCGAGTCAGATCATCCTCCACGTTCGGATGCTCGACATCGAGGCATCGCTGCAACAGGAGGCGATCGGGATTGTCGGCATCAACCTGCTCCATGGGGCGTTCTTCCTCCACCACGAACCGGAGGAGTTGGTGGAGAGCCTGCTGGACCGGCTGACCACCGGCCGGATCGAGATCGACATGATCGAGTTCCGTGGCATCGAGTTTCGCCGCGTGGACAATCGGCTCATGGCGCTGAAGTTGGTGCAGCTGGGCCTGAGCGGCGTGGCCATGTTCGGTCCGGACCGCGCCGTCCTGCAACCGAGTGAGGCCCTTCGGAAGAAGGCCGTCCTCGTCGAGCGGGGCAGCTTCCGTCCGACGACGCTGGTCAACATCGACATGCTCGAGACGGCGTTGGCCAAGTTCGAAGCCGATCCTTCGGTCGAGGGACAACCGGTACTCCCGCTGGCCGAGCTCACCATGCGAAACCTCTTGGCCGGAGGGTCCGACGTCGATCGCAGCGACTTCCTCGCCAGGGCCGATCTTCTGGCGTCGTGCGGGATGACAGTCCTGATCTCCGATTACTTCGAGTACTACCGACTGGCTGCGTACATCGCTTCTCGCACAACCGGACGCATCGGAATCGTCATGGGCGTGCCGAGCCTCATCGAGCTCTTCGATGAGAAGTTCTACACACAGCTGCCGGGGGGCATCCTCGAGAGCTTCGGTCGGCTCTTCAAGAACGATCTCCGCATCTACGTCTATCCGCTGCAACGGACGCTGGAGGAAGACCTGCAGACGGTGGACAACCTCGAGGTCGAGCCGTCACTGCGGCCGCTCTACGACTATCTGGCCATGCGAGGCAGTTTTGTCCCCCTGGACAACTTCCGTCCTGAGTACCTGGGTATCTTCAGCCGCGATGTCCTCAAGAGGATTGCCGGCAGCGACAGCACCTGGGAGTCGATGGTTCCCGGCGCGGTGGCCGACCTCATCAAGCAGAAGGCATTCTTCGGCTACAGCCGGGCCAGAGATACCGACTGACGCCGAGGCGAGCGGCGGTGGTAACCCGGCCGACCGTTGCCGGTGCTGTAGGTCGGATCCGCCTCAGCGTGCCCGGGGCAGCCCCAGCCCCCGCTGGGCGATGATGTTGCGCTGGATCTCGCTGGTCCCGCCGTAGGTCGTGGTGCCCAAGGCGAACCGGAAGGCGTAGTCGGCAGCCCCCGCGGCGTGCGCCGAAGGATCACCCTGGCTCCGGATCCCATCCCGGCCCAGGAGGTCGACGAAGTCGGCGGACTGTCGGGTCAGCGCTTCGGAGGCGAACAACTTGCTCATCGAGCCCTCGACCCCCGGCGACCCTCCCGACTCGTGGATCCAGGCACAGCGGCGACACAGCAGGGTGGTGACCTCGTTTTCGGCCGCGGCCCGCCCGAGGCGGGCCCGGACATGGGTGTCCTCGAGCCTTGGACGCCCGTCCTCATCCACCGCGTCGCGGGCCCACGCCTCCATGATGGCCAGCAGGCGGATGGACTCGCCTCCCTGGTCTCCGGCCCGCTCGAGGGTCAGCCCCACCTTCATCACGTCCCACCCGCCGTCCACCGCGCCGATGCGCAGCGAGTCGTCCACCCGGACGTCGGAGTAGAAGGTCAGATTGGTCCGTTCGCCCGAGAGCGTGTGCACGGGCTGGATCTCGACGCCGGGCTGACGGAGGGGGACCAGAAAGGTGGTCAGGCCCTGGTGCTTGGGGAGGTCGGGATTGGTCCGGGTCAGCATGAAGACGTAGTCGGCCTCCTGGGCGTTGGTGGTGAACATCTTCTGCCCGTTCACCACCCACTCATCCCCGTCCCGGACCGCCCTGGTCTGGGCCGCGGCCACGTCGGAGCCCGACTCGGGCTCGGTGAACCCGAGCACGATGATGATCTCCCCACCCAGCGCCGGAGGCAGGATCAGCTGCTTCTGCTCGTCGGTCCCGATCTGGCGGATGATGTTGGCCACCATGAGCGTCGTGCCCACCGCGTACGTCGGGGCCCCGGCCCGGTGGAACTCCTCGGCGAAGGCCAGCATCTCGAGAGGGTCCCGGCCCTGGCCTCCGAACTCCTCGGGCCACCCGGGGGCCAGCCAGCCTCGCTCGACCAGGCGGCGATGGAAGTCCCAGTTGTGGTGGACCCCGGTCCGGTGCATCTGGTCTCGCACCTCGTCGGTGAGCGCCTCGTCCAGGAAGGCCCGTGCCTCCTGCCGGAAGACGTCGCTGCGTTCGCCGAGTCGAAAGTCCACGGTCAGTCCTCTCTCGGCGTAGCGGACAGCCGGTAGCCCTCGGCCCGGGCGTAGATGGCGGATGGTTCGGCGAACAGCGCCGGCCAGGCCTTGGCCCGTCGGAAGTACAACTGGATGTCGAACTCGAGCATGAACCCGTACCCTCCGTGGTAGTGAAGGCTCCGATAGCTCGCCTCCCGAGCCGCCTCGGCGTTGAAGGCAAAGGCCAGTGCGGCCAACTCCGGCGCTCGACCGGGCTCCTCGGCTGCGGCCCAGGCAGCCTCCCGGGCCAGCAAGCCCCCGCCGTCGACACTGGTAGCGGCATCGGCCAGGCCATGGGCCACGGCCTGGAAGGAGCCGATGGGCACCCCGAAGGCCTGACGCTCTTTCACGTACTCGACGCCGATCTCGAGGGAGCGGGTCCCCATCCCGGCCAGGGCGTTGGCCATCAGCACCAGCCACTCGTCCCGCGCCCGTTCGAACAACCCACCCGCGTCCGGTCCCGACAGCAAGAGCCGTGCGCCCGTCCCGATGTCGATGTCGGCCACCGGCAGGGAGCCCAGATTGTCCACCCTGGTCCGGGCCTCGCCGATGGCCGCCGCCCACAGCTGTCCCCCGTCGACGAAGAGCACATCGTCGGCCACCGCCCCGGACGGAACCATCGTCAGCGAGCCGTGGGTCGGAGGGTGCAGGGCCAGGGTGGTCAGGCGGTCACCGGTCAGTGCCGTGGCCAGCATCGACCTGGCCTCGGAGCTGTCCACCCGTTCGAGCAGCCGGGCGGCCACCTGCGCCTCCAGCAGCGGTGCCGACCCGAGGAACCGACCGTGCTGCTCGGCCACCAGGGCCAGGTCCAGCAGCGACGCCCCCCCTCCCCCGTGCTCCTGGTCGACGGCCATCTCCATGGCTCCGGTCTCTCGCAGTCGCACCCACAGGTCGGCGTCGTGACCCAACGGCTCGGAGGCGCGGACACGTTCGGGGGGAGATTGCTTGGCGTAGAGCGCGGCGAAGGCCTCGATCAGTAGCTGCTGTTCCTCTGACGGGTTGAGGTCCATCTGGCCGGCTCCTCCCTCACATCCACCTGAGACACGCGAGTTCCTATCGGCGCACCACCGGTGATCGGCAGGGGGCCGTGCTCGTACGACGATCGTGCACGACCGTAGCGCGGCACGATCGTGACACGGCACTCAGCCGATCGATGGCTCCCACCGCATCGACATCCCTCGGCCCGGGGTCAGGCGACCTCGGCCAAGCCCATCAGGCGGTTCAGGTTGCCGCCCATGACCTTCTTGATGTCCTCGTCGGGCAGACCGGCGAGATCGTCGACGAAGGTGATCGGATCAGCCATGCCTTCGGGGTGGGGGTAGTCAGATCCGAACAGCACCCGATCGGCACCGAGGATGTCGACAAGACCCTTCGGGTCCTCCTCGTGGAACGGGTGGACGTAGATACTCCGCTTGAACGCGTCGACCGGGTTCTCGTCGAAGGAGTTGGGGGAGTGGATCCAGGCGTGCTCCAGATCGGCGAGCATGGGACGGACCCAATTGCTCCCGTTCTCCACCGGGATGAATTTGATGGTGGGGAAACGCGTACAGAGACCGTGGCCCACCAACGAGGCGACCGTGTCGATGATCGGACGGCCCTGGTGCCCGGTGATGGCCCGGAATCCCGAGTCGCCCTTGAACGGCGTCATCTCACCGGTCGGGCTGCCCTCCCATTCGTTGGCGTAGCGCTGGTAGCCGCTGTCGGAGGCGTGCATCCCGATCAAGACGCCGGCTTCGGCCGCCCGCTCCCAGAACGGGTCGAACTCGGGCAGGGCGGGCGAACGCGGACCCCGGTAGCCCCATGCCGGTGCGGGGCGGATGAGGACGATACGGGCACCGCGCTCCACCACCCAGTCGAGCTCCTCGATGGCCCGGTCCACGATGCCGAGGTGGATGACGGGACTCGGGAACATCCGGTTCTCGTAGTTGAAGGTCCAGTGCTCGTGCATCCACTGGTTGAGGGCATGGACCACGGCATGGACGGCAGGAGGGTCGTCCCGCATCCGCTCCTCGAGCAGGCTGGCCAGGGTCGGCCACATCAGGGCCCGGTCCAGTCCGAGCTCGTCCATGAGCTTCAGTCGGGGTTCGGGTTCGGAGAAGCCGGGCAAGGCGTCGATGGCCCGACCGAGGATCTCCCGCCGGGTCTTGCCGTCGGGGTTGCCGCTCTTGAAGTACTCCTCCTGGGCGCCGGGGGCCGCCACCCTGGCGAAGGTCGGGTTGGGGATGTATTCGCTGATCAGGCCCTTGACGGCGATCTTGGTCCGGCCGTCGACCTCGACGTACTTGATCAGGCCTGCGTACTCGGACGGGAGGTACTTGGTGAACGCATCCGTCGTCTCGTACATGTGGTTGTCGGCGTCGAAGACCGGGAAATCGACCTTTCGTGACGGCATGGGCTGGACTCCTTTCGACTCCCGGCCGGATGGGACCGGGCCGTGCTCGACCACACTTTATCAGAATGACATTGCCGGTCTGTCAGAATGCCATTGGCAACTGACGGGAAGGAGCCCGGCCCAGGCTCAGCGGTAGCCGGCCGGCGGGCCGTCCAGGATGACCGTCTTGGTCTCGAGGAAGGGCAACAGGCCCTCGGTCCCACCCTCCCGGCCGATGCCGGACTGCTTGAAGCCGCCGAAGGCGATGCCGAAGTCGGTGCGGAAGGCATTGTGGCCGACGGTGCCTGAGCGGAGCCGGCCTGCCACCTGCCGGGCCCGGTCCACGTCGGGGGTGAACACGGAGGCGTTGAGACCGTAGATGGTGTCGTTGGCCGTGGACACGAGCTGTTCCTCGTCGTCGGCCGGGATGACCGAGAGCACGGGACCGAAGATCTCCTCTTGCGCGATGGTGGAGGCGTTGTCCACGTTGGCGAACACCGTCGGTTCCACGTAGTAGCCGCGGTCGAGCTGCTTCGGTCTTCCTCCCCCGGTCACCAGCGTGGCACCCTGTTCCTTGCCCGTTGCGATGTAGCCCTCGACCCGTTCGCGCTGGCGTCCGGAGACGAGCGGACCCATCTGGGTGGCGGGGTCGAACGGGTCGCCCACGCGGACCTGGGAGAAGGCAGCGGCCAGCGCCTCGACCAGCTCGTCGTGCCGCTGGCGGGTGACGACGATCCGGGTCAGCGACGAGCACACCTGTCCCGACAGCATGCATTCGGCGCGGGCCAGCGTGGCCGCAGCCTCCTGCAGGTTCATGTCGTCGAGGATGAGCGCCGCCGACTTCCCACCCAACTCGAGGGTGCACCGGGCGATCCGCCCCCCGCAGATCGAAGCGATCCGCTGGCCGGCGGCGGTCGAGCCGGTGAAGGTGATCTTGTCCACCCGGGCATCACGGACCAGCAGTTCGGACACCTCCCGATCGGCGGTGACGACGTTCAGCACCCCGGCCGGCAGGCCGATGGCCTCTGCGATCTCGGCCACCACATAGGCGTCGCCGGGAGCCTCGGGCGAGCACTTGAGCACCACCGTGCACCCGGCCAGGAGGGCCGGCGCCAGCTTGTAGGTGATGAGGCCCATGGGGGCGTTCCACGGGATGATGGCACCGACGACGCCCACCGGTTCGCGCACCAGCAGGCCGAACTCCCCCATGGTGGGCTGTGCCCTCTCCTCGAACGGGAAGGTCTGCGCCAGATCGGCGTAGTAGTCGAACCCGGCGGCGGTGCCGGCCGCGCTGTGCTTGGCGATGACGTAGAGGGCACCGGACTCTCGGGGCCAGATCTGCCCGATGTCCTCGGCCCGCTCCCGCAGGCCGGCGGCGATGCCTCGGAGGAACCCGGCCCGGTCGGCGTGGGTCATCGTGGGCCAGGGGCCCTCGTCGAATGCCCGTCGGGCGGCCGTCACGGCTCGGTCGATGTCGGCCGCCTGCGCCTCGGGGACGCGGAAGTACACCTGCTCCGTGTCCGAGTCGATGACATCGATGGTGGCATCGGACGATGGCGTGACCCATCCGCCGTCGATGAAGAACCGGTCTGCGTGTCGGAGCGGTACGGCTGTCTCACCGGTCAACGTCAATTGAGTTGCCTCCTCATCCATTGGCCGCCGATCCCGAGCATCGCGGCGGGTGGCGGCACGGCCACAGGAGCACAGCGTAGCCAGCCCTGTTTCCCGGAGTTACGGCTTGGGCGGGAGGCTTCCCCGGTAGGAGACCGGCAGCAGCTCGAGCAACTGGCCGTCGGGGTCCCGGACGAACAGTGCCGCGCCGACGTCACTCTCCTCGATGATCTCCCCCCCGTACTCGGTGACCCGCGCCGCGGTGGCCCGCACGTCGTCGACCGAGATGGACAGGTGGGTGAGCCCGGGTTCGTTCATGGTGCGCGGCCGGAATGATGCGGTGGCCCCGGGGGCGGAGTAGTGCATCAGCTCGAGCACGAAACCATCGAGGGTCAGGTACGAGGCGGTGACGCCGAGCGGCGGCGTGAGGGAGGTGAGCTTGGCCGTCGGTTCGTCGGGAGGCGTGATCTCGTACCAGAGCTTGAAGCCGAATACCTCCTGGTAGAACTGCTTCGATCGCTCGAGGTCAGTGACGACGTGCCCCGTGTGGTTGTACGTGCCCATGCGCTGCCTCCGGTCCAGCCGGCCCCGTCTCCCGTGCCGGACGGCGTCATTGTAACGACATCACACATCGCGTTGCCGCCCCGCGACAGGCCCTCGTGGCCCGCGCCGACCACGTCGGTGAATCGGGTGATTACGAAGGGAGCATCACGTCGACGAGGATGGCCGATGTCGGGCAGTTGGAGGCGGCCGTTCGCACCTCTTCCTCACGACCGGTCACGTCGCCGACGACGATGGCCACACCATCTTCGTCGAGGTCGAACACTCCCTGCGCCCAGAACACGCAATTGCCCGAGCCCATGCAGGCATCCCGATCGATTGCGACACGGACAACTCCGGGGTCCGAGCTCCCCGGTTCTTCGACCATGCGGTCAAGGGTAACACCCCGGCCTCGTCTGCCGGCAGTGCTCGAGACCCAGAATCCGGCGTCTGGAGCGGGTCATGCGGCCCGGTGTCAGGACGAGGCCGTGTCCTATGCTGAGCCCGGCGCTGAGCCCGGCGCATCGGCACGGCGGGAGTCAGGGAGGGGCGCGGAGATGGAGCAGATGAAGTTCGGAGTCGCCTTTGCCAACATCGGGTCCTTCGTCGATCCGGACGAGGCTGTCCGGCTCGCGCAGGCCGCCGAAGCCGCCGGATTCGAATCCATCTGGACCGTCGACCACGTCGTGGTTCCGGCCGGGTACCAGTCCACGTATCCCTACGACCCGTCGGGCCGGCTCCCGTCCGGTGAGGGGACGGTCTTTCCCGACCCGCTCATCTGGTTGGCCTACGTGGCCGCCCGGACATCGACCCTGCGGTTGGGCACCGGCATCCTCATCGTGCCCCAACGCAATCCCCTGGTGTTGGCCAAGGAACTGGCCACATTGGACCATCTCTCGGGCGGCCGGATGATCCTCGGGGCGGGTATCGGCTGGTTGGAGGAGGAGTTCACGGCCCTGGGTGTCCCCTTCGCCGGCCGCGTGCAGCGCACCGAGGAGGCCATCGCCGCCATGCGGGCCCTGTGGTCCGAGGAGCAGGCCAGTTTCGAAGGCACCACCGTGCACTTCATCGACTGCTTCCTGCGCCCACAGCCTCCGGGCGGAACCATCCCCGTGCACGTCGGAGGTCACAGCCCGGCGGCCGCCCGCCGGGCCGGCCGGATCGGCGACGGGTTCTTCCCGTTCGGCGTCGGCACCGACGAGCTCCCTGCCCTGATCGACCTGGTGCGCAAGAGCGCCGAGGAGGCCGAGAGGGATCCGACGACGATCGAGATAACGGTCCAATGCAATACAACCGACGGCGAGCAGGCCCGGGCCGAGGTGAAGACGCTGCAGGGGCTGGGCGCCAACCGGATCCTCATCCCCTCGGTCCTGTTCGGGTCCGATCTCGAGCCGGCACTCACCCGCTATGGCGAGGAAGTGATCGGCCGCGCCTGACCCGCTCCCACCATCGGACGCCGTGGCGCCAACGAGGGCCGCGTGCAGGACGGAGGCATCGAAGTAGGGTTGGCGGGCGAAGGTCCTGGTGAGGGGCAGTATTGGCGACGCCCCCTTGAGGCACAACCGCACCCACGGAGAAGGACACGGACACCGACCTATGGAAACGAAAAGCACATGGTGAGCGCGTCGATCGAACCATGTCCGATCCGAATCGAAGATTCGATCCTCGAGGATCTCCAGGAGCGGCTGGCGCGGACCCGCTTCCCCGATCAGATCGAAGGCACCGGTTGGGAGTACGGCATCCCCGTCGACTA
>JBEKIU010000047.1:0-22374 GCA_050011635.1 Acidimicrobiales bacterium
GAGGTTCTGATGGAGCGACCGGTGGGCGATCCGGTGATGCGGCTGCGGGACGTGGCCGTGGCCTTCTCGGGCCGGACCGCGGTCCGCGATGTCACCTTCGACGTCCATGCCGGGGAGATCACGGCCCTCATCGGGCCGTCCGGGTCCGGCAAGACCACGTTGCTCCGGGCCCTCAATCGGATGCAGGACACCGTACGGACCGCATCCGTCACCGGGAGCATCCAGCTCGGCGACCTCGATGTCTATGCCGCGTCGACCGACGCCACGCTGCTCCGGACACGGGTGGGCATGGTCTTCCAGCGCCCCAACCCGTTCCCCACCATGAGCATCTACGAAAATGCCGTGGCCGGGCTCAGGTTCAACGGGGTGCGCAAGAAGGCGCTTCTCGATGAGGCGGCCGAGTCGGCCCTGGTCGCCGCCGCGCTGTGGGACAGTGTGCGCGACCGGTTGAAGACCCATGCCAGCACGCTGTCGGGTGGGGAGCAGCAGCGCCTGTGCATCGCCCGGGCTCTGGCCGTGGAACCCGAGGTGCTGTTGATGGACGAGCCCACCTCGGCACTCGACCCCATCGCCACCAAGCGGATCGAGGAACTGGTCGGGGAGCTCAAGCACCGGGTGACCATCGTCATCGTCACCCACAACATGCAACAGGCCATGCGGGTCTCCGACCGCTGCGCCTTCCTGCTGATGGGCGAGGACAAGGCGGGCAAGCTCATCGAGTTCGGCCCCACCGCCAAGCTGTTCAGCGAGCCCACTGACCCCCGGACACTCGACTACGTCAACGGTCGATTCGGCTAGGGACTGGCGGAGCTGGCTCCGGCCGCTCGGGCCCTGGCCACCGAGGTCAGGAACCGACGAGGCCCTGGCCGCCAACCCCCGGACCGTCTATGCCGAGACCGGCTGGGCCCGGTCAGGCCGCCCCGACCGGTGCAGCTCGTCGAGCACCGATGGCGACGGAGGCGTGGGACGGGCGCCGTCGGGGTCGATCCGGAAACCGACGCCCCGGACCGTGACGATGAAGTGGGGTTGTGCGGGGTCCGGCTCGAGCTTGGCCCGGAGCCGGTGGATGTGGGTGTCGAGGGTGCGGCTGTCCGATAGGTAGCGATCGGGCCACAAGAGGTCGATGAGCTCGGCTCGCGTGCGAACCCGGCGGGCCGGGGAGAGCAGCACCGCCAACAGGTCGAATTCGCGCCGTGACAGATGGGTCTGAAGCCCGTCGACGGTCACCTCGCGGCGGACGAAGTCGACGGAGACGGTCCCGAACGCGGCGTTGGGGCGTTGGTCGGACTGGCCGCGATCGGCCTCGGGGCCGCCGGTGGGGGGAACAGCCTTCAGGAAGGGCGTGGCCTGGGGTGACACCCGACGCAGGATCGCCTGTATCCGGGCCACCAGCTCCCGCAGGTGAAATGGCTTGGTCACGTAGTCCGACGCTCCGAGCTCGAGACCGAGGACCACGTCGAGCTCGGTGTCCACGGCACTGACCATCACGATCGGCACAGGGGACATGGCCCGCATCCTGCGGCAGACCTCCATCCCATGCATTCCGGGCAACAGCATGTCGAGGAGCACGATGTCCGGCGGCCGGTCGGCGAACAGCCGAAGACCCTCGGAGCCGTCGGGGGCGACGTCCACGTCGAAGCCCTCCAGGCTGAGCCCCGAGGAGAGTGCCGCACGGTAGGACTCCTCGTCCTCGACCACCAGAACTCTGATGTTCTCTCCGACGGCGTCCATGGGCAGGGGCAACCTCCAGTGGTGACCCTAGAGAAGCCAGGTGAACGGGAAACGGCCCGTTGGCTACCTGGGGGTGATCGTTCCGTGAACGTTGTGGGTCGGCCCTCGTCCTCCCTGGTCCGTGGGACGAGGGAGAACGACCGAGGGGTTCCGGACCCTGGCGTGGGCTTCAAACAGTAGGGGTCCACCCGCACACCGAACGTCGACCAGTGGGGGAGGCAGTGGTGGGCGTGGCGCCGGGTAGACCCCTACGGCTTGAAGCGGTATCCGATCCCGCGCACGGTCAGCACATGCTCGGGATCGGCTGGATTGAGCTCGATCTTCTTGCGCAGCCGCTTCACGTGGGTGTCGAGCGTACGGCTGTCGCCCATCTTGCGGTCCTGCCAGATCCTTTCCATGCACTTCTGGCGAGTGACCACGTGTCCCGATTCGGAGACCAGCAGGGCCAGGAGATCGAATTCCTTGCGGGAGAGGTCGACGGCTTTTCCCCTGACCACTGCTTCCCGCAGCGCGAGATCGATGCGCACCGGGCCCAAGGTGTAGATACCGTCGGGTCGGGCCGAGACCACCTCGGGCAGTGGCTGGCGCCCGATCCGCCGCAGGACCGCTCTGATCCGCGCCGTCAGCTCCCGGGGGCGCGGCGGTTTGGTGATGTGATCGGCGGCTCCGGCTTCGAGAGCCAGGACGGCGTCGAGCTCATCGTCGCGTGAGGTGATCATGATGACCGGGACGGGAGACATGGTGGCGATGCGTCGGAAGACCGAGAGCCCCTGCGAGTCGGCCAGCTGCATGTCCAACAGGACCAACGATGGCGCCGCCGACGCCACCAGCCCGATCCCCTCGTCCCCATTGGTGGCCGTGACCACGTCGAATCCCTCCACCGAGAGCGTGGCGGCCAACGAATCCCGCGACTGGGTGTCGTCATCGATGATCAGTACGGTCGGGTGCCCGAGGGGTGGAAGCGCCGGATCCTCGACTTCGCGGAACGCCAAGGTCATCGTGGACCAGTGGTGTTCCGGGGCAGTGTGCGCACCCGAGTGCAGGCATCGAGGTGATCCCTGCGGGCGGACACCCTGCGATGGGAGTGCCTCACCGGAAATGGTAGAGCGGTTGCCGTGAGAGGCAGAGGAGGCCAGGCCCCCGGACGGAGCGATCCGGAACGTGTGCCCGTTCCGACCGATGGAGGGGATGGGCGCTGACATGCCGTGTCATGGTTCGCTGCCATCCCTTCCCACCCTAAGAAGGGCAGGTGAACGCAGTGCAATCTCCGTGTCACTGAAAGATGAATGATGGGTAATCTTCTGCCACGAACACAATCAGCCGACATGCGCCCCACGCCGTCGACGACGATGAGCGCCATCGGGGCCGGATCGAGCGGGATCAAGGGCCGAAGGGACGGCGAACAGTTCCAGGGAACGGGAAGAGATGAGCGATACACAACAGGACAGGGTCATCGACGTGTCGACCACCGATGAGTGGCGGAGGCTCTCGGACCGCTTCGAAGCGATCCGCCATCGTCACCTGCGGGAGCTGTTCGCCGACGATCCCGATCGCGGTACCCGGATGACGGTGACGGCCGGAGACCTCTACCTCGACTTCTCCAAACAGCGGGTGGATGACGAGACGCTGGCTGCACTGATGGAGGTGGCCGGCGCAGCCGGCGTCGAGGAGCGCCGGGATGCCATGTTCGCCGGCCGGCACATCAACACCACCGAGGACAGGGCGGTGCTCCATGTGGCCCTGCGGATGCCGAGGACCGAGCGCCTCGAAGTCGACGGTCGCGACGTGGTGGCGGACGTACACCAGGTGCTCGACCGGATGGGTGAGGTGGCCACCGCCATCCGCGCCGGCGACTGGAAGGGCCACACCGGCAAGCGGATCAGCGCCGTGGTCAACATCGGCATCGGGGGTTCCGACCTGGGTCCGGCCATGGCCCATGAAGCGATGCTCGACTACGCCACACCCGACATCGACTGCCGGTTCGTGTCCAACATCGACCCGGTCGACCTCTACTTCAAGACGCACGACCTGGATCCGGCCGAGACGCTGTTCGTCGTCTGCTCGAAGACGTTCACCACGCTGGAGACATTGACCAACGCCGCTGCCGCACGCCAGTGGCTGCTCGACGGACTGGGGAGCGGGGACGAAGCCGTGGCCCGCCACTTCGTGGCCGTCTCCACCAACACTGAGGCGGTGACCGAGTTCGGCATCGATCCGGCCAACATGTTCGGTTTCTGGGACTGGGTGGGCGGCCGCTACTCGTTCGACTCCGCCATCGGCTTCTCGCTCATGGTCGCCATCGGGCCCGAGGCCTTCGCCGACATGCTGGCCGGCTTCCATGCCATCGACCAGCATTTCGCCACTGCGCCCCTTGCCGCCAACATGCCGGTCGTGCAGGGCATGCTCAACGTCTGGTACAACAACTTCTTCGGTGCGGAGACCCATGCGGTGCTCCCCTACAGCCAGCGCCTGGCCCGCTTCCCCGCCTATCTCCAGCAACTGACCAT
Source organism: Acidimicrobiales bacterium (assembly GCA_050011635.1). Taxonomy (GTDB): domain Bacteria; phylum Actinomycetota; class Acidimicrobiia; order Acidimicrobiales; family RAAP-2; genus Bog-756. Next base: position 4,239 of record JBEKIU010000047.1, read on the forward strand.
GGAGTCGAACGGAAAATCGGTACGGCGCGACGGTTCGCCTGTGTGGGGCCAGACCGGCGAGATCTTCTGGGGCGAGCCGGGGACCAACGGCCAGCACGCCTTCTACCAGCTCATCCACCAAGGCACCAAGCTGATCCCGAGCGATTTCATCGCCTTCGGCCGGTCCACCCACGAGACAGGCGAGCAGCAGGACCTCTTGATGTCCAACTGCTTCGCCCAGGCCCAGGTGCTGGCGTTCGGCCGCACGGCCGAAGAGGTTGCCGCCGAGGGGACCCCGGCGCCCCTGGTCGCCCACAAGGTCATGCCCGGGAACCACCCGAGCTCGACCATCATGGCGCCAAAGCTCACCCCCTCGGTGCTCGGCCAGCTGGTTGCACTCTACGAGCACACCGTGTTCACCGAGGGTGCCGTGTGGGGCATCGACTCGTTCGACCAGTGGGGGGTGGAGCTGGGCAAGGTCATGGCCAAGCAGCTGGCGCCGGCTCTGACCGGCGCGGGCCCTCCCGACCTGAGCGGGCAGGACAGTTCCACCGCGGCGCTGGTGCGCCGTTACCGGGCCGTCCGCCAACTGCCCGGCTGAACCGGACCGGCTCCGACCCGACCGCGTTGATCAGGCCGAGGCCAGGGCCCTCCACAGCGATCGGTAGTTGGGATAGGTCATGCCCTCGGTGACGTAGCCGGCCCGCTCCAGTTCGGCGTGGAAGGCGGGGAGGTTGCGGAACGGGATCCCCATGTCCACGTGGTGGGCCAGGTGCCAACCCGTGTTGTAGGGCACGAACCAGAACCGGGCCAGCCAACCCTGCTTCACGTTGTGGGTGGTGACCCGCCGGTCGGCCCCGGCCTCGAGACCACCGTGCTCGGCGATGGCCCGCAGGCGGTTGAGCACGCGCCACTGGGTCATCCATGGCAGCCACCACAGCAGCGGGTAGATCCACCACCGTCCCGTCGCCGCCCACATGACGAGCCAGAGGGCGGCCTGCACGCTGAGGATCGAAGCCGCTACCGTCCGGGTGCCCCGGCTCTTGAGGGCCTTGAACAACGGCTTGAAGTTCTTCCAACCGGAGATGCCCACCGCGTCGCGAAGAAGACGGCGAGCCAGGGCGCGCCGGTTGCAGCGATAGCCGCCGTAGAAGGCGATGTCCGGCTCGCGCGGTCCGAACTCCTCTTTGTGATGGGCGAAGTGGCCCCGCCGGTAGATCGAGATGGGCGTCCAGGTCGGATAGGCGATGAGCCAGGTGCCGACCCAGTCGTTGGCCCGCTTGTTGGTGAACAGGAGCTTGTGGGCCGCCTCGTGCATGAGAATTGCGAAACGGGCGTACAGGGGCCCCATCAGGACGAAAGCGGCCAGATAGCCCAGTGGATTGCCGAGCCACACCGCGCCTCCGATCAGCACGGCAACCCAGCACCAGACCGACGCCACGCTGACGGCGTTGCGCACGTTGGAGATCCGGCGGAGCCCCTGGCGCACTTCGGGGCGGGCCATGCCGTTCTCCATCAGCCGCTCGGTGGGGAAGACCTCGGGTCGGACGGCGACATCGGGCACCATGGTGATGGCCATGTGTGTCATATTACCTATTGGAATCAAGTGATGCAAGATAGTAATGAACCCCTGACCGCCCGTTCGGTCCTGGCCAGTGCTCTGCTGGGCGAGGATCCTCCGGAGCTCCCGGTGGCCCACCTGGTCCATCTGGCCGGGCTGTTCGGGATCAGCGACAACCGCGCCCGGGTGGCGCTCAGCCGGATGGTCGCCGCCGGGGAAGCGACCACCGACGGAAACGGAAGGTACCGGCTTGCCGGACACCTGCTCGATCGCCTCGGGCGCCAGACCGGAAGCCTGCGAGGTGAGACCGGGCGCTGGGAGGGAGGCTGGCGCCTGGTCGTCGTCACCACTTCGGCGCCCTCGGGGCGGGCGCCCGACCAACGCCTGGCCCGCCGCAAGCGGTTGGCCCTGGCCCGACTGGCCGAGCAACGAGAGGGGGTGTGGCTGCGCCCCGCCAATATCGAGCTCGTCCCGGACCCGGGCGACGACCCCCACCTCACCGTGTTCACCGCCACTCCCGACGGGGACCCGGTGGCGCTGGCCTCTGCGCTCTGGGACCTCGAGGGGTGGACCGGTCGGGCCCTGGACCTGCTCGGTCGGATGAACCGACTCCCGCCCACCGGTCCGACCGACCTGGCCCCGGGTTTCGAACTGTCCGCCGCCGTCCTCCGCCATCTGCAGGCCGATCCGCTGCTCCCCGCCGAGCTGCTCCCCGAAGGATGGCCCGGGGCGATGCTGCGCGCAGACTACGAACGCTGGGATCGGCGGTATCGGGAGGTCCTGACCACCTGGGGACGCTCGGCGTGACCGCTGGGCCTGACCGGCTGCGCGTGACCGGCTGCCCGTGACCGGCTGCGCGTGACCGGCTGCCCCTGACCGGCTGCGCGTGACCGGCTGCCCGGACCCGGTGGTCGCCGGTCGCCCGGATTTATGATCGATCGGCCGGGGCACCCGACCCCGACGTGAAGGGCGCTCGGCCGGTCCGGCCGCACTCTTCGCCGAGAGCGGAGGAGATCCGATGACCCAACCACCGATGGCTCGACCCGATGATGCACCGTTCGCGGGCCGGGTGGCAGTGATCACCGGAGCGGCACGAGGCCAGGGTCGGAGCCATGCGCTCGAGTTCGCCCGGCTGGGAGCCGACGTCGCCATCTGCGACCTCGCCCACGATCTGGGCAGCGTCGGGTACCCCCTCGGCACTCCGGCCGACCTGGCGGAGACGGCGCGACAGGTCGAGGGTCGGGGACGCCGCTGCCTGTCGAAGGTGGCCGACGTCAGGGACCTCGGGGCCATGATCGCTTTCGTCGACGAAGCGAAGCGTGTCCTGGGGTCGGTGGACGTCCTGGTGGCCAACGCCGGTGTCTCCGCCCTGGGCTCGATCTGCACCATGGACGCCACCGAGTGGAGCGAGACCATCGACACCAATCTGACCGGTGTGTTCAACGCCATCCGCGCCGCCGCTCCGCACATGCGCCGGCAGCGATGGGGCCGTATCATCGCCATCTCGTCGATGATGGGACGATCCTCCAACCCGGGGATTCCGGCCTACGTTGCCTCCAAGTGGGGAGTGATCGGCCTGTGCAAGTCGGTGGCATTCGAGCTCGCCGCCTTCGGGGTGACCGCCAACGCCGTGGCCCCGGGCAACGTCTCGACCCCGATGATCCACAATGACACCCTGTACGGGCTCATGCGACCCGACCTCGACCATCCCACCCGCGAGGACGTGGCCCCCGGCATGGCCGCGTTGCACGTGCAGCCTGTGCCGTGGCTGGAGCCCGAGGAGATCACCGCCGCGGTGGTCTTCCTGGCCTCCGAGGGGGCCCGCCACATCACCGGCTCGGTCATCGATGTGGACGCCGGGGCCTCGGCCCGCTTCACAGCATGAACCGCAGTCCCCACGCCGGCGCCGTCACTGCCGGGACATCGCCGCCCGCTCATCGGCTTCGGCCCGGGCGGCATCGTCACCGGTGCCGGGGCGGACCAGGGCGATGTCGACCCGAACCAGCCGCCCCTCGAACGGGAAGTGGCCGGTGTAGCGCTCGCTCACCGGCGAGCCGTGGTCGTAGCCGATGCTCGGGCCCACACTCGAGATCATGGTCATGGCGAACGGGACGGTCATGGATCCACAGGCCAGGCCGTCGATGAGGAGGGTTGCCTCGGCGCTCTTCCCCGTTCGCCGGAACCGTACGCCGACGACCGACGGGCCCACCGGCACCGCTTCTGCTGACTCGACCAGGTGGTGCTCCCCGAAGCAGTTGTAGTCGAAGACCAGCCGGCTGTCCTGGACGAAGAGGCTGACCCCGGAATTTTCGGTTCCCGAGGCATAGAGGACGCCGCCGGCGCCCTCCGGCCGCTCGATGACGGCAGCCATGTCCCAACCCCGCCCCCCGAGCGAAGGGGCCACCTGCCCGGGCAGCGGTGACATGGGCGGCAGGTAGGAGTAGCGCCGGCTGGAAGGATGGGGCGAGCGGTCACGGTAGCGGGTGAAGAACAGCTCGATGGTCCGGTCGTCGAGGGGCAGCACCCCGTACTCTTCCGCTTCAGCCCACCACGACTCGACCATCTCGGCCACCTTCTCAGGCATCTCCGCAGCCAGGTTGTGGCATTCGGATCGGTCCTCGGTCAGGTGGTACAGCTCCCAGTCATCCTCCTCGAACGGTATGCCCGGCTGGTGGCGGGTCACCCCCTTCCAGCCGTCGGCGTAGATGGCCCGGTGGCCCATCATCTCGTAGTACTGGACCTGTTTGGCGGTGGGTCGGTCGGGGGCGTCGAAGGAGTAGCGCATGGAAACTCCCGAGATGGGGATCTGCTCCAGGCCGCGGTAACTGGAAGGCGCCTCGACGCCCAGGATCTCGTAGATGGTGGGGGCGACGTCGTTGACATGGTGGAACTGGTCACGGAGATCGCCCCGGGCGGCGATGCCGTCGGGCCAGTGCACGATGAGCGGGACGTGGACACCGCCTTCGTGGGTATTCTGCTTGTACCACTTGAACGGCGTGTTGCCGGCCTGGGCCCAGCCCCATGGGTAGTTCGAGTGGCTGTGGGGTCCGCCGATGTCGTCGATTCGCTCCACGGCCTCGTCGGGGGTCTCGACCATGAAGTTGAAGTACTTCATCTCGTGCATGACACCGAATGGCCCGCCCTCCTGGCTCGCTCCGTTGTCCGACAGCAGGATGAGGAGCGTGTTGTCGAGTTGACCCAGCTCTTCCAGCCCATCGACCAGGCGACCGATCTGGGCGTCGGTGTGCTCGAGGAATGCGGCGAAGGCCTCCTGCAGCCGGGCGGCCAGGAGCCGCTGGTTCTCCGGCAGCGTGTCCCACGCCTCCACGCCCGGATTGCGCGGGGCGAGCTGGGTGTCGGGCGGGAGCAGCCCCAACTCCAGCTGGCGGGCAAACCACTTGTCGCGTGCCTCGTCCCAACCGGTGTCGAATCGCCCCCGGTACTTCTCGAGGTAGCGGGCGGGGGCCTGATGGGGGGCGTGCATGGCGCCGAAGGCGAGATAGGTGAAGAAAGGACGGTCAGGGCGGATCGACGTGGTGTCGTGGATGAAACCGAGGGCGTGGTCGACCAGGTCCTCGCTCAGGTGGTACCCCTCGTCCGGGGTGCCCGGCGCCTCGACGGAGTGATTGTCGTAGACCAGCTCGGGATAGAACTGGTCGGTCTCGCCCTCGAGGAAGCCGTAGTAGCGGTCGAACCCGCGTTGGCAGGGCCATTGGTCGTAGGGACCGGCCGCCGACGCGTTCTCCATGCTGCACAGGTGCCATTTCCCCAGTGCGAAGGTGGCATAGCCCTCGTCCCTCAGCACCTCGGCCACGGTGGCGGCGTGGTTGGTGATGTGGCCACGCATGTGGGGGTAGCCGCTGTCGAAGTTGGACAGGGAGCGCATGCCGACCGTGTGGTGGTTCCTCCCGGTGAGCAGCGAGGCCCGGGTGGGGGAGCACAGCGGGGTGACGTGGAAGTTGGTGTAGCGCAGTCCGCCGGCGGCCAGGCGGTCGATGTTCGGGGTGACGAGATCGGAGCCGTAGCAGCCGAAGTGGGCGAACCCGGTGTCGTCGAGGAGGATGAGCACCACGTTGGGAGCGTCTTCTCCCGGATGTGCCGGGGTGGGCCACCACGGCGTCGACTCGGCCTGGGTCCGTCCGATCACACCGCCGAACTCGTCGTCCTGGCCCCTTTCCCGACGTGATTGTGGCATGCCAGATGACCATACCGACGCACAGCCCCGTGGTCCACTCAGCCCGACGGAAGTGCCCGGGGGTGGGGATCGGCCGGATGTCCCGTCGGTGACGGTAGATTTTATGGCTGTCCGGCGTGGCCGGTGACCCTGGACCAGGGACGAGAGGGGGGTACCGTTGAAAATGGCAGTTGGCAGCGCACTTCCCCCGCCCTGCCCCGACCAGTCCCACGTGGTGGTGCCAGCGCCCGGCGACGGCCCCGGCTACTGGGCCGGCGGGCCCAGCGCCGCACTCGACGGGGACGGGACGTTCTGGTTGGCCTACCGCTTGCGCCGACCTCTCGGTGCGGGCCGTGGGTACGCCAACGTCGTGGCGCGGTCTGTGGACGGCGTCGAGTTCGAGACGGTCACGGTTCTCGAGCGTGACGAGTTCGGCTCCGATTCGCTCGAGCGGCCGGCCCTGGTCACGGCCGGGGACGGAACGTGGCGGTTGTTCGTGAGCTGTGCCACACCGGGAACCGACCACTGGCGGGTGGATGCCATCGTGGCCGATGACCCGTCGAAATTCGATCCGGCCTCGGCCACCACCGTGTTGCCCGGCGACCGGGACGTCGGTGTCAAGGATCCGGTGGTCAAGGTGGTCGACGGCCGGTGGCACATGTGGCTGTGCTGCCACCCGCTCGACCTGCCCGATGACACCGATCGGATGTCTACCCGCTACGCCACCAGCGACGATGGCGTCGACTGGGAGCTGCACGGGGTGGCCCTGGCCGCCACGCCCGGGAGCTGGGATCAGCGCGGGACCCGTGTGGCCGAGGTGGTGCGCCGGGACGGCCGTTGGCTGGCCTACTACGACGGGCGGGCCAGCAAGGAGGAGAACGCCGAGGAGCGGACGGGGCTCGCCGTCGGTGAGACCCCTGGGTCACTCACCGCCACGGGCGAGCGCTTCGGCGCGTGGTCCGATGGCCGGGGATCACTCCGCTACGTGTCGACGGTGGCGTTGCCCGACGGCGGCACCCGACTGTTCTACGAGACCAGCCGCCGGGACGGGGCCCACGATTTGCGCACCGAATACGTCCCTCCCGCCCGGTAGGTGCGCCAGGTCTCGAGGTTCCAGCCCGTCTCCTCCTCCACGATGGCGATGTCGTCGTCGAAATAGCCGATGAGCTGGCCGCGTTCGGCCTCTGCCAGTTCGGGCCGGTGCTGGGGGGTCCGCTGCATGAGCCACTGGAGCGGGAGGCTCGCTTTCCGCCACACCTGCGGCGGGAAATGACGGCCGAGGTTGGCACCATGGCGGAATGCGACCCGCAGCGCCTGGGTGTAGAGCGAAGCGGGTACGTACCCGCCGACGTTCCGGGCCGGAACGTCGGTGATCAGACCTTCCTCGACACCGAGGAAGCGGCAGACCGTGTCGAGGGTGGCGACGGGCTGCTCGACCAGGGAGAGGTAACGGATGATGAGGACCTGGTCACGGGAGAACAGATCATAGAGATGTCGCAACTGACGACCGTAGAGCCCGGTGGCCAGGTACTGCCAGAAGGGTGCCCAGCCGGCTTCGGTGCGGCTGGGTTCTTCCGCGCAGGCGGTCAGGAAGTCGCCGATGGGCTCGAGCCCGTCGGCCCACAGATGGGCCCAATTGGAATAGGCCCGGTCCACGGGGTCGCGGAGGACGACCACAAGACGGGCATCCGGCACCGCCCGGTGGATGCGGTCGTGGGCGGCGAAGTCCGCCAGGTAGAACGGTGTGCTCTCGCCTCGCAGGTTCCCGGGCGGGGCTCGGTCGAACAGCCGCTCGTACTCCTCCGGTCGCCAGATCCACTCGCGGTAGCTGTGGGCATCGCCCGGACCGCCGTGATCGGGAGGTGGCCCGTCGCAGAGGAAGAACTTGGGTTCTTTGACCGCCGACATGGACAGCCGGGGGTGTTGGGCAAGCGCGGCGTGCAGCGCGGTGGTTCCCGCCTTGGGTGCTCCGATGACGAAGAAGTCGGGAAGTGACACCTGCGCGTGATTCTATCGAGACCACTGGAAGGTGCGCTCGGTCGAATCGCCCCTGGCCGGCGGGAGCCCACCCTGCCGTTGGGTCCTCCGCTTTCGCTCGCCGGCGACGAGCATGCCGGCCAGCGCCGATGCCAGCACCAGATCCGATATCCCTGTGGCGTACCGGGTCGGCGTGGCCGTGCTCATCAGGAGGACGACGCTCGATGCAATGAGGGCCGCCGTGGCCAGGAGTACCAACCTCTGTGACAGAGGCCGACGCCCCTCGGCGTCGGCCCGGGTGAACGCCGGCACCGCCACCGCGGCCAACGCGGCGAAGACGAGGGCGCCTCCCCGACCGAACACCACCGCGGAGAGCCGCGAGTCACTGGACGGAATGGCCCCGAGCCATGTGTAGCCCTCGAGAATGGCGACGGTGGCCACCAGAGCCATGCCCGGTGAGATCAGGACCTTGTCGCCGTCGGACGACGAGCCGGGCAGCCGTTCGGCGGTCGGCCGACCATCGGCGGGTTCCCACCGTCCGACGGCGCTCCCGTCATCCGGTAGCACCGAATTTCTGCCGCCCGGCCTCTCGAGGAGGAGGGAGGAGGTTCGCTCTGCGGGTGCGGACATGGGCTTCGTCATATGTCTCTAAATACAATCGGTTTAGTCGACATTATGGTCGCGGCCCATGACGTCGTCAACTATCCCTGACCAGGATGGTTGGCGTTCCTCGATCGGCCTCGCTACTGTGCCCGGCCGGCGGCCCCGTCGAGTTGGGTTCCGCCGCTCTGCTCCGGGGCCGCCACAGGTCGATGATGGTGAGCACTATCTTCTCCGTCACGGTGGCACAGGCAATGGGTTGATGAGCGGGCGGAGACCTCCTGCATGTCCGGACGGGAGCGAATGAGCGATGACCCCACAGGCCGTAGAGACCCCGCCGCGGGCCGCAGGGACAGGGACAGGGAGGGGCCGATGACCGGTCGCCCGGTGGCCTTCGTCACCGGCGCCAGCCGCGGGATCGGCAAGGCCATCGCCGTGCATCTGGCCGCCGCCGGGTACGACGTGGCCATCGGCGCCCGGACCCTGCACGAGGGAGAGGAGCGGGAGCACTCCTCCACGGTGGCCGCGTCCAACACCCGGGCCCTCCCCGGCTCCCTCGACTCGACTGCTGCGCTCATCGAGGGGGTGGGCGCACGGGCCCTCCCCGTCTACCTGGACCTGCTCGATCGTGAATCCCTCGCACCCGCTGTCCGCGCCGTCACCGGCGAGCTCGGGCCGATCGACGTCCTGGTCAACAACGGTCGCTATGTCGGGCCCGGTCACATGGACCGGGTACTCGACACCCCGGTCGAGCTCTTGGACCGGCATCTCGAAGCGAACGTGATGGCGCCGGCCATCCTGGCCAAGCTGGTTCTGCCCCAGATGGTGGAACGGGGTGCAGGTGTCGTCATCAACCTGGCGTCCAGCTCGGGAACCATGGACCCGCCGTCGCCCGCCGGGGCGGGGGGCTGGGGCCTCGGGTACGGCATGTCCAAGGGCGCTCTGCACCGGATGGCGGGCATCCTGGCTGTGGAGCTCGGCGACCGCGGCATCCGCGCCTACAACCTGAGCCCCGGTTTCATCGCCACCGAGCGCATCACCATCGACATGGCCGAGTTCGGGTTCGACGCCAGCGCCGGGGCTCCCCCCGATGTCGTGGGGGCGGTCGCCGCCTGGCTGGTCACGGCGCCCGAGGCGCGGGAGCGGAACGGGGAGTGGGTCGAAGCCCAGGTGCTCTGCCGCCAGCTCGGACTCCTGTCCGGTTGGCCATGAGATCGACATCGACCGCTACTGTCACGTCCGGGATGGGAGCGTCGTCGTCCACGAGGGAGCAGCTGCTCGACGCGGCCTCGCTCCTCTTCGCCGAGCGGGGGATCGACAACGTCTCGATCGCCGAAATCGTCCGGACGGCCGGTCAGCGCAACTCGTCCGCCGTTCACTACCACTTCGGAAACCGTGACGAGGTGCTGCGGGCCGTCCTGGCCCGCCACGTCCCAGCCATCGCCGACCGGCGCCGTGAACTGCTGGAGGGGGCCCGGGCCAGGCCACCGTCGGATGCACGGTCGGCGGCGGAGGCCATCGTCCGCCCCCTCACCGAGTTCGCCCAGCGCGGATGGCGGGAGCGGGCCTATCTGCAGATCGGCTCCGAGCTGAGCGGAGCCATCGAGCGGGCCTCGCCCGGAATCCGTGCGTTGATGACGGCGACGGCGGGCCAGGCGGCGTGGAAGGTGCTGCGCCAGCGGTGCCCGGATGTTCCCGCCGACCTGTGGCGCCAACGCCGGGAGATCTGCATCGTGTTCATCGGACGAGCGGCCGCCGACCGGGCCCGGTCGCTGGACCGTGGGGGACACGGCGGCGTCCTGTCGGACGACCGATTCGTCGACAATCTCGTCGACATGGTGATCGGTGCCATGACCGCGCCCCATCTCGGAGGCTGACAAGCTGGTGCCATGGATAGTGAGTACGAGGTTCCGACCACCGGGGATCTCGACCGGATGTTCGACTCACTCAAGAACTGGGGGCGCTGGGGGGTCGACGACCAGCGCGGCGCCCTCAACCACCTCACCGACGCCCGCCGGGTGACCGCGGTCGGTCTGGTGCGGACGGGCGAGTCGATCAGCCTGGCCCACGATCTGGCCACCGAGCCCCTTCCCGAGCATCCCCACCCGGTCCAACACCACATGCTCGCGTCCGGCGACGCCCGGGACTCCAGCGGTATCGCCGGGTACGAGGCCGCCCGCGACCACCTCGCCCTCGACGTGCACGGCCTGTGGACCACCCATGTCGACGCCCTGTCCCACATGTTCGTACGCGGGGAGATGTTCGGCGGCCGGCCGGCCAGCGAGGTCCGCAGCGACGGGGCCCACGCCAATACGGTGCTGTCGATGGCCGACGGCGTCATCGGCCGGGGGGTCCTCCTCGACGTGCCCCGCACGCTCGGGTGCGACTACCTGACGGCCGGCCAGGTTGTCACGGTGGCCGATCTCGAGGCGGCCGAGGCCGCCCAGGGGGTGCGGGTGGGTACCGGTGACGTGCTCCTCGTCAAGTGGGGTCGCGAGGCCCGGCGGGCCGCCACCCGTGGATTCGACGGCTTCTCCGGCCTGCACTCGGAGTGCCTACCCTGGCTGCAGGAGCGTGAGGTGGCCGTGCTCGGGAGCGACGGGATCTCCGATCCGATGCCTTTCGTGGGGACGCCGGACTGGCCCTTCCCGGTCCACCAGATCGGGATCACGGCCATGGGGGTGCACCTGGTCGACAACGTGAAGCTGGCCCAGTTGAGCGACCGGTGCGCCGCCGCCGGGCGCTGGGAGTTCCTCTTCACCATGGCTCCGTTGCGGATCGTCCGGGGCACCGGGTGCCCGGTCAATCCGGTGGCCGTGCTGTGACCTCCCACGACGACATCCGCCAGCTCATGCAGCGCTACGCCCGGACCGTGGACGATCGTGACATCGGGGGACTGGCCTCGCTCTTCCACCCCGACGCCCGCATCGCCGGTACCCGGGCCGAGCAGTCGCTCGAGGAGTGGCTCGAGACCATGCGGGCCCCCCGCTCCTTCCCTTCCAGCATGCACTTCCTCGGCGAGCCCCTCATCGCAGAAGACGGATCGGGTCAGGCCGAGGTCGACACGTATGCGGTGGTCTACCAACTCGGCGACCCGGCCACCGGTCAGGCCGACCTCACCCTGGGCATGCGCTACCGCGATCAGGTGGTGCTCGAGCAGGGCCGGTGGGTGTTCAAGCGGCGGTCCTCGATCGTGGTGTGGATGCGCTGACGGCCGCGGCCCCGGGACCTGCTCGAGCCCTCAACCCGCCGGAGTGCGGAGGAGCCGGCCCGGTGTCGCCCCGGTGGGCTCGCCGTCCCGGATGGTGACCTGGCCGTTGACCAGGGTGGCGAGAAAGCCCTGGGATCGCTGCTCCAGACGACGACCACCGGCAGGCAGGTCGTCCACCAGTTCGGGAACGGCGGGACCGACCTTGTCCGGGTCGAAGACGTTGATGTCGGCGACCATGCCGGCCCGCACGAGCCCGCGGTCGGCGAACCCCCAGGCCGTCGCCGGCGCCAGGGTGATCATGCGGACCGCTTCCTCCAGCGTGAATTCCTGTCGGTCGCGTACCCAGTACCCGAGCAGATGGGTGTGGATCGACGAGTCGGCGATCTGGCTGAGATGGGCGCCGGAGTCCGAGAAGGTCATCACCGCCCGCGGGTGACGCAGGGCACGGAGGAGCACGCCCTCGTCCTGCGGGTAGCGGCTGGGCTGGATGAAGAGCTGGTCGCCTCCGGACGCCACGCACAGGTCGATCATCGCCTCGGCCGGGTGCACGCCCCGGGCGCGGGCGACATCGGCCACTGTCGGGTTGGGCGGGAGCCCGTGTTCGTACACCCTGATGCCGTCGAAGTCGGGAGGCCGGGCCTGGGCCCCGACGCCTGTCCAGTGCCCGTAGTCGGCGTTGACGGCGGCGTCGACGTAGGGGCGCCGCCGCTCGTCATCCCCGAGGATCAGCACCTGTTCGCCGACCGTGAGCGCCCGGAGGTCGTGCCATTCCGGCAGGAGGTCGAAGGGCAACCTGGTCTTGAGCGACAGCAGGACGGAGATGCCGCGGCAGTGGGTCTGGGCGATCATCCTGGCGCCGTCGGCGGCGGCATCGTCGAGGAAGTCGAGGAGATAGCCCGACGATCGGGTGGCCACCATCCCGAACGTCATGGGCACCCGGCTGTCGGATCCGAGCCGCTTCATCCGGTCGAGCGCTGCCCGGCGCACCTCGGGGTCGGGTGCGGACATACCGGCGTCGGCACCTTCGAAGATGCCGGTCCCGAGGGTGCGCATGACCCCGACCAGCCGGACCACTTCCTCCCACGACGCGAGCCTCGAGGCGACGGGCCGGTTGTCGGAGGTCTCGTGGTGCTCGGTGCGCGAGGTGGTGAAGCCGATGGCCCCGGCCCGGAGCGAGTCGGCCAACTGACCCTCCATGGCTGCCAGGTCGGCCTCGGTGGCCTCTCCTTCGAAGGCCCGTTCGCCCATGGCCCATGTGCGCAGGGCCGAATGCCCGATGTTGGCCGCGAAGTTGATGCCCTTGCGCAGTCGGTCGACGGCGTCGAGGTACTGCGGGAACGTCTCGAAGCTCCAGTCGATGCCGGCGGCCAGCGCGGCCGGATCCATGTCCTCAGCCCGCTCGAGATTGCGAACGACGAGCGCGCGTTGGTCGTGGCGCACCGGGGCCAGTGTGAAGCCGCAGTTTCCCATCACCGCGGAGGTCACACCGTGCCAGCAGGAACTGGAGCCGCTGGCGTCCCAGAAGACCTGGGCGTCCATGTGGGTGTGCCCGTCGATGAAGCCCGGGGTGACCACGTGACCTTCGGCGTCGATCTCCTGGGTTCCCCGATCGTGGATCCGGCCGACGGCGCCGATCCGACCGTCGACGATGCCCACGTCGGACCGGAACGATCCGAGCCCCGATCCGTCGACGACGGTTCCGTTCCGGATCACGATGTCATAGGGCATGGCACGGACTTTCGCTGGCGGCGGTTAATGCGCATAGATTAGACGTGTGAGCTCGTCGTCCGAGATCCACCGGCACCTGTCCCATCCGGTCGTCGACATCGACGGGCACATGGCCGAGTTCTTCCCTGTGCTGGCGCCCTATCTCGAGCGCGAGGGCCTGTCCCTCGATCACCCCGCGTTGGCTCGCCTGGCCCCGCCCTACGGTGGCACCGACCGAACCTGGCACACCCAGACGCCCGAAGAGCGTGCCGCGACCCGTACCCCCCGCGAGCCGTGGTGGAGCGCACCGGCGGGTCGGACGATCGATCTGGCCACCGCCCTCTTCCCCGAGCTGTTGTACGAACGGCTGGACGAGCTCGGCATCGACTTCGGCGTGGTGTACCCGAGCCTGGGCCTGGTCTTTCTCCACACGCCGGACGAGCGTTACCGGCGGGGCACCTGCCGGGCCCTCAACCGGGCCAATGCCGCCACCTTCGCGTCGCTGGCCGACCGGCTGGCCCCGGTGGCGGCCATTCCCATGCACACCCCCGAGGAGGCGGTGGAGGAGCTCGAATTCGCGGTGGCCGAGCTCGGGTTCAAAGCGGTGGTCTGCGCCGGGTACGTGCAACGCCCCTTCGCCGCGCTGGACGGGAAGGACCCGGACGTGTCGAGGTACGCCTTCTGGCTCGATCAGTTCGGGATCGACTCGGCCTACGACTACGACCCGGTGTGGGCCAAGGCCAACGAGCTCGGCGTGTCGATCGCCTTCCATTCCGGATTCATCGGGATGACCCCGTACCGTTCAATCTCGAATTACGTCTTCAACCATCTGTCCATGCTGGCCGAGGGGCAGCAGTCACTGGCCAAGTCGCTGTTCCTCGGCGGGGTGACCCACCGGTTCCCGGACATGAACTTCGCGTTCTTGGAGGGCGGGGTGGCCTGGGCTGCCGCCCTCTACTGCGACCTCATCGGGCATTGGGAGAAGCGCAATCTGGTGGCGCTCCGGGCCAACCTCGACCCGTCACTGGTCGACCGGTCACTGATGGGCCGGATGGTGGCCAAGTACGCCCCCGATGCACTCGGCTACCGGGGCCCGTTGACCCAGCGGCCGGTGGAGGCCGAAGACACCCTGGACGAATGGGCCGCGTGCGGCATCGAGAAGGCCGAGGACATCAAGACACGCTTCGTCGACCGCTTCTTCTTCGGTTGCGAGGCTGACGATCCCCTGACCTCGATGGCCTTCAACACAGGGATCAACCCGTTCGGGGCCGAGCTGCAGGCGATGATGGGATCGGACATCGCTCATTGGGACGTCCCCGACATGTCCGACGTGCTGGCCGAAGCGTGGGAGATGGTCGAGCACGGGTGGGTCGCAGAGGCCGACTTCGAGAAATTCACCTTCACCAATCCGGTCCGGTTCTACACCGGCACCAATCCCGGCTTCTTCAAAGGGACGAGGGTCGAATCGGCCGTCGACCGGCTGCTCGCCGGAGGCTGACGTGCTCGATCTCGTGCTCCGGGGCGGCACCGTGGTGGACGGTACCGGGTCCGCACCCGAGGTGGCCGACGTGGGCATTCGCAACGGGCGGATCGCCGCCCTCGGACCCGTCGACGAACCGGCCCGGACGACGCTCGACGTGAGTGGCAGGATCGTCTGTCCCGGCTTCATCGACATCCACACCCACTACGACGCCCAGCTCCTGTGGGATCCGACGGCCAGCCCGTCGGTCCTCCACGGTGTGACCACGGTGCTGGGCGGGAACTGCGGGTTCTCGATCGCCCCGCTCCGGGCCGACGACGCCGGGTACATCCGGCGCATGATGGCGGTGGTCGAGGGGATCCCGCTCGAGGCGCTGGAGGGCGGGGGGGCGTGGACGTGGACCTCGTTCGAACAGTACCTGGAGCGCGTCGACGTCGGTTTGTCTGTCAATGCCGGCTTCCTGGTCGGCCACTCGACGGTCCGGCGGGCGGTCATGGGCGAGGCGGCCACCGAGGATGCCGCCACCGCCGACCAGTTGGAGGCCATGGTCCGGCTCGTGGGCGAGTCGGTGGCCGGGGGAGCACTCGGGTTCTCCTCGTCCCTCGGGGAGGGCCATGTCGACGGGAGCGGGCGCCCGGTTCCCTCTCGGGTGGCCTCGGTCGAGGAGCTGGTCGCCCTGGCCGGTGCGGTGCGTGACCATCCCGGTACCACGCTCGAGTTCATCCCGACGGTGGGGCCGATCCCCCCGGAGCGGATGGAGCTGATGGCCGACATGTCGCTGGCCGCCGACCGGCCCCTCAACTGGAACCTCCTCGGCAGCCTGGCCTCCGAGGAGATCTACGGGCAACAGCTCGAGGCGTCCGATGTGGCCGCGTCGAAGGGCGCCCACGTGGTCGCCCTGGCGCTGCCCGACATGATGCGGATGCGCTCGACCACCCTGCTGTCCGGCCTGCCCGGCTGGCGGGACGTCCTCGCCCTCGACCGGGCCCACCGGGTCGCCGCCGCGGGCGACCCGGGGACGAGGGCCGCACTGAGGTCGGGCGCCGAGGTGGTGGCGGCCAGAGCCATGGGCGTGCTGTCCGACTTCCGTCTCATGGAGGTGGCCGATCCCGGCTCCGTGTGGGTCGGCCGGTCGCTGGGCGAGATCGCCGCTTCCAGGGGCACCGACGTCGTCGACGTGCTCATCGACACCGTCCTGGTCGACGGCCTCACCCTGTTCGCCGTCCTCCCCTCGCTCACGCCCTCCCTGGGTCGCACCGACGAGGGCTGGGCGGCCCGGGTGGCGGTCTGGAAGGACAGGCGGGTCATGTTGGGGGGCTCGGAGGCCGGAGCCCACGTCGATTTGATGTGCCACGCCACGGCCCCGCCGGTGGTGCCCGGCGCCGGGGGCCGCGACCGCGGCCTGCTCTCGTTGGAGGAGGCGGTGGAGATGATGACCGACCGCCCGGCCCGGCACTACGGATTGCGTCATCGGGGCCGGATCGCCGACGACTTCCATGCCGACCTGGTGGTGTTCGATCCCGACGAGGTGGGAACCCGGCCGGCGACGGTTGTCCACGACCTTCCGGGGGGAGGCGAGCGGCTCCACGCGGGCTCACGCGGTATCGACCACGTCCTCGTCGGCGGGAGTGAGGTGGTCGTGGACGGTGTGGTGACTGACCAACGTCCCGGCCGCGTGCTGCGTTCCGGGCGCGACACCGAGACGGTGTCCCTGGCCGATGTCACGCAGTAGCGGCACCGTCGATGACGAGGGTTGTCCCGCTGATGGTGGCGGCTTCCCCGGAGGCGAGATAGGCGACCGCCGCGGCCACCTCCTCGGGCTCGATGAGGCGTCCCATGGGCGACGCCGCCCGGGCGAAGAGCGACATGTCCGCCCCTTCGGGTATCTCGAAGCCGCGCAGGAACGGGGTGTCGACCGAGGCGGGGCAGACCGCGTTGACCCGGACACCGGCCTTGGCCAGCTCGATGGCCATCGACTTGGTGAGCATGATGACCCCGCCTTTGGAGGCGCAGTAGGCGGCGTTGTAGGGCGTCGCCCGCAGGCCGGCCACCGAACCCATGTTCACGATCACCCCGGTGGACGCCACCAGGGCGGGCAGCGCACTCTGCGACAGCAGGAAGGTGCCGGTGAGGTTGACGTCGATCACCTCCCGCCACTGGTCGGGCTCCAGGTCACCGATGGCCCGGGCCAGACCGATACCGGCCACGTTGGCCAGCACGTCGAGGTGCCCGTGGCGTTCGAGCACCGCGGCCACCGCCGCCGCGCACGACTCCTCGTCCCTCACGTCGCAGGTGACGCCATCGGCCATGGCCCGGATATCGCACCCGACGACCGTGGCCCCCTCGGCCGACAACCGCTCGACCACCGCGGCCCCGATGCCGCTCGCCGCACCCGAGACCAGCGCCACCTTCCCGTCGAATCGTGCCATGCGGTGAAACGTAGTGGCTGTCGCACGCGCCCAGTACCATGAGCGCGATGGGGGCCCTGCAGGGAAAGGTGGCCGTTGTCACCGGCGGTGCATTGGGGATCGGCAGGGCGTCGGCCCGGATCTTCGCCCGTGAGGGCGCCAGTGTGGTGGTCGCCGATGTCGACGAGGAGCACGGTCTCGAGACGGTTGCGCTGGTCGATGCCGACGGAGGGCGGGCCACGTTCGTCCGGACCGACGTGGCGGTGAAGGACGACGTCGACGGCATGGTCGAGCACGCGGTGCGGTCCTTCGGCGGCCTCGACCTGGCCCACAACAACGCCGGGATCGCCGCGCCCATGGCCAAGCTGGCCGACTACCCCGACGACGGATGGGACCGCACCATGGCGGTGATGCTGACCGGCGTCTACCTGTGCATGAAGGCGGAGATCCCCCGCATGCTCGAGCGGGGGGGCGGGGCCATCGTGAACACGGCGTCGGGGGTGGGTCTCGTCGGCTATCCGGGCCAGGCCGCGTACACCGCCTCCAAGCACGGCGTGGTCGGACTGACAAAGGTGGCGGCCCTCGACTACGGGGCACAGGGCATCCGGGTCAACGCCATCTGCCCCGGAACCGCCCGCACCCCGATGGTCGAAGCTGCGGTCGGTCGCGATCCCTCCATCGACAGGTATCTCGAGACCCTGCACCCGATCGGCCGCATCGCCGAGGCCTCGGAGATCGCCGAGGCCGCGGTATGGCTCTGCAGTCCGGCGGCATCGTTCGTGCTCGGGGTCGCACTTCCGGTCGACGGCGGGTACGTGGTCCCTTGAGAACGGCCGTGTCGGCACGGACGGTGAGCCGGCTCGCCGGGCAGGGTCACCTGATCGGTGGCTCCTGGAGCCCGAGCAACGCCGGGGGCGACTACGACCACCGGTATGCGGCCACCGGCGAGGTGCAGGCCCGCATCGGATTGGCGGGCGCCGGTGATGTCGACGCCGCCGTCATGGCCGCCCGGGCCGCGTTGCCGGAATGGGCCGCGCTT
>JBEKIU010000048.1:0-22133 GCA_050011635.1 Acidimicrobiales bacterium
CCAGCCCCGAGATCAGACCCGCGTGCAGCGAGGCCTTGCCCAGGGTGGGCGAGACGGTCTCGACGGTGAGCCGGTCGAGCTTCACCGGCAGGGCTCCATAGGTGAACTCGGTGGCCAGCGTCTTGGCCTGGTCCTCGGTGAAGCTGCCCGATATCTGCACCTGGCCGTTGAACGGAGTGAACGTCCCCTGTGTGGGCTGGGTGATGGGCGCCGAGATGACCTGGCCGTCGAGGTCGATGGCGATGATGGCGTGGAACTGCTGCTTGGCCAGGGCGTCCCACTGCGTCGAGCCGGTACCCGTGAGCACCAGGTTGACCGTCCACTGCCCGTTGTTGAGCTGGGCGCTGGCCGATTTGACGGCGGTGCCGGTCATCTGGGCCGGGGCCAGCACGTAGCGCCCGGAGCCCTCGGCCGCCGTCCCCGGCAGCAGCACCGTGTCGTTCTTGTTGTCATCGAGCGGCGGGGTGGACCTGTAGGTCTCGAACGTGGGGTCAGCACTGATGTTGGTATTGCTGGTGTAGCCGTTGACATTGCTCGAGTCCGGAGTGACCTGCAGGTTGGCTGCGGTCAGCTGGGTCGACGCCGAGCAGGTGGGAAGTGGGCCGGTCGACGGGGTCTTCCCCTTGGCCACCGTCAGCGGCGGCGCGTAGCAGAGGGCGGGCCGGAAGAAGAGCTGGGCGGTGTTGCCCAGGGTGGCCAGGATCTGCTGGGTGTTCTTCTCACCGGGGATCTGCACCGATATCTGGTTCTTCCCCTGGCTGGCCACGGTGGCCCCGCTGGCCCCCCCGGCGTCGACCCGGTTGTTGAGGATGGTCACGATGGTGTCCAGCTGCGCCTGGTTGACCGGCGTATGGGTCTGGTAGACGACCGACAGCCCCCCGTCGAGGTCGAGCCCCAGCTTCGGAGTCCAACCCGAGGCCAGGGTGGCGGTCAGGGCGATCACCGCGATGGCGATCACCGAGATCAGACTGACCCACAGGGAGCGTTTGTTCTTCATCGGTGCTCAGGTGATCGGCTGTCCGTCGGGGCCATGCTTCTCATCACCGGTCGGGTTGGCGCCGCCGTGCCCGGCCGGATGGTCCCCGGTCGTGGTCGTGCCCGGGGTCCGGCTGTCCCCCGGATCCTCCTCGTCGCTTTCGTCCGAGTCCTCGGCCACGGCCGGGTGCTCGTCGTCGTACTCACCGTCGTCGGACAGGTCCTCGTCCGGCTCGGTGGGCTCGGGCTCCTCCAGCTTGCGGAGCACGTACTGCCTGAGCACCACGAACGAGGCGCCGACGCTGGTCTCCAACGTCACCCGGTCGTCCTCGATGTCGATGATGTGGCCGACGATGCCGCCCGCAGTGAGCACTTCGTCGCCGACGTCGAAGGTCTTGGTCTGCTCCCGGGCCACCTTGGCCTTGCGCTGTTGCGGGCGGTAGATGAGGAAGTAGAAGCCGGCCGCGATGAGCACGAAGATCAAAAGAGCCGGGCTCCCGCTCGACTTCGGCTTCGCCGCTGCGGCGAGGATGGGGAAGACCAGGGCAGCCGTCATCGGAGATCGCGGAAGGGGTCGGAGGTGGGCACAGCGTTCCGACTCTAGCCCAGGGCATCCGGGATGAAGTGCCGCCACCCTCAGGCAGTCCACACCTCCGCCGTCCGCACCCGCAGTTCATCGAAGCGCCCGTCCTCGATCGCCCTGCGGGCCTCGGCCATCAATCCGAGCACAAAGGCCAGGTTGTGGATGCTGAGCAGGCGCCAGGCGGTGGGCTCCCCCACCATCAGCAGATGGCGGAGATACCCCCTCGACCAGCGCGCACACGTCGAGCAGGTGCAGGCGGTGTCGAGCGGCCGGTCGTCGCCCGCGTGCACGGCGTTGCGCAGGTTGAGGCGACCCGTGCTGGTCAGCATGGCCCCGTGCCTGGCCTGACGGGTGGGGGCCACGCAGTCGAACTGGTCGACCCCGAGGGCGATCGCTTCCATCAGGCCCACGGGATCCCCCACGCCCATCAGGTACCGGGGACGGTCGGTGGGCAGATGGGGCACGGTGGCGGCGAGGGCTTCGAGCATGGCAGGGCGGGGCTCGCCCACCGACAGGCCCCCGATCCCGTACCCGTCGAATCCGAGCTCGACGGTTCGCCGGGCGCTCTCGGTCCGCAGCGCCGGATCGGTACCCCCCTGCACGATCCCGAAGAGGGCCTGGCCCTCCGGTCTGGCTTCCAGTCGGTCGTGGCACGCGGCCGCCCGGGCGGCCCACGACGCCGTCCGTTCCACGGCCTCCCGCAGCACCTCGGCCGGCGCCGGCAGCGTGGCGCAGACATCGAGCACCATCTGGATATCGGCCCCGATGAGACCCTGGGCCACGACGGCGGATTCGGGGGTGAGCCGGACACGCTCGCCGTCGTAGACCGACCCGAAGGTGACGCCGTCGTCGTCGACCGCCGGTCGCAGCGAGTGGACCTGGTAGCCGCCGGAATCGGTGAGGGTGTGACCGGACCAGCCGGCGAAACGGTGCAGCCCACCGAGAGCGGCGACGGTGGCGGCGCCGGGACGGAGCATCAGGTGGTAGGTATTGGCGAGCACCGTCTCGACCCCCAGCGCGTCGAGATCGGCGCTGTCGAGGGCCTTGACCGCTCCCCGGGTACCCACGGGCATGAACGCGGGGATCGAGTAGGTGCCCCGACACGTGTGCACCACCCCGGTCCGCGCCGCGCCGTCGCTGGAGGTGATCTCGACCCGGACCCGGTTCATCCCGAACCACGGCGCCGGGAGCCACGGCCCACCACCATGGCGTCGCCGAAGGAGAGGAACCGGTACCGCTCGGCCACGGCCCTGGCGTACAGCTGGCGCCAGACCGGTCCGCAGAAGGCCTCGACCAGCAGCAGCAGGCTCGACCGGGGCAGATGGAAGTTGGTGACAAGCACGTCGACCACCTCGAAGTCGTACTCGCCGCGGATGTACAGGTCGGTCCGACCGGCCAGCAGGCCGGTGGCCGCCGCGGTTTCGAGAGCCCGCACCGCCGTCGTCCCCACCGCCACCACCCGATCGGCATCGGCACAGGCGGCCATGGTGGCGGCCGGGACCGAGTAGCGCTCGGAGTGGATCACGTGCTCCTCGGGGGTGGGGGCGGTCACGGGACGGAAGGTGTCGAGACCGATGGCGAGGTCCACCCCGGCCACGACCGCCCCCGCGCCCCGGCACGCGTCGAGGAGCTCCGGGGTGAAGTGCAGCCCGGCCGTGGGGGCGGCGACCGACTGTTCCCCGAGGCTCCGCGGCCTCGAGTACACCGTCTGGTAGCGGTCCGGATCACCGAGGCTCTGGTGGATGTAGGGCGGGAGCGGCACCCGGCCGGCGCGCTCCACCACCGAGGGGTCGATGAGCCTGACCAGGCGCCGACCATCGTCGGTCCCGTCGGGCGCGGCCCGGACCTCCATCACCGGCGGCCCGGACGCCGATTCGAAGAGCGGCGTGGGATCGGGCAACCGTCGCCCGGGGCGGACGAGTGCCTCCCACACCGCGGTGGCACCCTCCACCGGCTCGAGCAGCAGCACCTCGGCATGCCCCCCTGTGGCCTTGATCAGATCCAGCCGGGCGGGCAGCACCCGGGTCTCGTTCACGACCACCACATCGCCGGGTCGCAGCAACCGGGGGAGGTCGGCCATGGTCGCATGCCCGATCGCCCCGTCGCCGGTCAGGCCGGGCCCGACCAACAGGCGGGCCGCGCTCCGCGGCTCGATCGGCTCCTGGGCGATGAGGTCGTCAGGGAGGCCGTAGTCGTACGCGTCCATGGGCACCCCGACCGGGGTGCCTGGGTGGCGGAGGACCGGATCCGAGACGAGCTCCGACATGGCCACCATGGTGGCAGACCTCGTCGGGTCCGACGTGTGGATGACCGATGCCCGGCTTCCGTCGGTCCGGCGGCGTGCCGGAGACCTGGAGCGCCCGGCGATCGACCCGAACAGACCCGGCCCGACCGGACGCGAACCGGCAGCGACCGGAAGCGAACCGACCGCTCAGAGCAGGGTGGACTCGACCGGGCTCAGACCGAGGTGGGCCCAGGCCCGGGGCGCGGCGATGCGGCCGCGGGTGGTGCGCTGGAGGAGCCCCTGCTGGAGGAGGTACGGCTCGTAGGCATCCTCGATGGTGTCGGGCTCCTCGCCGATGCACTGGGCCAGGGTGGTGAGGCCCACCGGCCGGCCGGCGAAACGGCGGCACAGGACGTCGAGGATCGACCGGTCGACCTTGTCGAGGCCGAGCTCGTCCACGCCGAACACCTCGAGACCGGTGACCGCCGCCGCCGAGGTGATCGTCCCCTCGGCCCGGACCTCGACGAAGTCCCGCACCCGGCGCAGCAGCCGGTTGGCGATGCGGGGGGTGCCTCGCGACCGCTCGGCGATACGGCGGGCACCCTCGACGTCGATGGGAACGGCCAGGATGCCGGCGGATCGGGTGACGATGGCCTGCAGCTCGTCGACGTCGTAGTGGTCGAGGCGGCCGACGAACCCGAACCGGTCGCGCAGCGGGCCGGCCACCAGCCCTGTCCGGGTGGTGGCCCCGACCAGGGTGAAGCGGGGGAGGTCGAGCCGGATGCTGCGCGCCGTCGGGCCCTTGCCGATGAGGATGTCCAGCTTGAAGTCTTCCATGGCCGGATAGAGGATCTCCTCCACCGAACGGTGGAGCCGGTGGATCTCGTCGATGAACAGCACGTCACCCTCCTGGAGATCGGTGAGGAGTGCGGCCAGGTCACCGGACCGGACGAGCACGGGGCCGGCGGTGATCCTGAGCCCGACTCCCATCTCCGCGGCCACGATCCCGGCGAGGGAGGTCTTGCCCAGGCCCGGAGGCCCGGCGAACAGCAGGTGGTCGACCGGTTGCTGCCGTTTCAGCGCCGCCTCGATGACGATGCGGAGGTGCTCGGTGAGTTGGCCCTGCCCGACGAACTCGTCGAGGGTGCGAGGCCTGAGCCCGGCGTCCTCCGCCTCCTCTGCCGGGCCGACCTCAGGATCGACGGGCCGGACCCCACCCGGAGGTCCTCCCTCGGGTGCCCCCGTGATCCCGTCGGCCGGCACCGCGGCCACCGGCACGCCATCCGTGAGCACCTCGCGTCTCGCCTGGGGCGTCATCGATTCCGAGCCAGCTGGCGCAGTGCGCTCCGTACCATCTCCTCGACTGGATCATCCTCGTCGACCACGTCCATCACCTCGCGGATCTCGTCGGGGCCGTACCCCAGTTCGACCAGGGCCGCCCTGACCTCGCCACGGGGTGATCCCTCGCTGCCGCTTCCGGTGCCGCCGCCTCCCAAGGTGGGGAGATCGAGCCGGGCCTTCAGCTCGAGGAGCAGCCGGGCGGCCGTCTTCTTCCCGACGCCGGGCACCAGGCACAGCGTGTCCACGTCGTCCTCGAGGACCGCGGTGGACAGTGCCGCCGGAGACATCGACGACAAGATGGCCAGGGCCAGTGACGGGCCCACCCCGTGGGCGCCCAGCAGGGCCTCGAAACAGCGCCGCTCGTCGGCGTGGGCGAAGCCGAACAGGACGATGGCGTCCTCACGCACATGGGTGTGCACATGGAGGAAGACCTCGCTCCCCTGCCCGCCGAGACCCGCCGACACCGACGTCGGGACCGAGGCCCGGTAGCCCACCCCCCCGACCTCGACGATCACCTCGCCGGGGGACGGACGGTCGAGGAGCGCACCCCGCAGCGAACCGATCACGGCGCCTCCCCGGTGGCCACGGCCACGGCGCGGCGCAGGGGTTGGGTGGTGAGATGGCAGGCGGCCAGGGCCAGGGCGTCGGCCACGTCCGGCGGACGCGGAGGTTCGGCCAGGCCGAGGACCGAGGCCACCATCCGTTGCACCTGCTCCTTGGTGGCACCGCCGTACCCGACCAGGGCCTGCTTGACCTCGTTGGACGTGTACTGGGCCACCTGGCACCCCGATTCGGCTGCGGCCACCAGAGCCACGCCGGCAGCCTGACCGGTCGCCATCGCCGTGCGCGCATTGACCTGGAAGAACACCCGCTCCACAACCACCGACTCGGGTTTGAACTCCGCCACCAGGGCCCGCAGCTCATCGGCCAGCGTGCGGAGGCGGTCGGGCAGGGGCATGGTGGGTTCGGTCGAGATGACACCGCCGGCCACGGCGGCGAGGGACCCGCCCCGGCGGGTGACAACGCCGTACCCGCAACGGGACAGACCGGGATCGATGCCCAGGACGAACATGCGTTCGATGCTACCGTGCCCGGGCCGCCGGTGGAGGGATGGCCCGAGATCGGCGAGCCGGAGGCGGCCAGACGCCCAGGGTCAACCTTCGTAGGCGGCCATCACCGCGTCGGGGATGTCGAAGTTGGAGTAGACGTTCTGCACGTCGTCGTGGTCGTCGAGGGCCTCGATCAGCCGGAGCACCCGCTTGGCCTCGGATTCGGACCCGACCTCGACCGTCGAGGTGGGCACCATGGTCAGCTCCGACGCCCCCGGGTTCAGCGACGCCGCCGCCAGCGCGTCGTGCACGGCCACCAGGTCGGCGGGCGCAGAGGTCACGGTCCACTGCTCCCCGTCATCGCTCAGGTCTTCGGCCCCGGCCTCCATCGCCACCTCGAGGATCTGGTCCTCGTCGAAGGACTTCGGGACGGCGATGACCCCCTTGCGCTCGAACTGCCAGCTCACCGCGCCGGGTTCGGCCATGCTCCCGCCGTTCTTGTTGAACAGGTTCCGGATCTCCGATCCCGTGCGGTTGCGGTTGTCGGACAGACACTCAACGATCACGGCCACGCCGGCGGGGGCGTAACCCTCGTAGGAGATCGACTCGTAGCGGACGCCCTCCAGCTCGCCGGAACCCCGCTTGATCGCCCGTTCGATGGTGTCGATGGGCACCGAGGCATCCCGCGCCTTGGTGTACATGGTCCGGAGGCTGGCATTGGCGGTCATGTCGCTTCCGCCCTCGCGGGCGGCCACCTCGACCTGGCGGATGATCTTGGCGAACACCTTGGCCCGGGCCGCGTCCTTGGCCCCCTTCTGGTGCTTGGTGGTGGCCCATTTGGAGTGTCCCGACACGGGCTATCGCCTCCCCTCTTTGGTCATCTCCACGAACAGCTGATGAAGCCTACGATCGCCTGTCAACTCAGGATGGAACGAGGTGCACAGGACCGGGCCCTGCCGACAGACGACGGGACGCTGCTGCAGGGACGGGGCCCCGCCCTCATCGCCGCCGCTCTCCTGCCGGCCGTCCCGTCCGTGCCCGGCCGAAGGCAATGTGGCCAGCACGTCGACCTGTGGGCCGGCCCGCTCGACCACCGGAGCGCGGATGAAGACGGCGTGGACCGGCTCATCCCCGAGCCCCGAGACCGCGATGTCAGACTCGAACGAGGCCACCTGGCGGCCGTACCCGTTCCGCCGGATGGTCAGGTCGATGGCTCCGAAACGGCGCTGGTCGTCACGCCCATCGAGCACCGTCTCGGCCAACAGGATCATCCCGGCGCAGGTGCCGAAGGCCGGGAGGCCCGCGGCCAACGCCTCGGCCAGGGGATCGAACAGGCCGGAGGACTCCAGGAGCATCGAGAGGGTGGTCGACTCACCGCCGGGGATGATCAGCCCCTCGAGCCCAACGACGTCGGCTCGCTCCCGCACCATGCGGACCCGCTCGCCCAGCGATTCCACCGCGGCCACATGTTCTCGGACGTCACCCTGGAGGGCGAGAACGCCCAGTCCCATCCTCACCATCCTCTGCGCGGCCGACCAGGCTGGCGGTCACCAGCCACGTTCGGCCAGATGCACCCCGAGCGTGCCCATCTCCTGGCCGGCCATGGCCTCGCCGAGGCCCGTCGAGACCTTGGCCACGAGATCGGCATCGGTGTAGTGGGCAGTGGCCTCCACGATGGCGCGGGCCATCCGCGACGGGTTGGCGCTCTTGAAGATCCCTGATCCCACGAACACCGCCTCGGCTCCGAGCTGCATGACGAGCGAGGCGTCGGCCGGCGTGGCGATCCCCCCGGCACAGAACAGCGGCACCGGAAGGCGCCCGGTGGCGGCGACCTCTTCGACCAGGCCGATGGGAGCGGCCAACTCCTTGGCCCAGCCATATCGCTCGGCCGAGTCGGCCTCGGTCACCCGCCGGATGTCCCCGAGGATCGACCGCAGGTGCCGGACCGCCTCCACGATGTTGCCTGTCCCTGCCTCGCCCTTGGAACGGATCATCGCCGCACCCTCCGAGATCCGGCGCAGGGCCTCCCCGAGGTTGGTGGCGCCGCACACGAACGGCACCTCATACCCCCATTTGACGATGTGGTTGGCTTCGTCGGCCGGCGTCAGCACCTCGCTCTCGTCGATGTAGTCGACGCCGAGGGCCGCCAGCACCTGGGCTTCGGCGAAGTGGCCGATGCGGGCCTTGGCCATCACCGGGACCGTCACCGCGGCCTTGATCCCCTCGATCAACGCGGGGTCGCTCATCCGGGCCACCCCGCCGTCACGCCGGATGTCGGCCGGCACCCGCTCGAGGGCCATGACCGCCACCGCCCCGGCGTCCTCGGCCACCTTGGCCTGCTCGGCATCGACCACGTCCATCACGACCCCGCCGCGCAACATCTCGGCCAGCCCCCGTTTGACCGTGAAGGTGCCGGTCGGACGTTCGTCCCCTGCCGTGTGTGCTTCGGTCATCGGGTCACCCATGGAGCCATTCTACCCTCCGCCATCATGACCACAGCCCGGACATGCGACACCGGCCGCCCCCATGGGACGGCCGGTGTCGGCGGCGTTCGGGGAGGTCGGCCGGGCTCAGGCCTGGAGCACTGCCTCGAGCTCGATCTGGATGTCGACCTTCTTGGCCAGCAGGATGCTCCCGCTGGCGTCCGCCACGGCACCGAAGGAGACGCCGAACTCATCACGGTTGATGGACGTCGATCCACTGAAGCCCACCCGATGGTTGCCCCACGGGTCCTGCACGACACCTTCGTACGTGACGTGGAGGGTTACCGGCTTGGTCACACCGCGGATGGTCAGGTCACCGACGACTTTGAACTCGGTCGGGCTCTCGGCCTTGATGGATGTGCTGGTGAAGGTCCACGAGGGATGGTTCTCGACGTCGAAGAAGTCGTTGGTGCGCAGATGGTTGTCGCGCGTCTCCTCACGGGTGTCCACGCTCGTCGCGTCGATGGTCACCGACGCCTTGGACCGGGTCGGGTCCTCGGCGAGCTCGAGGGTGCCCTCGAATGTGCTCAAACGACCGCGCACCTTGGACACGGCCAGGTGCCGCACGGCGAAGCCCAGCTCTGAATGCGACGGGTCGATGACGTACGTCCCCACCGCCGGGTACTCCACTCCGTTGACGGTCCTGCTGGTCACTGTGGTCTCGGTTGACATGTCTGTTCCTTCTTTCTTCCTCGGCACTCGCTGTCGGGTACTCGTCCTCGTTGCTTCCTCCTCCGGTCGCACCCTGGCTCCCGAAGTTGCTTGCATCAACAACTATACTCTCAATTACTTGCTAGTGCAAGTACCCTTACCCATCCTGTAGAATGCGAAACATGGGACGAACCGTGGTGACGGATGACGAGCGGCTGACGACGGTCGGCCTGCTCTTCGAATCGGCGGCCGGGCTTCGAAGGGTGTTCCAACGCCGGTTCGAGTCGGAGCGGGCACTTTCCAACCAGTCGTTCGACGTGCTCATCCGTCTGGCCCGCTCCCCCGGCTCGGAGCTGAGGATGAGCGAGTTGGCGGCTCAGACCTCCCTGACCCCGAGCGGGCTCACCAGGTCGGTCGACCGCCTCGTCGAGCAGGATCTGGTCGTGCGGAGGGTCTGCCCCGAGGACCGCAGGGGCGCGTTCGCGGTGTTGACCCCCGCCGGTCAGGCGCTGATGGACCGGGCCATCCCCGACCACCTGGCCCACATCGACGAGCTACTGAGCAACCTCTATACGGCCGAGGAGGAAGAGACCCTGGCCGTCCTGCTCCGCAAGCTCCGCGACCATCTGTTCGCCAGCAATTCGGAGTGGGCGTTGGCTCACGAGGACACCGACCTGTGCCCGGGGGTCGACTGAACGTCGGCGTCGCTCCGGCCTGTCAGCGGAGCGATTGCGCGGCCGCCCGCACCCCGGTGTCGTCGAGGTTGCCCTCCACCGGGGTGGTGCGGTCGGTACCGGCCATCGGGTCGATCCAGAGCCACCGGGTGAGGGCGGCGACCCGGCCCTTGCCGGGGGGCCAACGGTCTGCCGCCGCAGAACGGTCTGGCGCCGCAGAACGGCCCACCATGGTCTCGAGGGCCGAGCCGATGCCGGGGGGATAGCGCACCACGACTGCGGCGCGCTGGTCGGCCGAGAACTCCCGGCCCCGGCCGATGAGCGTGTGCACCCGTTCGGCCCCGAACTCGGTTCCCCTGATTACGGCCCAGGGGACGGTGGCCACGACAGCGAGGGCGGCAACCACGGTGTCGTGCCGCTTGATGTGGACCAGTTCGTGCGCCAACACCCCTTCGAGCTCGACCAGGGTCAGCGAATCGTCGAGGCCCGACGTCACCACCAATTTGGCCGACTCGGGATCCCGCCCGACGGCCATGGCGTTGGGGACGGCGCTCTCGACCACGCAGATGGTCGGTCGGGGAAGGCCCATGGTGGCGCACAGTCCGTCAACCAGATTGTCCAGCCGCGGATACTCCCACTCATCGCTCGGGGTGCCACCCACGGCTCGGACGACAACATCAGGCGCGACCCGCCACAACCAGAGTGCGAGGACGACGGTGACCGCCACCAGCGCCACGGCGCCGACCAGCGGGAGTCCGGCCAGCGCAAGGACCACGGCCACCAGCACGCCGGCCACGAGCGCGGGCGTCAAGCAGATGATCATGGCCCGACGTCGGTTGGCGTGGACGGCGGCGGACTCCTCGGTGCCCTCGCCCGAGCGGTCGACGGCCGACACGGACGGTGTCGACGCGGTCCGCGGCGGGACCGCCCCACCGGTCGCCGGGCCCTGTTTCGTGGCCCCACCGCGCTGGCCGCCGGATCTCGACGACGGAGACGACGATCTGTTCCCCGAGGAGCTCCGCGACCCCCCACCGCCCTTGCCCGACGACGACCCGGCCCGTCCACCTCCCTGTCCTCCGCCCTGGCCGCCGCGTGCCTTCGAGTCGCTGTTGCCACCCGACGACGGCCCGCTCCCCCCACGACCGGCTCCGCCTCCCCGGTTGCGGTTGCGGTTGCGGTTCCTGTTCGAGTTCGTGGACCGGCCCGAACTCGATCCCGGCGAACCGCCCGGGCCCGAGGGGTTCCGACCGCCGGTGGACGACCGACCCTGGGCACCGGGCGTCCCCGCTGGTCCGCCGGGCTCGGAAGGATCCTTGGATTCACTCATGGTCCGAGCAGTGTACGGCCGCTCAGGGCCGGGGCCCGACCATCGCCGAGCGGTACCAACCCTCGTACCACCCGGCCAACCGCGGCATCGACCATCGTTCGGCTCGACGGGCAGCGGCCGAGAGCCAGCACCGGCGGGGTGCCTCCCGATCGCCCCCGGTCACGCAGCCGGACACCGCCAGCTCCCCGGCGAGGACCCCGGCCAGGGCATCGGCCAGCAGCGGCCGGTCGCCCGGAGGAACCAGCACCGCGCACCCATCGGCCGCCGACCGGTAGCCGTCGATGTCACTGGCCACCACCGGTGTGCGAGCCGCCATGGCCTCGAGGAGCACCATGCCGAACGACTCACCGCCGAGCGACGGCGCGCACAGGACGTCGGCCGCCGCCAGCCGCCTCACCTTCTCGTCCTCGGGGAGGACGCCGAGCCAGACGACGTCGGACGACCCGGGGTGCTCACGCCGGAGGGACTCGGAGTGCGGTCCGTCGCCTGCGATCCACAGCAACGGCCGTCCGTGGTCGGCGCCGTAGGGTTCGGCGCCCGGCCCGGCGGCCAGTCGGTCGAACGCCTCGAGGAGGACGCGCAAACCCTTCCGCTCCTCGTGGCGGCCGAGGAACAGGATGGTCGGCCGGTCGGTCGGCCACGGGACGGCGTCTCGATAGCGGTCCATCTCGATCCCGTTGAACCCGACCTCGTAGGTGCCGCCGAGTGCGTGCCACGCCGTGGCCCGCGCCGCCTCGGACACGGCCGTTCGGACGGCCAGTCGACGGGCCAACCGACGGACCACGGGGCCGAGCAGGGTGTACAGGGCGCTGTCGCCGTTGCGGTGGAACGTGGCCACCAAGGGAGGGACGCCCCGGCCCACCAGGAGCCCGTAGGGCAGGCCGGGTGTGAAGGGCTCGTGCACGTGCACCACGTCGAAGGACATCGACGTGAGGGCGTGGAGGGCACGGGCCGCGGATCGGACCGAAAGGCTGACCGGAGCCACCGAGCCGTTGGCCGGCAGCGAGACCGAACGGCCGGTGGCCACCAGGTCGACCCCGGTCGGAGCGTCCTTGGCATCGTCGAGAGGAGCGAACACGGTGGCATGGTGACCGTCGGCCTCGAGGGCCCGGGCCAGCCCGATCACCTGACCCTGCACCCCACCGGGCCGGGACAGGCTGTACGGGCAGACCAGTGCGATGCGGAGCGACGAACTCGACGGGCCGGCGTTCTCCACCAACCGGTCAGTCCATCATCGATCGGCGTTCCCGGCGACGGCTCCATTTGACCCCGTACATGGCATCGTCGGCCCGGCTCAACAGTCGGGACGGGTCCGTGTCGGGATTGTCGGCGAACACGCCGCCCACCGACGCCAGGACCGACAACGTCCGTCCGTCGATGCGGTAGGGCCGGGCCAGCGCGGTGGAGATGCG
Source organism: Acidimicrobiales bacterium (assembly GCA_050011635.1). Taxonomy (GTDB): domain Bacteria; phylum Actinomycetota; class Acidimicrobiia; order Acidimicrobiales; family RAAP-2; genus Bog-756. Next base: position 12,720 of record JBEKIU010000048.1, read on the forward strand.
CTCGGCGATGCGGAGCATCTCTTCCTCCCCGCTCTCCACGTCGCAGACCACGACGAACTCATCCCCGCCCAGCCGGGCAACCGTGTCGGTGGGGCGCACGATGGCCAAGAGTCTGCGGGCCACGGCCACGAGCATGTCGTCCCCCACGTCGTGCCCGAGCACGTCGTTGATCTCCTTGAACTCGTCCAGGTCGAGCAGGAAGACCGCCACCCCCGGTTGCCCGCCGGACTCTCCGGGGTACACCGCCGGCAAGCGCCGGGCCAGGGCGTCGATGGCTTCTTGCAGCCGTTCGGCCAGCAGCGTCCGATTGGCCAGGCCGGTGAGGGGGTCGTGGAGGGCCATCTCGGCCAGTCGCTCCTCGTTGAGCTTCTGCTCGGTGACGTCGTGCATGGCCACGACCGCCCCGAGCATCGAGCCCTCTTCGTCCACCAGGGCCTGGCCGTTGACGCTGACCTTGCGCTGATCGCCGTTGCGCGACTCGAGGATGATCTCGATGTCGCGCAACTGCTCGCCCGACATGGCTCTGATCAGAGGATTCTCACGCTGGGCCATGGGCGATCCATCCGGGCGGCGGAGCCCCTGGTCGGTGGGGATCGTACCGATCGGGTCGTCTTCCCGGTCGAACCCGTGGAGCTGGCGTGCGGCCGGGTTGAACACCGTGATGCGCCCTTCGTCGTCGCAGGCCACGATGCCCTCTTCGAGCGTGTCCAGGAGCACCTGGAGGAACTGTTCCTCCCGGCGGAGCTCGACCGCCGACCTGCGGGCCGCGGTGACGTCGCTGAACGAGGCCACCGCGCCGGCGATGAGCCCGTCCGCCCCGAACATGGCCTGGGTGTTGCTCCTGACCCACATCGCCGGTCTCCCCTTGCGCAGGATCCCGTGCACGACCCCGACCGACCGCCGGCCGTGCTGCAGGGCCTGCCCGATGGGGTCGGCGCGCACGTCCACCGTCTCACCGTCGACGTCGATGACCTCGAGGCCCTTCGAGCGGGCCGAATCCGCGAGATCCCCGATGCGCCGGCCGATCAGACGTACCCGGGGGGCCTCGAACATCACCTCGAACGCCTCGTTCACCCGCACCACGGTGCCGTCGGCATCCACCATCATCACCCCGTCGGCCAGGGACTCGATGATCGTGGCCTGCCGGCGGTCCACATCGAGGACCCGCTGCTCGAGGTCCTTGTGCTCGGTGATGTCACGGATGTTGACGACGATCCCGCCGATGGGATCGTCGAGGTGGTTGGCCGCCACGACCTCGAGGTCGATCGGCTTCCCGTCGGCCCGCACCGTGCGCATCTCGAGGGAGACGGACAGCCGCCGACGCGCCACCAGATCGCTGAAGAGGGCCCGTACCGGCTCGATGCTCAAGGAGTCGAAGAGCCCGAACGCATCGAGTCCCACGACATTGCTGACGTCGTACCCGAAGAGGCGCTCGGCCGACGCACTCACGAAGATGAACCGGCCGGTGGCGCCGATCACCGCGATCACGTCGAAGTCCTGTTCGTTGAGCGAGTGGAACCGCGGCTCGCCCGTCGGCCTCGATCCGTTGCCGACCGTGAGGTCGGGAACCGGGCGCGACGGGGCCGACCGGTCCGGAGCACCGTTCACGATCACCGGACGTCCGAGTGCCTCGAACTCGGCGTCCCCGGCGAGGGGGCGACTCTCGAACTTGGTCACGTGGCGGCTACCCGATCGGCCAGCCACAGCGGCTGGAAGACGTGCCACTGATCGGGAGCCTGCCGGATCAGCCCCTCGAAGCGGCCGGCGATCCCCTGGGTGAGCCGGGTCACGTCCTCCCGCAGGGAGCCGCGACGGGTCGTGTCGAGCGGCGGCTGCACGACGGCGCGGTGGTCGCGACCGGGACCGCTGTAGACAGCGCCGGTCACCAGCTGTGCACCGGTCCGGATGGCCAGCGTGGCCGGGCCCGCAGGCATGGTGGTCGTCTCGCCGAAGAACTCCACTTCGACGCCGTTGCCGGCCAGATCGCGATCGCTGAGCAGACCGACCAGCCCACCCCGGCGCAGGGTGGAGATCACCGAGCTTCCCGACGACCCGTCCAGCGGCACGATGGTCAGCCCCATGGCGGCACGCTGCTCGACAAAGAACTCGAACAGTTCCGGCGGCTCGATCCGCTCGGCAACCGCGGTCATGGGCAGGCCCTGCGTGGCCAGAAACGCACCCCCGAACTCCCAGCTCCCGACATGCGGTAGTGCCATGATGACGCCCTTTCCGGCTGCCATCCCTTCCACCAGATAGCTCAGGCCCTGAACGAACGTGCGCTGCTCGACCTCGATCGGCGGCGTCCGCCCGAGCCGGGCTCCTTCAACCCAGTACCGAGCGTAGGCCCGAAACGACCGGCGTGCCCACCGATCGAGGATGACCCGGTCGTCGGCGTCGTCGGGATCGGCTCCGAGGACCCGCTGCAAATTGGTCGAGACCATCTCACGATGTTCGTCGCGCACCTTGAACATCACGTCCCCGGCCAGGTTGGCCACGCTCAGTGCCACCGTCTCGGGCAGCGCGGACAGGCACCGGCCGAGCGTGGTGTAGGTGCGGAACACCGCTTGCCCCTTGTTCACGAGCCCTCGTCCTCGATCTGTCGTCTGCCGGGCCGACTCAGGTGTGCCGGCGCCCGGTCCGTTGCCGGATGCCCTGGCGCGCGTGCCGAGCTCGCCAGGCCCGACCCGACCGGCTGGACAACTCGCCCTGGCGGCGTGCCCGCCACCGCGACGGTGACGCCGACGTCTTCCGGCCCTCGGAACGGGTGACACTGCGGGAACGGCGATGCCGCCGGGGCGTGGCCACCGGAACCGGGGCCTCGGCCAGACGCCAGACCTTGGCGAACCGTCCCACCGCGGTCACCATGGTGAGGGCCAGCATGACCCAGAGCACCGGGACCAGGAAGAGCGGTGACAAGAACCCGATGCCGAGCAGGATCATCCGCTCCGCCCGCTCCATCAGCCCGCCCTTGGCCGAGAGGCCCAGCGATTCGGCCTTGGCCCGCTGGTAGGACACCAGCGAGGTGGCGCCGAGCACCGCGAAGGGCAACAGGACGAGATGGCCGGGATGGGTCGACGCCAGGTACCAGGCCACGCCGCCGAGGATCAGCGCGTCCGCCACCCGGTCGGTCACCGAATCGAAGAAGGCGCCCCGCACCGATGTCGTCCCCGACGCCTTGGCCACCGGCCCGTCCAGCAGGTCGTGGAGACCGGTCAGGATCAACAGGAAGATGGCCAGGTGGAGATAGCCCATCCCGACGGCCACTGCCGTGGCGGTGGCCGACACCAGCCCGGTGGCGGTGAGCATGTCGGCGGTGACACCGTATCGGTGCAACCGCTGACCGACGGGACCCGTACTCCGGTCAACCGCACCGCGCCATCGCCCGTCGAACATGAATTCCCTCCAGGAAGCTCGGTCAACTCTAGCATCTGCTAGCTGGAGCAAGCAGGTCTCTCACCGCCCCCGAGCCATTGCCGGCGATGGGCCCGGGGATGCCGGCCCTCGAGACGGCCGTCCACCCTCGGCGCCGGCAGGCGAGGTGTCGCCCCTAGAGCACCAATGGCCTGATCGGGGCCATGACCAGCTCGGGATCCGCCTTCCAGTCCACCCCGGGCACGTCGATGTACAGCTCGATCTCGTTGCCGTCCGGATCGAGGATGTAGAGGCTGTGGGTCACCGTGTGGTCGCTGGCTCCCACGATGCTGACTCCGGCCTGCTCGAGGCGGACCACCGCCTCCCGCAGCTCGTCGTCGCTGTCGCCGATCTTGAGGCCGAAGTGGTACAGACCGAGGTGACGGCCTTGGGGCTGGGGCGTGGCCCCCTCCCCCACCTCGATGAGCAGAAGCTCGTGGTGGGTGCGGCCCGACGAGAAGGCGGCAGCAGGAATGCCCGGGCTGTCGGGGAACACCGGCTCCCATCCGAGGATCTGGCCGTAGAAGGCCGCCGAACGCTCGACGTCCTTCACATAGAGCACCAGGTGCCCGAGTTCTTTGACCTGCATCCCGACCCCGCTCTCTCTCACTGTCGGCTCAATCTCACTGTCGGCTCAATCTCACTGTCGGCTCAATCTCACTGTCGGCTCAATCTCACTGTCGGCCGGATTCCGGGTGCTCCGTGGTCTCGTGGCTCTGGTCTCGTCCCGGTCGTCCCAACCACCATGCCCTGGCGTCAACGCCCGTTGCCGTTGTTCGATTCCGGGCCGCCGAGGCGCACCGGGACTCACTCGGGCCACACCCGGTGGATCCGTTCCCAGGTGGCCATCAGGGTTTCGGGGAGCACCCGCGTGTCGGCCACCGCGGTCATGAAGTTGGTGTCGCCCACCCAGCGGGGCACCGCATGCAGATGGAGGTGCCGGGGGATGCCCGCCCCGGCCGCCTCTCCCAGGTTGGCACCCAGGTTGATCCCTTCGGGGCCGAACGCCTCCTCGAGCGCAGCCACCCCCCGTCGCAACGCCCACCACATCTCGGCACCCTCGTCGTCGGTGAGCCCGCCGAGCGAGCCCACATGCCGGTCGGGCACCACCATCAGGTGGCCGGAGGCATAGGGAAAGGCGTTGAGAACGGCAAGGGTGAGATCTCCGCGCCAGAGCACCCCGTTGTCGGCCGAAGGCGGCCCACTGGCCACGATCCGGCAGAAGACGCACCGGGCCTGGTCGTCCCCGGGATGGTCGGCGGCCGCGGTACGCGCCGGCGGGGCCACCGTGGTGACGTACTCGCTCCGCCATCCGGCCCACAGGATGTCGAGGGTCACGGACCGGATTCGGGCAGGCGCCGCTCGGCGATCTCCCGCTCCAGCATCTCGGTGAACTCCATGAGCTCGACGTCCCGTTCGGGCCGATCGCTGCCCCGGCGGTTGACCCCGACCGTGCCGGCGTTCACGTCGTCGTCCCCCACCACCAGGATGTAGGGGATCTTGAGCACTTTGGCCTTGCGGATCCGTGCCCCGAGCTTCTCGTCGGCCGGGTCGACCGTCACCCGCGCCCCGATCGCCCGCAGCCGGTCCGCCACCTTGTGGGCGTACCGCTCGTGGTCGTCGCGCACTCCGAGGACACAGACCTGTTCGGGCGAGAGCCAGGTCGGGAGGGCGCCGGCGTAATGCTCGAGCAGGATTGCGAAGAAGCGCTCCACCGAGCCGAAGAGGGCCCGGTGGATCATGATCGGGCGGTGGCGGACGTTGTCGGCCCCGATGTACTCCGCCTCGAAGCGCTGGGGCGTCTGGAAGTCCAACTGGATGGTGGACATCTGGTGGGTCCGACCGATTGCGTCGCGTGCCTGCACGGAGATCTTCGGTCCGTAGAAGGCACCGCCGCCTTCGTCCATCCGCAGCTCGAGACCCATCGACAACGCAGTCGTGCGGAGCACCTCGGTCGCCTCCTCCCACTCCTCCATCGTGCCCACGGCCTTGCCCTCGGGCCGGGTGGACAGTTCGAGATAGAACTCCTCCAACCCGAAATCGCGAAGCAGGGAGAGCACGAAGGTGAGCGTGGCATGCAGCTCGCCCGCCATCTGCTCGCGGGTACAGAAGAGATGGGCGTCGTCCTGGGTCATGCCCCGCACCCGGGTCAGCCCGTGCACGACACCGGATTTCTCGTACCGGTAGACGGAGCCGAACTCGAAGAGCCGGAGGGGGAGCTCTCGATAGGAACGCTGACGGCTCTTGAAGATCAGCACGTGGAACGGGCAGTTCATCGGCTTCAGGTAGTAGGTCTGCCCGCCGTCGACCTCCATGGGAGGGAACATCCCTTCGGCGAACCACTCGAGATGGCCCGACGTCTGGAAGAGGTCCGCCTTGGAGATGTGCGGTGTGGTCACGAACTCGTAGCCCGCGGCCCGGTGGCGCTGATAAGAGTAGTCCTCCATGAGACGGCGGACGGTACCGCCCTTCGGATGGAACACGGCCAGACCCGAGCCGATCTCCTCGGGGAACGAGAAGAGATCCAGCTCGGCACCGAGCTTGCGGTGGTCACGGCGCTCCGCCTCCTCCAGACGGTGGAGGTGCCCGGCCAGCGCCTTGTCGGACTCCCACGCCGTGCCGTAGATGCGCTGGAGCTGCTGGCGCTTCTCGTCTCCCCGCCAGTAGGCCCCGGCCACCCGCATGAGGGCGAAATGGCCGAGACGGAGGGTGGACGGCACGTGAGGGCCGCGGCACAGGTCGGTGAACGCGGGCGAGTTCCAGTAGGTCGAAACCGGAGACTCTCCGTCGGCGTCGGCGGCCGCGTCCACCTCGTCCCGGCCCTCGGCCACCGCCTCGATGATCTCCCGCTTGAACGGCTGGTCCTCGAAGAGCTCGAGACCTTCGAGGATGGTGTGCTCGTGCCGGACGAAGGGCTGGTCCTCGGCCATGATCTTGCGCATGGTGGCCTCGATTCGCTCGAGGTCGTCGTCGCTGAAGTGGCCGCCGGCGGGGAGCTCGAAGTCGTAGTAGAAGCCATCCTCGATGACCGGACCGATGGCGTAGTGGGCTCCGGGCCACAAGCGGAGCACGGCCTGGGCCAGCACATGGGCGGTGGAATGACGGAGCACCGCCCGTCCGGCGTCGGTGTCGGCGGTGACGATGGTGACCAGGGCGCCGTCGGGGAGCTCGGCGCTCAGATCGACCTCGACCCCGTCGAAGGTGGCGGCAACCGCGGCCTTGGCCAGGCGGGGGCCGATGGACTCGGCCAGCTGCAGGGCGGTCGTGCCCAGTTCGAACTCCTTGGTCGAACCATCGGGAAGCCGGACGGTGACGACTGCCATTGGTTTGCCTTTCTCGGTCCGGGATGGAGCGCCTGTCGGGATGGGCGCCCGAGAGAGCCCGACGCGGTCGGCAGAACGCGGTGACGGAACTACAGGGTAACGCCAAGGAGCGAGGCTCCCCGGACCACGGAACGCCCCGCTCGTGCCTCGGCGTCCAACGCACCCAGGGCGCCCGGCGTGTCCAGATCGTCGTCGAGCGCGGCCCGCACCGACTCGAGGCCGCGGTCGCCCCCGACCCCGGCCTCGGATCCGGGCCCCGACCCCGTCTCGGATGTTCCGGCGGGCTCGACAGGGCGGGGGGCGGCCCGCCACTCCTGCAGCCGCCGTGCCGCGCTCGGCATGTCCTCGCTCGTCCACTCCCAATCGGGACGGTAGTGGTGGTCGAGCAGGGCCAGGCGCACGACCCCCGCCTCCCAGTCCTTCAGCAGATCGCCGACGAATACCAGATTGCCGAGGGACTTGGACATCTTCGTCCCGTTCAGCCCGACCAACCCGACGTGGAGCCAGTGACGGACGAAGGGCCGGCCGGTCACCGACTCGGACTGCGCCGTCTCGCATTCGTGATGGGGAAAGATGAGGTCGCGGCCCCCGCCGTGCACGTCGATGGTCTCCCCCAGCTCGCGCAGGGCCAACGCCGAGCACTCGATGTGCCATCCGGGCCGGCCCGGCCCCCACCGTGATTCCCATGACGGCTCATCGGGTAGCGACGGCTGCCACAGCACGAAGTCGAGGGGATGACGTTTGTTGGGATCGCCGGGATTGCCGCCGCGCTCCGCGGCCAGGGCCAGCATGGTCGCCTCGTCGAGGTGGCTCACCGAGCCGAAGGCCCGGAAGGTGGAGACATCGAAGTAGACGGCCCCACCGACCTGGTAGGCACGCCCCGAATCGAGCACCGACCCGATCAGGGTGAGGATGTCGGCAATGGCCGAGGTGGCCCTGGGCTCCGACCACGCGGGAAGCAGTCCCAACGCGGCCATGTCGGCGTCGAAACGACTGATCTCCTCTGCGGCCAGATCGAGGAAGTGGACGCCGAGCTCCCTGGCCTTGCGAAGGATGTCGTCATCGACATCGGTGATGTTGCGGACGCACCGCGTCTCGTGGCCGAGGTCGCGCAGGCGGCGCTGGAGGATGTCGAACGTGAGATAGACCTGGGCGTGACCCAGGTGGGCGGAGTCGTAGGGGGTGATCCCGCACGAGTACATCGTCACCGGCGATCCGAGGGCGAGGGGGACGACCTCCCCGCGCGCCGTGTCGTAGAGCCGCACGCCCCGTCCCCCGCCCATCTGTCAGCGTTCGCTGTATCCGGTCAGCTGCACGGCCGCGTGCACCTTGTGGCGGATGTTGACGGTGATGAGCACGGCGGTGAACGCCTCGATGGGCGCGGCCTGGGCCAGGCTGCCGGCATCCACTCCACGGAGGCCGTCGATCGACTCGACCAGGGCCACCGTCGCCGCCGTGGCCTGGGCATGGTCGGAGCAGACGAACACGTCGGCCACCAGCGGAGTCGTCAGCTTCTCCATCTCGGAGGCCGGCAGGTGGTGGAACGACGCCGACACCAGCGAATGGGGCAGCACCGCTTGGATCGACGCCGCCACCGAGCCCCTCGGCGGCAAGAGGGCGATGAATTCCCGGCCCTCCTTGACCAGCGCGTTGGCCATCGACACGACCACGGTGCCGGCCAGGGCGGGCGCCAGCGGCTTCACCGTGGCCACCGCGCTGTCCCAGGGGGTGGCCACCACCACCAGATCGCACGCCGCCGTGGCCTCGTTGGACATGCCCCGGATGTTGAGCGAGTGGTCCGGCCATGCCGAGACCAGGCCGGAGGCGATGTCGTCGGCCCGTCCAGGGTCGCGGGACCCGATGACCACCTCTTCGCCGGCTGCCGCCAGCCGGACCGCCAGTCCCCTGCCGGCAGGTCCCGTCCCACCGAGAATTCCGATTCGCATCGCCCCACCCTTGCACAGACGCCCCGTCGGGCCGAATCGTTGGTTGACGATAACCTGACCCGTTGATGGGACTCCTCGAGGGAAAGCATATCCTGGTCACCGGCGTTCTGACCGATGCCTCGTTGGCCTTTGCCGTGGCCCGGCTGGCCCAACAGGAGGGGGCGACGGTGGTGCTGAGCGGCGCCGGCCGCGGCCTGTCGCTGACCCGCAGGACGGCCCGCAAACTGCCCGACGAAGCCGACGTGCTCGAGATCGACGTCGCTGAACCCGACCTGCTGGCCGCGGCGGCGGCCGAACTGGCCGACGGGTGGGACCGCATGGACGGACTGGTCCACGCCATCGGCTACGCACCCCCCGAGTGCCTCGGGGGCGACATGTTCCGCGCCAATTGGGAGCAGGTCCAGGTGGCCTTGCACGTCTCCGCCTACTCGCTGAAGGCGCTGGTCGAGGCGTTCCGACCGCTCCTGGTGGCGGCCGGCGCCGACGGCCGGCCCGGGGCCTCGGTGGTCGGACTGGACTTCGACGCCACGGTGGCATGGCCGGCCTACGACTGGATGGGGGTGTCGAAGGCGGCGCTCGAATCGCTGTCGCGGTACCTGGCCCGGGACCTCGGCCCCGAGCGCATCCGGGTCAACCTGGTGGCGGCCGGACCGGTGAAGACCATGGCGGCCAAGTCCATCCCCGGTTTCAGCGCCTTCGAGGACACCTGGTCCGATCGGGCCCCACTGGGCTGG
>JBEKIU010000049.1:0-22115 GCA_050011635.1 Acidimicrobiales bacterium
CAGCAGCCGCCGCAGGCTCAGTCGCTTGAGCTCGGTCTCGGAACTGTTCTGGCTGAAGACGATGTCCGGCTCGGCATACTCGGGCTCGGTGGCCAGCAGCTTGTCCACCCCGGCCTGCAGCTCATGGGGGATGCCGGCGAATGGAAGGCCGGAGGCGGCCGAGGCCTGCGCCCCTCCTGGGCCGCCGAAGCCCCCTCCACCGCCGCCACCGAACATCATGACCGGCCTCCGCCACGCACCGAGTCGAGCAGGTCCCGCAGCGGCTGGCCGTCGGGCTCGGCCGGCGCCTCGTCGGTGGCCAGCCCGGCCTCCTCCTCGGCCTCGTCGGCGTCGGCCTCCCGTTCGAACTCGCCCGCCTGGGCCAGCACCTCGGCGTAGAGCGGGGTGCTCTCGAGCAGCTCGGCGTGGGTCCCGTCGGCCACGATCTTGTGCTGGTCCAACAGGACCACCCGGTCGGCCAGCGAGATGGTGGACAGCCGGTGGGCGATGATCAGGGTGGTGCGGCCCTCCATCTGGACCCGCAGTCCGGCATGGATCCGCTGCTCGACCTGGACGTCGATGGCGCTGGTGGCGTCATCGAGCACCATGATGGGCGGGTTGACCAGCAGGGTGCGGGCGATGGCGATCCGCTGCCGCTGCCCGCCCGACAGGGTGTAGCCCCGCTCGCCCACCACCGTGTCGTACCCGTCGGCCAGGTGGGAGATGAACTCGTGGGCGCCGGCTGCCTTGGCTGCGGCCACGATGTCCTCGAAGTCGGCCGACGGCTTGCCGTAGGCGATGTTGTCCCGGACCGACACCGAGAAGAGGAAGGGCTCGTCGAGGACCACCCCTACGTTGGCCCGGAGGCTGTCCTGGGTGATGTCACGGACGTCGTGGCCGTCGATCTGTACCGAGCCGTGCTTGACGTCGTAGAAGCGGGTCAAGAGGCGGGCCACGGTCGACTTGCCGGCCCCGGTCCGCCCCACCAGGGCCACCGTCTCGCCGGGGGTGATGTGCAGGTCGAAGTCGGCCAGTACCAGCTGCTCGGCGTCGGCCGCGTAGGCGAAGTCGACGTGATTGAAGCGCACGTCCCCTGTGACGTCGACCAGATCCACGGCGTCGGGTGCGTCGGTGACGGTGGGTTGCTCGTCGATGATCTCGTAGATGCGGTCGGCCGACGCTGCCGCCCGCTGACCCATCATGATCAGCATGCCCAGCATCATGAACGGCGCCTGGAGCATCAACAGGTAGGCGTTGAAGGCCAGGATGTCCCCGATGGTCAGCCCCCCGTGGATGACCATGTACCCGCCGAAGAAGAGGACGAGGGCCAGGCCCACTTGGGGCAGGTTCTGCACCAGAGGGGAGAAGCGGGCCCGGAGGTCGGCATCTTTGATGTAGCTCCATCGCAGCTTGTCGGCAGCCCCGGACAGCGAGCGGAGCTGCTGCTGCTCGGCGGCGAAGGACTTGACCACCCGCACGCCGTTGACGTTCTCGTCGACGATGGTGGCCACGTCGGCCAGCCGCGACTGGATGAGCCACGACACCGGGAACATCGACTTCCGCATCTTGACGCCGGCCAGGTAGACGAAGGGCATGGTGGCCATGGCCACGAAGGCCAGCGGCACGTCGATGGACAACATGAAGCCGAAGGCCACAATGGCGATGGAGCACTGGACCAGGATGGACGGGGCGAAGGTCATGTACATCTGAACCGAGCGGATGTCGGAGTTGGCCCGCGAGATGAGTTGTCCGGACTGCACGCGGTCGTAGAAGGAGAACGACATCTTGGTCAGGTGCTCATAGATGATGTTGCGCAGGTCGTATTCGATGTCGTAGGCCGTCTCGAAGAGGAACAGGCGGGAGATGTAGCCGGCCACGCCGCCCACCAGCCCGATCCCGACGATGAGCCAGACATAGTGGCTGATCGGGACGGTGTGATGCTGGATCGAGTTGGTGATGGCGTGGTTCAACAGGTTGGGCACCAGGACCTGGAGGACCAGCCCCACGAAGGAGGCCACCAGCGAGGTGATGAAGATCCCCTTGTGGGCGCCCATGATGGGCATGACCCGGCGGAGCCAGGGGAGAGACTTGTCCGGATCGATGGTGGCGCGGGGTGCTTCGTTGCGGGCCACCACGTCGATGGGGACGAACTCGGTGCCCACCTCGGGTGTCGTGGATGGACTGGGGCGGAGTCGGAGCGCCTTCATCGGTTGGCGCTCCGGGCCAGACGGTAGGCCCCGAAGGCGTTTCGCCACGCCACCAGGCCGTCGAATGCCCGCTTGGATTCGTCAGGATCGTCGAGACAACCGGCGATCTCCGCCAGCCGCCCGGCCACCGCGGCGTCGGCGAGGTCGAGGGCCTGCCGACCGCTGTCGGTGAGGACGTGGTCCACCTGCCGGCGATCCGAGACCACGTGCCGGCGTTCGACCAAGCCCCGCGCCACCAGGCCGTCGACGATGGCGGTCACGCTCGGCGGACGCACGGCCAGGCGTTCGGCCAGGTCGGAGGAGACCGCGGACCGTTCGTCGAGCAGGCCCAGTACCCGGTACTGGGGTGCGGACAGGTCGGCGGCGGCCAGGCCGATCTCGACCTGCTTGGCCAGCCAGGCTGCGGCCCTCCCGATGGTCTGTCGACCGTGGAGGTCGGGCGTGCCGACGGTAGTTGCTTTGGAACTCACATTATTAGACTATCGAACTAATGGCTTGGTCCGTTCACCGACTGTCCGGTGCCGCGGGGCGCGGGCACGGACGGGCCGCTTGGTGGCCGAACGGCTTCAGAATCGATCCGGCCGACGCGAAGCTGCGCAGCGTTCAGACACCTTGGGGCCCACCCCTCGCTCCGCCCCGGCCGATCATGCGGTGGCGGGCCCGGTCACGACCCCAGTCGAGCGTGCTGCTCGACGAGGGGCCAGCTACGAGACGAGCCCGCCGGTGTTGAGGTTGAGCCCGTCAGCGCTCTTGGAGCGGTGCATGACCTGGATCTCGCTGAACTCGGCCAGACCCCACGGGCCGTTCTCGACGCCCACCCCGCTCCACTTGAAGCCACCGAATGGCTGCTGGGGCGCAAGGGCCAGATGGGTGTTCACCCATGCCGTCCCGCACTCGAGTCGCCCGGCGATGGCCGAGGCGCGGTCGGTGTCGGTGCCCCACACCGAACCCGACAGGCCGAAGTGGGTGGCGTTGGCCCGCTCGACCACGTCGTCCACGTCCCGGTAGGAGATCACCGGCAGGGCTGGACCGAACTGCTCCTCGTCGACGATGCGGGTGCCGTCGGAGAGCCCGGCCAGGATCGTGGGCTCGAAGAAGTAGCCGGGCCGGTCCATGGCATGGCCGCCGACCGCGGCTCTGGCCCCGTGGGACAGCGCGTCGCCGACCAGCTCCTTCACCCGCTCGTACTGCGGCTTGTTGTTGATGGGCCCGAGCTTGGAACCCTCTTCGGTGCCGTCGCCGACCTTGACCGCCGCCGCTTGGGCGGCGAGCCCGTCGACCACGTCGTCGTACATCGACTCGGGCACGTAGACCCGCTTGATGGCCGAGCACACCTGACCGTTGTTGTTGAAGGCGCCGGCGAAGATGGCTTTGCTCACCAGTGCCGGGTCGGCGTCGTCCAGCACGATGGCCGGATCGTTGCCGCCGAGCTCGAGGGTCACACGCTTGAGGTCGGGGGCGGCCGACAGGGCGACCTTCTTGCCCGTCTCGATGGAGCCGGTGAAGCTGACCTTGCGCGGCACCGGGTGCCCGGTCATCCAGGCGCCCAGCTCGTCACCACCACTGATCACGTTGATCACTCCCGGAGGCATGACGTCACGCAGGATCTCGGCCACTTTCAGGGTGGTGAGAGGGGTGAACGGCGAAGGCTTGAGCACGAGGGTGTTGCCGGCCAGCAGGGCCGGTGCGATCTTCCAGAAGGCGAGGGTGAGCGGGAAGTTCCAAGGGGTGATGGCGGCCACCACACCCACCGGACGACGGACCACTTCGACCCGGGCCTCGGCGTCGTCCTGGATGACCTGTGGGGGCGTTTCGATGTTGGCGAAGTACTGGCACCAGATGGCCGCCGCGAAGACCTCGATGTTGGCGTCACCGAGCGGCTTGCCCTGTTCCGCAGTGAGCACCGGGGCCAGCTCGGCCGTCGAGGCCAGAAGGACGTCGGCCATCTTCAGGAGGGTCTGGCGGCGGGCATCCTCGTCCGACTTCCAGTCCCGCTGCGCTTTGGAGGCGGCGTCGAAGGCGGCATCCAGCTGCTGGCGACTGCATTCGGGGGCATGGGCGAAGACTTCGCCGTTGGCCGGATTCACCACACCGAACGACTCTGCCGCCGGCACGGTGTCGCCTCCGATGGTCATCACGAAGTCGGACATGTCTTCCCCCAATGCTCGTTCGTCAGGTTCTTTCCTGAGGCTAGGTCTGCCCCCACCCTAACTGCCAAGGACGGCATCTGCCCCGGGGTCGAGTGCCTCGGGGGTCAGACCGGCACCGGCTCGGGCTCGACCGGTGTCGGGGGCCCGCCGGGCCCTCCCGGCGAATCGACTTCGAGCTCCGGGTCGACCGAGACGTGAGGGAGGATGCGGTCGAGCCAGCCCGGGAACCACCAGTTGGCCTTGCCGAGCATGAACATGACCGCGGGCACGATGGCCATTCGGATCAAGACCGCGTCCATCAGGATGCCGGCCGCCAGGCCCAGCCCGAACTGCTTGATGACGAGCAGACCCCCGAGGATGAAGGACCCGAAGACCAGGATCATGATGAGGGCGGCGGCCGTGATCGTCTTGCCGGTGGCGGCCAAGCCCCGTCGGACCGCCGTGGTGTTGTCGCCCGACTTCACATACTCCTCCCGTATGCGGGTGATGAGGAAGACCTCGTAGTCCATGGACAGCCCGAACAGGATTGCGAAGAGCATGACCGGCAGGAACGCGGCGATCGGCCCGGGACTGCCGATCTGGAAGACCGAGCCCAGCCAGCCCCACTGGAACACGGCCACCAGGACGCCGAACGCCGCTCCGATGGAGAGCAGGTTCATCACCGCGGCGGTCAGGGGGATGACGATGCTGCGGAAGACCATGGCCAGCAGCAGGAAGGAGAGCACGACCACGAGCCCGATGAAGAGCGGGAGCTTGTGGGCCAGCACCCGGGCGAAGTCGGCGAAGATGGCCGTGTTCCCGCCCACGTAGACGGTTACGCCGGTGCCGGTCACGACAGCCGGGATGGTGGTCTGTCTCAGGTGGTCGATCAGGTCGGTGGTCTGGGAGGCCTCCGGCGAGGTGGTCGGGTAGGCGGTGATCAGGCTGACCGTCTGCCCGTCCTTGGTCGGCAGGACCAGGGGGCCGGTGACCTTGGCCACGCCGGGCTGCGACTGCACCTTGGCCGTCAGGGTGTCAAGGGCCTGGTGGTCGGCCGGGCCCGGGTTCTGGGTCACCAGCAGCAGCGGGCCGTTGAAGCCGGGCCCGAATCCGTTGGCCAACAGGTCGTAGGCGGTCCTGGTGGTGGTGCCGGTCGGATCGTTGCCCTGGTCGGATGAGCCGAGCCGGAGCGAGAAGAACGGCAGCGCGACCAGGACGATGACCACGAACGCGACCAGGGCCGGTATGACCGGACGCCTCTGGACGAACGCCGCCCATCGCGCCCAGAACCCCTTGGTGCCCGAGCCGATGACCTTGGGCCCGTTGGTAGCCAGGTCTCTCTTCTGCCGTCGGCTCAGTACCCGTGGCCCGATGAAGCCGAGGAAGGCGGGGAGCAGGGTGAGGGCGGCGATCATGGTGAAGAGCACGCCGATGGAGGCGGCGATGGCCAGCCCGTAGAGGAACGTGACCCCGAGGGCGAACATCCCGAGCAGGGCGATGCAGACGATGATCCCGGCGAACAGGACGGCGCGGCCCGAGGTGTTGACCGCGTTGACGATCGAGGATTCGACGTCGTTGCCGGCCACGAGGCCCTGGCGGTGTCTGGTCACGATGAACAGGGCGTAGTCGACTCCCACCCCCAGCCCGATCAGCAGGACGAGCTCGGTCGAGAAGACCGGCATCTTGAGCAGGTGGCTGAGCAGCCCGATCACTCCGATGGCCGTCCCCAGCGAGGCGAGGGCCGACAGCAGCGGGAGCAGCATGGCGAAGACCGAGCCGAACACGAGGAGGAGCACGACCCCGGCCAGGATCACACCCAGTCCCGTGCCCCCGAAGGACTGCTTGTCCGCGGCCTCGGCCACCTGGCCGGCCACCGCCACCTGAAGGCCCGGCCCGGCCGCGGTCTGCGCCGTCGACACCAGCTGTTTGGCCACCGGGGTCGAGATGTACTGGGCCTGTTGGTCGAAGGTGACCGTGGCGAACGCCGTCGTGCCGTCCTTGCTGATCTGGGCTGCGCCGAGCGGCGAGTAGGGACTCGTGATGTCGGAGACGTGGGGCACCTGCTTCACTTTGGCCAGCATGGTGTTCACCGAGGCCATCACGGCGGGATCGGTGACCTTGGTCCCGTCGGTGGTATGGAACACGATCTGCTCACGGTCGCCGGCGATGTTCGGCTCCGACGACTGGAGCAGGGCGAGCGCTTGCGTCGACTGCGTGTTGGGCAGGGAGAACGTGTTGCTGTAGTCGGTGCCCACGGCCGCCGAGATGGCGGTCATGCCGACCAGCGCGGTAAGCCAGAGCAGCAGCACGATCAGGCGGTGGCGGACGCACCAGGTGGCAAGGGACTTCATTGCCGGAGACTCCTCAAGGTCGGGTTTCGGGTCGAGATCGAATTGGAGGGCTCGGGCGAGCCGCAGGGTGTTGGGACAGGCATCTGGACTTTCAAGAGTGCGGAACTATTCTCGTCGATGGAACCCGACGAATGCTAAATCGGCCCAATTCCCTCGTTCCTTGAGGATCAGGCGTCGCCCGGCATCGGATCGCTCCACCCTAGAGGCCGCGGGAGCGGGGTGGTCGTCATGCTCCACCCACCGGCCCGTCCGTGGGGCGGCCAGGCGTGGACCATCATGGAGACCATGGAGCCCCCCGATCGCCTCGTCCCGCTGTCCGGGGCATACAATTTCCGGGATCTCGGTGGGTACGTGGGCAAGGGCGGACGGCCCACCCGCTGGGGGACCCTGTTCAGAAGCGACACCCTGCACGAGCTCACCGGCGCTGACGTCGCCCTGCTCCGATCGCTGGGCCTGGCCACCGTCGTCGACCTCCGCACCTCCCGGGAGCTCGAGCGCACGGGTCGGGGACCGCTCGCCCCGGAGCCGATGGCCTTTCGGCACCTGTCGCTGATCAGGGACGGCGAGGGTGAGGCATTGGCCGCCCCGGCCCCGGCCGGCGAGGAGCTTTCCGAGCGCTACCTCTGGTACCTCGACGTCGGTCGCCAATCCCTGGTCGACGCGCTGGCGCTGGTGTCGGAGCCGGCCAGTCTGCCGCTCGTCTTCCACTGTGCCGCGGGCAAGGACCGGACCGGGGTGCTGGCCGCGCTGGTGCTCGACATCCTGGGCGTGGACGACGAGGTCATCGTGGCCGACTATCTCGTCACCGCCGGCCGGATGGAGCTGATCCTCGGTCGCTACCGCTCCGACCCGGTCCTGGCCGAGAGGATGGCCAGCGTGCCTGCCTCCCGCTTCGGTGTCGAGGCGGAGACCATGGTCCGATTCCTCGGCGAGCTCGATGTCCGGTTCGGCGGGGCCCGGGCCTGGGCCATCGCCGCCGGGGTGGCTCCAGAGGCCCTCGACCGGATGGAGGAGCTGCTGCTCGAGCCGGCCGGCTGAGGCCCGGACAGCTCGGGGCGCCGGGGTCGGACCGGCGCCGCCGGCGGGCTGCCCCCGGGTATGCCCGCGGCCTACACTGAGGGGGTGCTCGCGGCGTTGTGGGAACCCATTCTGGTCGGCGCACTCATCGTCGCCACGCTCCTCATGGCCGGTGTCGTGGTGGTCGGCTTCCTGCTCTGGCGGTACGGTCGGCGCAAGTGGCGTGCCTTCCACTCGCACGGGGCGGTGATCGGAGCCGTCGCCCTGTGGGAGGGGACGGCTGCGCACGGCTTCAGGCGTCGGGCACCGGTGACACCCGAGGACGTGTACCGGCAGACACCTCGACAGGTCCGCAAGGAGCTCTGGCGAGCGGTGGACCAGGCGGGCGCAGCCGTGCGTGCCGCCACCGAGGCCGGTGCTCCGACCGCCTCGCTTCCGGTGCTCTGTCGCCGCCTCCACGAGGTGGCCGTGGGTATCGATCGGGTCCTTCGGGTCGAGTCGACCGGGAAGGTGCCCGAGGAGGTGGCGGCGCAGGTCGTCGAGGTCCTGCGGGCGGCGACCGACGTCCAGGAGGCGGCGGTGGCCTCGGCCAGCGATGCCAACGGGCAGCGGGTCCGTGACCTGGTCCGTGACGCCGATCAGGAGATCCAGTGCCTCGATGCCGGCGTGGCTTCAGCCCGGGCGGCGCTGCCTCCCCGCCACGACTGAGGATCACCCGGGCCACCCCGACCGGAGCGGATCAGGGCGTGGTGTCGGAAAGGACCTGGTCGACCGCGGAGGCCAGCACCGCCAGGCCGTCGGCCAGGAGAGCCTCGTCGATCACCAGCGGTGGCAGGAGCCGGATGACGTTGCCGTAGCTGCCGCAGGTGAGGACGATCACCCCGGCCTGGTGGCAGGCCTGGGCGATCTGCCTGGTGGCCACGGGGTCGGGGTCCGAGGTTCCGGACCGTACGATCTCCATGGCCATCATCGCCCCCCGACCCCGGACATCGCCGACGGCCGGGTGGGAGGCCCGGAGCCGGCCGAGGGTCTTCGAGATCACCTCGCCGATGCCACGTGCGACCGCGGCCAGCTCGCCACTCCTCATGATGTCGATGGAGGCGAGCGCGGCGGCGCAGGCCACCGGATTGCCGCCGTAGGTGCCACCCAAACCGCCGGGATGGACCGCATCCATGAGGTCGGCCCGACCGGTGACCGCGGCCAGTGGATATCCCGCGGCCAGGGCCTTGGCCGTCGTCATGAGGTCGGGCACCACTCCCTCGTCCTCGCAGGCGAACCAGTCGCCGGTCCGGCAGAAACCCGTCTGGATCTCGTCGGCGGCCAGCAGCACCTCGTGGTCCCGGCACCAGGCGGCGATGGCGGGCAGGAACCCGGGAGCGGGGACCACGAACCCACCCTCCCCCTGGATGGGCTCGATGAGTACGCAGGCCACGTTGCCCGCACCCACGAGCCGGTCGATCTGCTCGAGCGCCCGCCACGCCGCCTGCTCCCCGGTCATCCCCTCCGGATCGCGGTAGGGGTACGACATCGGCACCCGGTAGACCTCGGGGGCGAACGGACCGAACTTGTCCCGGTAGGGCATGTTCTTGGCGGTGAGCGCCATGGTCAGGTTGGTGCGCCCGTGGTACGCATGGTCGAACACGACGACGGCCTGACGGCCGGTGACGTGCCGGGCGATCTTGACCGCGTTCTCGACGGCTTCGGCTCCGGAGTTGAACAGGACCGAGCGTTTCGGTCCATCTCCCGGGCCCAGCTCGTTGAGGGCTTCGCACACAGCCACGTAGGACTCGTAGGGATTGACCATGAAGCAGGTGTGCGAGAACCGGGCCACCTGGTCCCGCACGGCCTCGACGACGGCCGGAGCGGCGTGGCCCACGCTGACCACGGCGATCCCCGCGCCGAGGTCGATCAGGGAAGTGCCGTCCACGTCGACGAGGATGGCCCCGGACGCCTTCTCGACGTAGAGGGGGACCACCGAGCTCACACCAGGTGCCACCGCGGCGACCCGCCGCCGCTCGAGAGCCTGCGACTTGGGGCCCGGGACCTCGGTGACCACCGACCGCGCCTGGTTGACGAACGAGCTGCCCACGTGATCGACAGTAGTGGAGGACCTGCTCAGCCAGCGGCCAGGGCGATCACCCCGAACATCGCACCGATCGGGTCGGCCAGCACCGCGAACCGGCCGGCCGGGATGTCGACCGGCCCGGCGAAGAGAGTGGCCCCGAGCCCGGTGGCGGTGGCCACCGTGGCATCGCAGTCGGCGGTGCCGAAGTAGGCCAGCCAGTGGGACGGCACCTCGGGTGGAACCTCCGCGGGCATGGCCATCATGCCGCCGACATCGTTGCCGTTCAGCTTCCACATGGTGTACTCCATCCCGCCCATGTCGGCGGTCTCGCCGGTCCAGCCGAACACGTCGCCGTAGAACGCCTTTGCCGCCGCGGTATCGCGGGTGGACAGTTCGTTCCACGCCAGAGCGCCGGGCTCGTTCACCAGTCCCGCGCCCAGATGGCGGCGCGGCTGCCAGACGGCCGCGGCTGCCCCGGTGGGGTCGGCGAACACCGCCATCCGGCCGACGTCCAGCACGTCCATGGGTTCGACGAAGACCGTGCCGCCGGCCGCCTTGACCTTGGCGATGCTGGCGTCGGCGTCTGTCACCGAGATGTAGGTGGTCCACGCCGGCGGTTGGCCGTCCATCATGATCGGTCCGGCCCCGGCCACCGGAATCCCTTTGAGCTCGATCATGTGGTAGTGGCCGGACTCGGGCCCCTGGTCCTTGGCCTCCCAACCGAACACCGAGGAGTAGAAGGATGCCGAGGCGGCCAGATCGGGGCTGGCCAGGTCGACCCATGAGGGGGTGCCGGGCTCGTAGGAGGTCCTCGTTGGCATGGTGGGCTCCTTTTTGGGGGTCGTCGTTGTCGTGGTCGTCGTTGTCGTGGT
Source organism: Acidimicrobiales bacterium (assembly GCA_050011635.1). Classification (GTDB taxonomy): domain Bacteria; phylum Actinomycetota; class Acidimicrobiia; order Acidimicrobiales; family RAAP-2; genus Bog-756. The sequence continues at coordinate 10,621 of JBEKIU010000049.1, forward strand.
CGTTGTTGTCGTGGTCGTTGGCGCCGTGGCCGTTGTTGTCGACCCAGCCTTTCACGCGGCGATCGGCCCCGCCCGGTGGTCAGTTGCCGAAATTCCAACTGCCCCCGTCTTCATAGCGGTGCATGATGTTCTTGGCGATGAGGATCTTGTGGACCTCGTCGGGGCCGTCGGCCAGCCGGAGGACCCTGGCGGTGAGGTACATCTGGGCCAGCGGCAGGTCGTTGCTCACACCGGCCCCACCCCACACCTGGATGGCCCGGTCGACCACCCGGTGGTATGCCGCGGGCACGAATACCTTGATGGCCGAGATTGCGGTGCGCACATCCGGGTCGCCGTTGGCCACCTTCTCCGCCGCGTTGATGGTCATCAGGCGAGCCGACTGCACGTCCATGTAGCTCTCGGCGATGAATCCCTGGATGAACTGTTTGTCCTTGAGCAGGCCGCCGTGCACCTGACGGACCAGGGTGCGCTCGACCATCAGGTCGAATGCCCGCCACATCTGGCCGACCGAGTTCATGCAGTGGTAGACCCGTCCGGCCCCGAGCCGGTCCTGCGCTGCCTGGTGGCCCTGGCCCACCAGGCCGAGGGTGTTCTCGATGGGGACGCGGACGTCCTCGTACCTGATCTCGCAGTGATCGGAGGTCGAGTGCCCGAAGATGCCGATGCCGCGGATGATGTTCACGCCCGCGGTGGCGGTGGGAACGATGATCTGGGTCATGCGGCCCGGTGCGCCGAGCTCGCCGGTCGGATCGTTCGCCCGGCACATCACGATGAAGAAGTCGGCGTCGATCCCGTTGGACGTGAACCACTTGTGCCCGTTGATCACCCAGTGGTCGCCGTCGCGCACGGCCTCGGTCTCGATCGAACGTGGATCGGATCCGGCGTGGTCCGGCTCGGTCATCGAGAAACCGGACTCCATCGTGCCGTCGATCAGGGGCAGGAGCCACTTCTGCTTCTGCTCCTCGGTCCCGTACTTGACCAGGATGCTGGCGTTGCCCGAGTTGGGCGCGGCGATACCGAACAGGGTGGATGCGCCCACGGCGTAGGCCAGGATCTCGTACATGTAGGCCAGGGCGAGGAAGTCGAGGCCCATGCCGCCGTACTCCTTGGGCAGGTGCGGCGCCCACAACCCGGCCTGGTTGACCTTGCTCTTGATCTCCTCCCGCATCTCGATGCTCCGGCGCCGGCTCTTCTCCTGGCCGTCGCTGGTGACCTCCGCGGCCCGGCGCGATCGCCACAGCACCTCCTCGTTCGGGAGGATCTCGGCGTTGATGAAGTCCGCGGTTCGGCGGCGGATGTCGTTGATGGCCGGGTCCAGGCCGGGTATCGGCGTCACGTTGATCGCCACTGCGGTCACCTCGTCGCATATCGGGGGTGGGGCCTCTTCATCATGGCCCACCGGCGTGGACGGGGGCGCCCGGCCGCGGTGGGCCCTCACCCGGCGGCCTGCGTAGGCGGTCAGCCGGATCCGGCGGTGAGGTCGTAGATGGTCACCCCGTCGACTGTCTGGGCAGTGAAGTGGCTGGTCACCCAGGCCTCGATCTGGGACGCGGGCGTGGTTCCGGTCGACCCGCCGCCGAACCCACCGGGGAGGCCACCGCCACCGCTGATGTAGTAGTGGATCTTCCCTTCGTCGACGTACCGTTCGAATTCGGCCAGGGTCGGGGCGGGATCGGTCCCGTTGAAGCCGCCGATGGCCATGATCGGATCACCAGTGGCCAGCTGGTAGCCCGATGCCGAGTTGGAACCCGTGGTGGCCGCCACCCACGAGTACCGGGAGGCGTCGGCGCTGAGCAGCGCGGTGAGCTGCTTTCCCGGCGTCGAGCCGTTGAGGAGCCCACCGCCGCCACCGGCTCCGCCGGCTCCGCCGGTCCGCGTCCTCGGGCCGAAGCCGCCACCGAAGCCCCCCGGCGCCCCACCGCCGCCGAAGCCGCCGGCCGCGCCCCGCGGGAACGAGCCCGGCGGGATGGTGAGCCCATTGGGAAGTTTGGTGCCGTTGGGCAACGTGAACCCCTTGGGCAGGGTGATGCCGTTCCGGTGCAGAGCCCCGAACCCGCCGCCGCCGCCGCCGAACCCACCCCGGGCGAAACCGCCGGGTCCGCCGAAGCCGCCGCCTCCTTGGATGGCCGGACCGGCGGAGGGAATGGCCCCGCTGTGAGGCGTCGCCGCCGTGTTCAGCGAATAGGCAGCCGGGGCGGCGATGATCGAGGCGATGCCGAAGCCGGCGATGCCCGCAGCCAGCGCTCCCCGGGCCCGGGGGACGAGGGCGACACCGAGGGCCGCGGCCACACCGGCGCCCAGGATGACCCAGCGCAGTGCCGGATACCACGTGGGACTCCATCCGAGGATCACGAACGCCCAGGCGATGCTGGCCAGGATGGCCGCAGCCAGGGCCAGGCGGGGGAAGAGCTCCTGACGCCGTCGCCACAGCGTGGATGCCCCCATGCCCACCAGCGCGCCGACCGCCGGAGCCAGGGCCACGGTGTAATAGGGATGGATGATGCCGTGGGCGAAGCTGAAGACGACACCGGTCAGCACCAGCCATCCGCCGAAGATGAGAAAGGCCGCCCGTACCCGATCGGTCCTCGGGGCACGGCGGGTCAACCACAGCACGGCGACGAGGCCGATCAGGGATCCCGGGATCAACCATGAGATCTGTCCGCCCATCGAGGACAGGAACAGGCGATTCCACCCCGTCGGGCCCCACATGCTTCCGGGAGCACCGCGGCCACCGACGCTGCCCGTCTCGTTGCCGGTCAGCCGACCGAACCCGTTGTAGCCGAAGATGAGGTTGAGCTCTGAATTGTTGGTGGAACCACCGACATAGGGTCGGTCGGCCGCCGGGGTCAGTTGCACGGCTGCCACCCACCAGCCGCCGGACAGGAGGAGCGCCACCCCCGTGTAGACGAGTTGCACGATCCGGCGCCCGAGCTTCGGTGGACCGGCCAACAGGTAGACGAGGACCAGAACCGGCAGGATGATGAGGGCCTGGAGCATCTTGGTGATGAAGCCGAACCCGATCAGTGCCCCGGCGAACACCATCCACCGGCTCCGCCCACTCTCGATCGCCCTGATGGTCACGTACGCCGCTGCGGTCAGGACGAGCGTGAGCATGGCGTCGGGATTGTTGTAGCGGAACATCAACGTGGCCACCGGGGTGAGGGCCACGACGGCGCCGGCCAGCAGGGCCGCCCCCGGTGAGAACCACCGGCGAACGGTGACGAAGAGCAGCCCGACGGTGGCCACTCCCTCCAGCGCCTGGGGCACGAGAATGCTCCACGCGTTGACGCCGAAGAGGCGGGCGGACAGCTCCATCACCCACAACGAGGCGGGCGGCTTGTCGACGGTGATGAAGTTGGACGCGTCCGAGGAGCCGAAGAAGAAGGCCTTCCAGCTTTTGGTCCCCGCCTGCACGGCCGCGGAGTAGAAGCTGTTGGCCCATCCCGACTGACCGAGGCCCCAGATGTAGAGGAACCCGGTGCCGACCAGGAGGGCCACGAGGGCCGGGCGGACCCAGGCCGGATCCTGCGGCCGACCCCGAACCAGTCGGGACAGACGACCTGTGGGGGGAGCTGGGGTCGGCGGGTCGGTGGGCGGAGCACCGTCGCCCGGCCCGCCCGCACCCGCACCAAGGGGGGCCCAGCCGTACGGCACCGGGCGGGAGGTTGGATCGGTGGGACCGGGCTCCACGGTGGTCGGAACGGTCGTGACCGCCGGCCCTCCGGTGGTGCCGTCGTTGCCGAGTTGCGTGCCGGTCATGACGGCCTCGGGGCCGTCGGGGAGATGGGCCGGGTGGCGCCTGTGCCGAAGGCCCCGGAACCGGTGGCCAGATGAGTCCCGAACTGCGGTCGGAACACCCAATTGCGGAGGATGGCGAAGCGGATGACGGAGGCAGCGGCATTGCCTGCGGTCACCGCGAACAGCTCGGGGACCAGCGACCTCAATCCGACGGCCCGGGTGACGGCCAATGCGCCCGTGGTGAAGGCCAGGCTGACTCCGGTCAGGGCCGCCGTCGTGGCCATTCGTTGGCTGCGGTCGAGTCCGACGCCGGGGTTCCCGGCCATCCCCCGGTGCGCGGCGGTGTTGCCCATGCTGCATCCGATGATGGCCACCGCGTTGGCCAGGTAGCCACCCAGGCTGGGTTCGAGAGCTGCGAACGCGCCGGCGTAGGCCACGGTGCTGATGGCGCCCACCCCGGCGAACCGGAGCAGCTCGTCGGCGAAGACCTCTGTGTCACCCCGAACACCGGTTGGCTCCGTTCGGGAGGGGCCGATGGCGGTCAGGTTCGACCTGCCGGCGGACGACCTGCCGCCAGCCTCGCTGCCGCCGGTCTCCCTTCCGCCGGACACACGCCCAGAGGTCGCATTCGACGACGGGGTCCGAACGGGACGCGACATCGACGGTCCCGGACCCGGCGCCACGCGGGACACCGGTCGCCGACCGAGCATCCGCCACACGCCCCGCAGATCGTCGAGCGCGGTATGGAGGACCTCGACACGGGAGTCCGTGTCGTCGACCCAGTCGACGGGCACCTCGTGAATGCGCAGGCCGACCCGTTGCGCGGTGACCAGGACCTCGGTGTCGAAGAACCACTCATCGTCCTCGACCAGGGGAAGCACCTCGGCCGCCGCCTCGCGGCGCAAGGCCTTGAATCCGCACTGCGCGTCGGTGCACGGGCTGCGGAGTGCGGATCGGAGCAACAGGTTGTAGCCACGGGAGATCATCTCGCGACGGGCGCCCCTGACCACGTGGGCTCCAGGGCCGAGCCTGGTCCCGATGGCCACGTCGCTGTGTCCGGAGAGGAGGGGGGCCACCAGCGGGAGGAGCGCGTCGAGTCCCGTGGCCAGGTCGACGTCCATGTAGGCAACCACCGACGCGGAGCTCCTCGACCACGCCGCTCTCAGCGCCCGACCCCGGCCCTTTTGGTCGAGGTGGATGGCCTCGACACCGTCCATCGTGGATGCCAACTCCATGGCGATCGGCCAGGTGCGGTCGGTGCTGGCGTTGTCGGCGATGGTGATCGTGGCGACGAACGGAAACGACGTGTCGAGGTAGGTCCGCAGCGCGGTGATGCTTCGAGCCAGCTGCTCGGCCTCGTTGTAGACGGGAACGACGATCTCGACATCCGGGCTTGTCCGTGCGCCGGGAGATTGGTTGCGGGTGATGGGGACGACGCTCATGCCACGGACCATGTCAGGTCGAGATGGGGCCCCGATGGGAATTGGCTGTGCGTTTGATGAGAAGGTGAGCGGGGTCGGGTCGCCCGGCACGCCGGCAGGACGCAGGGAGCTCCACCCGGGCGCGGCATCACTGCTCATCGTCGACCATGCCGGGCCGCCGTTGTGGCCCGGCGACCTGGGCGACCGCGGGACCGCTGGGGCGGTCGGTGCGCGCCGCGGCGGTGCCCGTTGGTTCCGATTCTGACCCGGGTCCGGTCCCGGATGGCTGTGTCGTCAGTGTGATGGGGAGATGCACGGTGAAGGTGGTGCCCGCACCGATCCGTGCCTGCGCAGAGACCGTTCCCCCGTGGGCGGCCACGATGGCGCTCACGATCGAGAGCCCGAGCCCCGCGCCCCCATGAGCCCGTGAGCGCGACGGATCGGAGCGATAGAACCGCTCGAATACGTGCTCGGCCTCATCGGGATCCATGCCCGGCCCGTTGTCGGTCACCGTGATGGTGGCGTCGGCATCGCCTCCGTCCACCGTGACCCGGGCTTCGGTGCCCGGTGGAGTGTGGGCCCGGACGTTCCCGAGCAGGTTGTCGACCACCTGGCGGAGGCTGGTGGGGTCACCCATCACCTCGATGGGCCGGGGCGCCTCGAACGTGACCGGCCATTCCGGCCCCACCGTGGACGCGGTGTGGACCGCTTCTGCGCACAGGGACACGAGGTCGACCCACCGTTGCTCCATTGGGCGGCCCTCATCGAGACGGGCCAGCAGCAGCAGGTCAGCCACCAGATGCTCCATCCTGGTCGTCTCCGTCTGGATTCCGCCCATCAGCCGCTCGAGATCGGCTTTCTGCTCGGAGGCTCCGCGTCCGAACAGCTCGGCGTAGGCGGAGATGGCGGCGATGGGAGTGCGGAGCTCGTGCGACGCATCGGCCACGAACCTCCGTAGCCGCTGCTCCGAGTCGCGGAGGCGGCGCTCCGAAGCGAGTCGGGCACTGAAGGCGGACTCGATGCGAGTGAGCATGACGTTCAGGGTGCGAGCCAGCCGACCGACCTCGGTGGCCTCGTTCTCACCGGGAACCCGTTCGGTGAGGTTGCCGTCGGCGATGGACTCGGCCGTCCGCTCCATGGCGCGCAAGGGCCGAAGGCCGATCCGGACCAGGTAGAAGCCACCGACCAGGGCGAGCAGGACGGCGGCGCCGGTGACGGCAAGCTCGATGAGAAGCAGATGATGCAGTGTGCCGACGACGTCCCCCAGCGGCTGGGCCACGATGAGGTAGTCCCCATTGTCGAGGATCGAGGCACGTACCCGGAATGCCGGACCGCCGCTCTGGTTGGCCGGCGCGGTGAAGTACGTGACCCTCTCGCCGTTCGACTCGCTGGTGAACCCGGTCACGGTCGTTGGTATCTGCGGCGTGTAGTTGGTGCCGTCGACATTCGCAGCGCAGCTCTGCGAGTTGACCACGCTCCCCGAAGGCGTCAGTACCTCCACCGCCTGCACTTCTATGGCGTTGACGGGCGGCGCCGATCCACCGCCACCACCGGGTATGCCTCCCGGGCCGAGTCCCGAGACGCCGTAGCACGGGGGAAACTGGCCACTGTCGACCGATCGCTCGATGGTGACGTGGGACGCTTGGAGCTGTTGGTCGATCCGCTGATACAGGAACGACTCGAGCGCCGAGTAGGTGACCACGTCGGCGATGGCTAGGGCCAGGATGGCAATGACGCCGATGGCGATCAGCAGTCGGGTCCGCAGGGACACTGGCTTACGTCGCTACTGGCTCACGCAGTGCATAACCCACCAATCGCACCGTGTGGATGACCGGTGGACCGACGGCTTCGAGCTTCTTGCGCAGATAACTGACATAGGTCTCGACCACGTTGCCGTCCCCGCCGAAGTCGTAATGCCACACGTGGTCGAGGATCTGGGCCTTGGACAGCACGTGGCGGGGGTTGAGGAGGAAGAACCGGAGCAGATTGAATTCCGTGGCCGTGAGCGCGATTGGTTGTCCGGCCCGGGTGACCTCGTGGGCGCTCTCGTCCATCTCGATGTCGGCGAAGCGGAGCAACCCTTCGTCCTCGGGCTCGCTCCCGACCCGGCGCAGGATGGCGTGCACGCGGGCCACGATCTCGGCCAGCGCGAAGGGCTTGGTCACGTAGTCGTCGCCCCCCACGGTGAGACCGGCCACCTTGTCTTCGACGGCGTCGCGAGCGGTCAGGAACAGGATCGGGACGCGGATGCCGTCGGCCCGAAGTCTCCGGGTGACCTCGAGGCCGTCGAGGTCTGGAAGCATGACGTCCAACACGATGAGATCGGGTGGATGCTCCTGTGCTGCAGCCAGAGCCAGCCGTCCGTTGACGGCCTCGTCCACTCCGAACCCCTCGTAGCGGAGTGAGGTGGACACGGCGTCCACGATCGAGGGCTCATCGTCGACGACCAGAATTCGCTGACTGCGTGTCGGCACCACGTGCTCGCTCCTCCTGGAGGTCCGTAGGGATGGATCTGGGTACTGGACAAGCATCCCACCTGGTCTTGGGCGCGACATGTGATCTACCTGTGAATTGCCTGTGAGCCCCATCCGGGGTGTTCCCGGATTCAAAGATTCACAGACAGCTCTCAGGTGGGAACAAGCTGGCATTTGAGTCGGTCCTGTCCAATGGCCGGGACGAACCGAACACCTGCACCACGACACTCGCAGCTCACAACCAGCTTCCAGGAAAGGCGACGACATGGCACCGCACCATCGGCAATCGGACCAGATCGGCTCTCGGGCCCTCCGGGTGAGGGACGAGGCACTGGTCCGGGTCCGGCGGACCACTGCGCTGCTCGGTGTCGGGGCCACCGCCGCTGCGGTCGGCCTCGGGGTGCTGGCTGCTTCGGACACCACAGCGCATTCGGCGGATACCACCACCGGGGCGGCCACCTCGACGTCGGCGCCGGCCACCAGCACCACGCCCACGACCGGCGCCACGAGTACGGCAACCACGCCTACGACCGCGAACACGGCGAGCGACGCGACGACGGCGACCACGGCGGCCCCGACGACCTCCACGGCCCCGACGGCCTCCACGGCCGGTCGGGCGACCACGACGTCGGGCCAGACATGACACCCGCGCTGACGGGGACGGACACCGACCCCGACCACGACCACGACACATCGATCGCTCTCCGTTCCATGCGGGCCATCGGCACCACTGCCGCGGTTGCCGTCACCGATCCGGACTGTGCCGACGAGGCACTGGCGCTGCTGGCCGAGGATCTCCGGGACCTCGACGACGCCTGTAGCCGGTTCCGGCCCGACTCGGAGCTCCGGATGATCGAGGAGGCCAGCGACGGGCGGCCGCTCGTTGTCAGCCCCCTGCTGTTCGACGTCGTCGAGGTGGCCTGCGTGGTCGCCGTGCAGACTGCGGGCATCGTCGACCCGACCATCGGCTCCGCGCTCGTCGAACTGGGCTACGACCGCGACTTCGACGACGTGGCTGGCCATGGCATCGCCACCGAGTTCAGGCCCGCGCCGGCTCCCGGCTGGTGGCAGGTCAGGTTGGACCGGGATGACCGCACCCTGGCCATCCCGACAGGGGTCCACCTCGACCTCGGTGCTACCGCCAAGGCCTTGGCGGCAGACCGGTCCGCCGGTCGCCTTGCTTCGGCGCTCGGATGCGGCACCCTTGTCAACCTGGGAGGCGATGTGGCGGTGGCGGGTACCGGCCCGACGGGGGGGTGGGCCGTCGGGATCGCCCCCCGGTGCACCACCCCACTCGACTCGGTCGACCAGGTGGTGGCCGTCCGCGCCGGGGGACTGGCCACGTCGGGGACGACGGCGCGCGCATGGGTTCGCAACGGTCGCATGGTGCACCACATCATCGACCCCTGGACCGGGGAACCGGCGCGGCCGGTGTGGTCCCTGGTCTCGACGACCGCTCCGAGTTGCGTGGAGGCCAACGCCTGGAGCACTGCCGCGGTGGTCTGGGGCAACGACGCGGTGGGGGTGCTCACCGAGGTCGGCGTGCCGGCGAGGCTCGTGGACAACTTCGGCGGGATCACCTATGTCGGTGGGTGGCCGGCGGCCACTGCCGGCCACCACGGCGATCCGGTCGGCACTGACCTCGCCAGGGCGACGTGATGCTCGCCACCTCTTCGCCGACCCTCTGGTACGCCACTCGGGCCACCGGCATCGTCTCGCTGGTCCTGTTGACCCTGGCCCTTGTCCTCGGGATCTTGACTGCAGGGCGGGCGAAATCCCGATCGTGGCCCGCCATTGCCCAGTCGGATCTCCACAAGCGGGTGTCGATCCTGGCCATGGTGTTCCTCTCGATCCACGTGCTGACCGCCGTGCTCGACACCTATGTCCACCTTGGCTGGGCTTCGATCGTGGTGCCCTTCTCGTCGTCCTACGAGCCCCTGTGGACCGGGCTCGGGACGGTGGCGCTCGACCTCATGCTCGCCGTCGCCGTGTCGAGCGCACTGCGTCAGCGCATCAGTGCCCGGACCTGGCGGGGCATCCACTGGCTGGCGTATGGCAGCTGGCCCCTGGCCATGGCCCACGCACTCGGCGAGGGCACCGACGGATTCAAGCTGTGGATGGATGTGCTGGCCGGACTGTGCACCGTTGCTGTCGGCACTTCGCTGGGGTGGCGCATCGTCGAACACAGAACCAGCAGCGAACGGGCGCGCCGGGTCGGGGCTCGGACTCGGGCGGTGCCCGACCGGTCCCCACCCCCGGAGGCGGGATGGACAGCCGCCGGCTCCCGATCCGGTCGGCAGCCCAGCGCCACCGACCTCTTGACGAAGGAACGGCCATGAACGCCATGACCCTCGATTCCGACCAGCGGCTCCTGGCGTCGGGAGCACAGGCCGGGTCGGCCGCCGACCTGACCGTGCATCTCGCCGTCCATGGCGCCCTGAACATCCCGGCCGGTGACCAACCGAACTGGAGGGCCGGCATCCTGGCCGCCATCGACGGGTCGGGACTGCTCGGACGGGGTGGCGCGGGCTTTCGCTCCGCCGCCAAGTGGCGCGCCGTCGAGCGCGACACCCAGCCGATGGTGCGCGGCAGCCGCTCGCCGATGGTGCGCGGCAGCCGCTCGCCGATGGTGGTGGTCAACGCCATGGAGGGCGAACCGGCCAGCGCCAAGGACAGGGTGCTGCTCACGGACGCGCCCCACCTTGTGCTCGACGGGGCCGAGGTTGCCGCCGCGGTTGTCGGCGCCTCGGAGATCGTCGTCTGTGTGCCCGACCACGCCCGGTCTCCTGCTGCCTCGATCGAGGCCGCCATCGTCCAGCGGAGGAGCGCCGGTCATCGTCGTGCCCGCGTCTCCGTGCAGCGTCCGCCCGGCCGCTACGTCACCGGAGAGGAGTCCGCACTGGTCGGCTGGCTCGACAAGCGTTGCGCGCTTCCCGTCCTCCGCGTCGACAAGTCGGTCCCCATGAGCGTGGGGCGCCGTCCGGTGCTGCTGCACAACGCCGAGACGCTGGCCCAGGTGGCTCTCATCGCCCGCCACGGTCCTGAATGGTTCCGCCGGCTGGGAAGCGCGGATGCTCCCGGGTCGACGCTGGTCACCGTGAGCGGAGCGGTGGTGATCCCCGGTGTGGTCGAGGTGGAGCTGGGCACACCGGTGGCCGACATTGTGAACCGGGCCGGCGTGGAGGCCGAGCTGTCCGCCGTCCTGCTCGGGGGGTACGGAGGGGCGTGGATCGATGCTTCACGATTGTCCACGCCCTACGCGCCCGCCCCGCTGGCCGCTGTCGGGGCCACCCTCGGCGTAGGTGTCGTCATCGCCCTGCCGTCGACATCCTGCGGAATCGCCGAGACAGCCCGGGTGGTGCGCTACATGGCCGGTGAGAGCGCCGGGCAATGCGGCCCGTGTGTCTTCGGTCTGCCGGCGATCGCCGACGACCTCGAGCTCCTGTGGGCCGGTCGGACCGACGAACGAGTGCTCGAGCGGATCGAGCGCCGGGCGCGACAGGTCGAAGGCAGGGGAGCATGTCGGCATCCAGATGGCGTCGTGCGGTTGGTGCGGAGCGCTATGAGCGTGTTCGCGGCCGACGCCCGCGACCATGCTCGTGGGCATCCGTGCTCCGGGTCCATGGCCGGATCAGTTCTGACGGCACCGCCGACCGGTGTGGCCGACCGGAGGGCGTCGTGACCGCCCGACGCCGGGTCGGGCTGCGCCTCCGGGTGGATCCGGTGGCCTGTGACGCCTATGGCTTCTGCGCCGAGCTGCTTCCGGAGCGGATCACCATCGACGAGTGGGGCTACCCGATCGTCGACGGCACGCCGGTCGACTCCGAACTCGTCGGCCTGGCCACCCGGGCCGCCGCCGAAT
>JBEKIU010000050.1:0-21949 GCA_050011635.1 Acidimicrobiales bacterium
TAGGCCGCGGCCCAGGGTTGGCCCTTGTGGGCGGCGGTCGAGGCCAGGTTCACGATGTTCCCGTGGCTGGACAGCAGGTGGGGCAACGCCTGGCGGCAGACGAGGAACGTACCGGTCAGATTGATGGCGATCAACCTGCTCCACTCCTCGAGGGGCTGCTCGTGGGTGTGCGAAAACGAGAGCACCCCGGCCACGTTGACCACGACGTCGAGCGTGCCCAGGCGGTCGACCGCTTCGGAGACCAGCCGGTCGACACCGTCCTCGGTGCCCACGTCACCGACGAGGGTGGACACCGATCCGCTGAGGCCTCCGGTCTCACCGGAGAGCTTGGATAGCAGGTCGGCGTTGACGTCGACGGCGACGACGGTTGCGCCCTCCGATGCCAGGCGGATGGCGGTGGCCCGTCCGATTCCGGATGCTGCGCCGGTGACAAGGGCGGTCCGTCCACTGAATCGTTCGGGAGGCATCGCCTGACTGTAGGTCGTTCAGGGCTGAGGGTCCTCCCGGACTTAAGATCCTCGGGAGGACGGCTCTGCACGGAAGGTGGCGATGGCCAAGACCAGCTCAACCGGTGGAGGGTCGAAGAATCTTGTCCTGGCGGCCATGATCTTCGCCGTCTCGATGACCTTCATCGATCAGACCATCGTGTCCATCGCGGTTCCGGAGATCCAAAAGGAGTTGGGTCTGAGCAGTACGGGGGTCCAGTGGGCGGTCAACGCCTACCTGCTCTCGCTGGCTGCCCTCTTCGCCTTCGGTGGCCGCTTGGCCGACACGGTCGGCCACAAGAAGATGGTGGTCACCGGTGTGATCGTCTTCGCCCTGGCCTCGACGATGTGCGGGCTCACACCCAAAGGGAGCCTGGCCGAGGCGTGGATCGTGACCTTCCGGGTGGTCCAGGGGGCCGGCGGGGCCATCATGTTTCCCGCCGCACTGGCCATCGTGGTGCAGACCTTCCCCCTCCACGAGCGCGGAAAGGCCCTGGCCGCGTTCTTCGGCATCGCCGGCGGTCTCACCGCGGTCGGTCCCATCCTCGGTGGGTACCTGACCCAGTGGACATGGCGGGCCATCTTCTGGGTCAACGTCCCGGTGGCCATCATCGCCCTGGTGCTGATCGCCCTGGCCAAGCCGACTACGTCGTTCAAGGCGGCCAGGGTGGACTACCGCGGCCTCGTCCTCATCGCCTCGGGCGTGGCGCTGAGCGTCTTCGGGTTCCAGCAGTCGACGATCTGGGGATGGAGCAACCCGGGTATCGGACTGTGCATCGCCGGCGGCCTCGTCCTCCTGATCGTGTTCTACTTCGTCGAGCTGCGGACCGAGTCACCGCTCATGCAGGTACGCATCTTCCGCATCCGGCCGTTCTTCGTCGAAAATCTCGTTCTCGGGATCTCGATGCTGGCGTTCATCCCGGTGTTCTTCTTCGCCAGTGAGTACGCGCAGATCTCCCTGGCCAAGTCGGCATCGGAGGCCGGCCTCTTCCTCCTCTACTTCTTCGTCGGCTTCGTCATCGCGGCGCAGATCGGTGGCCGGATGCTGGACAGGAGCGGAGCCAAGCGTCCGGTGGTGATCGGTTGCGCGCTGGCCTGCGTCGGGTTCGCCCTGTGGGCGGGGAAGGTGACCCAGCTCAATTTCAGTACGCAGCAGTGGTACATCGTCCTCGCCGGCGCGGGGATGGGCCTCATGCTGGGCCCGGCCAGTACGGACGCGGTCAACCGGGCGTCGCGGCTCTCCTACGGGGAGGCCACCGGGATCACCCAGACGGTCCGGAACTATGCGGCCAGCCTGGGCCTGGCCATCCTGGGCACGGTCCTGGTCTCCGAGACGCGGTCGCACGTCACCTCGTCGCTGGTCTCCCAAGGGGTCCCCGCCTCCCTGGCGGCCAAGGATGCGGCCACGATCTCCCAGGCCCAGGGTGGGAACGGGAGCGCCCAGTCGATTCCGCACTTCGTGCGCCTCGACTTCGCTTCTGCCACCCGCAGCGTGCTCATCGGAATGGCCGTGGCCATGGGGGCCGCCGCCGTGGTCGGCATGATCGGATTGCGCCGCGGTGTGCAGGAGGACACCGATGGGCGGGCCGTCGATCCCGACTTCGAAAGCCATCCCGAGGCGGCCGGGACCTGATACCCCCGCATGCTGCGCCGACAGGCACCTCCGGCCCTTCCCATTCGCACCGCCCGCCCGCTAGCCTGGAGCGGTAGTCCGTAGTGCTCCCGCGGTGGCCGTCGGCCACCGCCCATGCCGCCGGCAGCCCACGGGCGCTGGACGGCCGATCAGGAGGATTGCCATGCCCGACCCCCGGCCCACACCGGTCACCGTGCCCGCCGTGCGGGCCAGCAAGCGACGTGAGGGCCACCCGCCCCTGGTGATGGTCACGGCCTACGACACCCCGGGAGCTCGGATCGCCGACGCGGCCGGCGTGGACATTATCTTGGTCGGTGACTCGGTGGCCACCAATGTGCTGGGCTACGAGGACAACCTCCAGGTGACCGTGGCGGACATGGCCCATCACACCGCCGCCGTGGCCCGGGCCAGGCCGAAGCCGCTGATCGTGGCCGATCTGCCGTGGATGAGCTACCACCTGGACCCGGTGGACACCGTCCGCAACGGAGCCACGCTCATCCGGGCCGGGGCCCAGGCAGTCAAGTTGGAGGGTGGTGTCAACCGGGTTTCGATGATCGAGGCGCTGGTGGCTGCCGAAATCCCGGTCATGGGCCATCTGGGCCTCACCCCCCAGTCGATCAACGCCATGGGGGGCTACCGGGTCCAGGGTCGCGACGACGCCGCGGCCCACGCACTGGCCCTGGCGGCCAAGGCCATCTCGGCTGCCGGCTGCTTTGCCCTGGTCATCGAGGGGGTTCCCGAACGGGTCGGCGCGGCCATCACCGAGTCGTTGGACGTGCCCACCATCGGGATTGGTGCCGGACCGGACTGTGACGGGCAGGTGCTGGTCTTCCACGACCTGCTCGGCTTTAGTGCCACGGTGCCCAAGTTCGTGCGGCGATACGCAGAGCTCGAAGAGGCGGCCGTCGCCGGCGTGGCCGCCTATGCGGCCGACGTGCGCTCGGGGGCCTTTCCCGCCGACGCCGAGGTCTACCACTGAGCTCCGTCCCGGCCGGCCGGTTCGGAACCGGGGTGGTTTGCCGGTAGGGTACGTGCGGTTGTCAGGGCCGCTTTCCGGCGGTCCATCAGTTCCGACCTGCCCCACACCTGTGGGGCTCGGGTGCCATGGTGCCCGATCCAGAGGGAGGTGAGCCGCACGTGCGGCCATACGAAGCGATGGTTATTTTCGATACCGGTGCTGACGAGGCGGCGGTCAACGGAGTCCTCGACCGGGGCGTGGAAGCGCTGAAGGCCAAGGGTGGAAACGTCGGCCGGGTGGAACGTTGGGGACGGCGCACCTTCGCCTACGAGCTCCAGCACAAGCGCGAGGGCTACTACGTCGTCATCGAGCTCACGGCGGAGCCGCCGGCCGTGGCCGACATGGAGCGGGTCTTCGTCCTGGCCGACGAGGTGTTGCGCCACAAGGTCATGAGGATTCCCGACAAAGTGGCCGGACGACGTGCCGAGGCGGCAGCAGCGGCTGCAAGCAGTAAGGAGAGCTGACATGGCCAACGGAAACGTCGTGACGCTGGTGGGCAACATCACCCGCGATCCCGAGCTGCGCTTCACCAACACCGGACAGGCCACGTCGAGCTTCGGCCTGGCCGTGAACCGTCGGTGGCAGAACCGGCAGACCCAGGAGTGGGAGGAGGCCACGTCCTTCTTCGACATCGTGTGCTGGCGCGAGATGGCGGAGAACGCCGCAGAGAGCCTCAGCCGAGGCTCGCGGGTCATCGTCACCGGTCGCCTCGAGCAGCGCAGCTGGGAGACGCCGGACGGCGACAAGCGGTCCAAGGTCGAGGTGGTGGCTGACGAGATCGGTCCGAGCATCCGATGGGCTACGGCCCAGGTGACCAAGAACGAACGCCGCGGACCGGGTGACGGTGGAACGAGTCCGGCTCCGGCCGGTGGTGGCACCGGTGGATCAGGGGGGAGACCAGCGGCCGGTGAGCCCCAGGGATACGGATACAGCGAGGAGCCCTTCTAGTCATGGCACGTAACAACGATCGTGGAGGCGCCACCCGGCGTGCTCCCAAGGACACCGGCCGACGGATCAAGAAGAAGCCCTGTGCGCTGTGCAAGGACCGGGTGGAGTGGGTCGACTACAAGGACGTCGGGATGCTCCGCAAGTACATGAGCGACCGCGGCAAGATCAGGGCTCGCCGGGTCTCCGGCAACTGCACACAGCACCAGCGTGACGTGGCCATTGCTATCAAGACGGCCCGTGAACTGGTACTTCTTCCCTACACGCAGCGCACCACCACCGAGCGGCCAGGCGGACGCGGTGGCGGTCGCGGCGGTCGCGAGGGTGGTGGCTACTCAGGCGCCGGTTCAGGTGGCCGCCGACCCCGTGAAGAGGAGCGCTCGCTGTCGGCCGACGCAGCCTCGACGGCGGTGGTGGACGCGCCGGTCGTGGACACGCCGGTCGAGGCGGTGGACAACGACGCGCCAGAAGTGGTCGAAGAGGTGCTCGAGGTCACCGGGACCGGCGACGGCACCCTCACCGAGCTCGTCGTCGACGAGGTTCCCGCAGAAGATGGCGAGGGCTGAGATGAAAGTCCTGCTTCGGGCCGATATCGACGGTGTCGGAAAACGGGGTGACATCATCGATGTGTCCGGTGGATTCGCCCGCAACCACCTCCTGCCGGCGAGGAAGGCCATCATCGCCTCTCCCGGTCTGGAGAACCAGGCGGCCGCGATGCGGCGGTCGAGGGATCTCCGCGATGCCCGCGATCACGAGTCGTCCGAAACCGTTGCCCGGACCCTTGTGGGAAATGCGATCACCTTGTCGGCCCGTGCCGCGGGGGACCGGCTGTTCGGCTCGGTGTCCGCTGCCGACATCGTGCGGCACGTCGAGGAGCAGACAGGTGCGGTCATCGACCGGAAGGACCTCGTGCTCGACGAGCCCATCAAGACGGTCGGTGAGCACAGTGTCCGGGTGGAGCTCGTTGGAGGCGTGGTCTTCGAGCTGACGGTGAACGTGGTCGCCGAGGGCTGAGTTACCCGAGCATCACCCCGGACTGTCGCGACCTCCTGGGATGATGGGCGCATGTTGTGTCGCGTCCGCAGTCGAGCCGACCTTGTCCACGGTTCGTCCACACCTGAACACCGCCATATCCCCAAGAAGATGTCCTTACGTTCCACAGGGCATCTCGGCGAGGGTTGAGGAATCATGGTTCAGGCATTAGACGATTCGCGCCCCAGGCATCTCATGGCACCCATGGGGGGAAATGGTGGCCCGGCGGGGCGGATCCCCCCTCACAATCTCGAAGCCGAGGAGTCGGTTCTCGGGGCCATGCTGCTGTCGCGCGACGCCATTGCCACCGCCATGGAGATCTGCAAGCCCGAGGACTTCTACAAGTCGTCCCACGGGCACATCTTTTCGGCCATCACCTCCTTGTTCAGCCAGGGCGAACCAGCCGACTGGGTAACAGTGACCGAGGAGCTCCGCCGCCGCGGGCTTCTCGAGACCATCGGCGACCCGTCGGTGTTCGTCTCCCTCCAGGCCAACACGCCTTCCATCGGGAACGCCGAGTACTACGCCAGGATCATCGAGGAACTGGCCCTGTTGCGGAGGCTGGTATCGGTGGCCGGCGAGATCACCGAACTTGGCTACAGCCTCCCCGAGGATGTCTCCGACGTGCTCGATCGGGCCGAGAGCCTGGTGTTCGAGGTCTCCCAACGCCGGGTGGTCGACTCGATGACGCCGCTGCGGGATCTCCTGGGCGAAAGTCTCGACCATCTCGAGCAACTCTTCACCCGGGGTGAATCAATCACCGGCCTGGCCACCGGCTATGCCGATCTGGACGAACAGCTGGCCGGCCTGCAGCCGTCGAATCTCATCGTGGTGGGGGCCCGACCGGCCATGGGCAAGACCAGCTTCGCCCTGGGCATGGTGGCCCATGCCGGCATCAAGCTGAACAAGCCGGTTTTGCTCTTCTCACTGGAGATGAGTCATCTCGAGCTCACCCAGCGGCTCCTCTGCTCGGAGGCGCGGGTCGATGCCAACCGCATGCGCACCGGCAAGCTTCTCGAAGCCGATTGGACGAAGATCGGCAACGCGATCAGCAGGATGAGCGAAGCTCCGATCTTCATCGATGACAATCCGAACCTGACGGTGATGGATATCCGAGCCCGAGCCCGCCGGCTGAAGAGCCGTGAAGGGTTGGGGCTGGTGGTCGTGGACTACCTCCAGCTGATGACCGGCCGGCACGGTGCGGAGAACCGGCAGGTCGAAGTTTCGGAGATCAGCCGTGGTCTCAAGATCCTGGCCCGCGAACTCGAGGTACCGGTGGTGGCGCTGTCCCAGTTGTCACGGGGGCTGGAGATGCGCCAGGACAAGCGCCCGATGTTGGCCGATCTGAGGGAGTCAGGCTCCATCGAGCAGGACTCCGACGTGGTGTTGTTCATCTACCGGGATGAGATCTACAACCCAGATTCGAGTGAGAGCCAAGGCACGGCAGAGATCATTGTGGCCAAGCACCGCAACGGTCCGACCGGGCACACCCGGCTGGCATTCATCGGCCATCATGCCCGGTTCGACAATATGGCCCGGGTCTAAACCCGGCGACTCCGACTCTCCGACTCTCCGACTCGCCGGCTCTCGTGGCGACCGTCAGAGAGGCCCGGGGGCCGCGCAAGATCCGGGTATCCCGGGGCGGTTGTGAAACCGAATGGGCTGTGAAACTGACAGGGCTGTGAAGCCCACTGGGCGGTGGAAATCGCGGCGCCGTGAACCGACGGGGCTGTGAAAACCAGCAGGGCTGTGGGTGGTTCAAATTTCAGAATTGGCCTAATTATCGGCTGTAGCCGTTAGCTGGCTGAGGGTCCTATCGCCTACAGCCGATAATTTGGGCAATTCCGGCAAACGAACTACATGCCTCGGCACGGACCGGCGGGGAGTCGCGGCCATGAATGGGTCGACCTCTAATTTCGATGATGATGTCCTGGTGACCGATTTCGTCATCCCACGCATACCTGCGTCGGCCGGCGCGCTCATCGCTGATGAACGGGGCCGGATCCTCATCCTCAAACCCACGTACAAATCAGGCTGGACGATTCCCGGAGGCCAGCTCGAAGAGGACGGGGAGTCCCCGTGGGAGGGCTGCCGTCGCGAGGTGCTCGAGGAGACGGGGCTCACCGTGACGTCTGGTCGGTTGGCCTGCGTCGATTTCCTCCGCCCGAGGGCCAGGCGTCCCGGCGGACTTCGGTTCCTCTTTGACTGCGGTGCTGTCGGTGGAGATCAGAAGGACAGGATCGTCCTGCAGGCAGAGGAGATCGAAGAGTATCGCTGGGTCGACGCAGGAGAGGCGGCACGACGGTTGAGCGGGCCGGTGGGGAGGAGGGTCGAGCGGGTGCTGGCCTCCACGGGCCCGCTCTATCTCGAAGAGGGCATTCCCGTTGCCGGCGTGACCGGTTGAGGCGTGACCGGATGAGTCATGGACGAGCGGATCATCCCTCGGACGGTGACAGCCGGCCGATGAATCGGTTGAGGTGCTCCCGGCCGAGGTCCGCCACCCGGGTGCAGGCGAACCAGGGCTCTACGGGGATTGCGTCTGCGACCGGGTGCACTTCCACCACGGATCCGAGGGCCAGTGCGTCGGCGCAGGCGAAGGTTGGCAGCAGGCTGATGCCGAGCCCATGGGCCACCGCCGCGCCCACCACGCGGAGGTCCGGTGCGACCAGCCGCAGATCGGCTTGGAAGGACCGGCCGAGCGCTGAGAGCCAGAATCGACGGGTGAGGGGGAGCTCGGCGCTGAAGGCCACCCAGGGCTTCCCGACCAGCCACGATCCGAGGTGCGTGAGCGATTCGAAGGGCTGATCCGGGGCCAGTGCCGGCGAGCCGACCAGAACGAACCGTTTGGCGCCGATCGGGGTCGAGGTCAGGGATCGCCTCCCCGGGGTGATGCTGGTCACGGCGACGTCGAGCTCCCCGTGCTCCAGCAGGTCGAGGATGACGTCGTCCGACCCGAACCGGGCATACAGTGCCGGGGATTCGGGTCCCAGCCCAGGGACGACGGCGTACGAAAAGAACTCCGCCGAGGAGCCCAGGCGGAGGCCGGCCGCGTCCTGGCTGACGGCCCCGCCATCGATCCCGGCCAGGACGGGCTCCAAACGGTCGAGCGATTCGGCCACCTGGGCGTGCAGTTCGCGCCCCCGACGGGTCGGCTCGACACCCTGTGGCGTACGGATGAAGAGAGGCAGGCCAATCCGGCGCTCGAGCGACGCCAACTGTTGGCTGGCCGCCGGCTGCGACAGGTTCCGCTGTGCGGCGCCGCCACTGACGGAACCTGACCGGTAGATGGCCACAAAGGTACGCAGCCACTCCGAGACAGCCATTCAGTAAGCTTATACCAGGGTTCCGTCAATCTCGTTTGCCAATGGCTGGTGGACGGCTCAAGCTAGGTGGATGACCGACGTCCCCTACACCCACGGCCACCACGACAGCGTGTTGCGCTCCCATCGATGGCGAACGGCGGAGAACTCGGCCGGCTACCTGTTGAGCCATCTGTCTCCGGGGATGACCTTGCTGGATGTGGGCTGTGGACCCGGGACCATCACCTGCGACCTGGCCCGCCGTCTGGCCCCGGGACAGGTGATCGGGGTCGATGCTTCCGCGGAGGTCGTCGAAGAAGCCACCGGTGCCGGTGCCGATATCCCCTCGCTCAGCTTCGAACAGGGTGATCTCTTCAACCTCAGGTTCGAGGACGGGGCGTTCGATGTGGTCCACGCGCATCAGGTGCTGCAACACGTGGGCGACCCGGTAGCCGCGCTCACCGAGATGCGACGGGTGTGTCGCCGCGGCGGCATCGTCGCTGTTCGAGATGGGGATTACCCGGCCATGACGTACTTTCCCGACGACCCGCAGATGGCGCGCTCCTTTGAGGCCTACGGGAGCCTCACCCGGGTCAACGGGGCGAATTGGGATGCCGGACGGAGGCTGCTCGGCTGGGCCCAGGGTGTCGGTTTCTCCTCGGTGAACCCATCCGCATCGACATGGTGCTTCGCAACGCCGGGAGACCGGGCTTGGTGGGGGGACCTGTGGGCTGATCGCTTCACCCACTCGGCGTTGGCCGATCAGCTGCTCGCCCACGGCATCGCCACCGCTGACGATCTCTGTCTCTTCGCCGACGCCTATCGACGGTGGGCGGCGGCGCCGGGCGGCTGGTTCGCCGTACTCCACGGTGAGATCATCTGCACCACGTGACGACGGACGGTTCAGCCGGTCGGCGGGCTGCCCGGCGGGCCGTCCCAGAGGATGGCATCGAGGAGGCGGCCTGGCGCTTCGACCATGGGGTAGTGGCCAACCCCCTCCAACAGGTGGAGCCGGATGTCGGGTCGCGCCGAACGGAGACGATCGGTCATCGGCCGTACGGCGATGGGGTCGTCCTGCCCCCAGATCACCACCAGAGGGGATGGGTGGCGCTCGATGGCTCCGGTGAAGCGCGGCTCACCGTGCTTGCGCTCCTCGACGTATCGGATGAGGCGGGGGAGCAGGAGGTGCCCGTCCAGGTGGGAGATCATCGCCCATTGACCGGCGATCTCGTCGTCGTCGACGACGCTGGAGGGACTGAAGGTGGCCGTCACGCCCGCCATCACCGTGGCCTGATCGGGTGCAGCCTCCTCGAGCCGCCGGTCGGGGAGCCCGAGGAGGAAGAGCTGCCCGGCACTGAATTGGGTGAGCCCGAAATAGATGCTCCCGTTGGTAAGTATCCGTTCGGCAATCTCGACGTGCCAGCTGCCATCGAGACTTCGGGCCAGGAGTTCCCCGCCCACCGTGTCCCCGATGTCGTGGGTCAGCAACGACAGGTGCCGTACGCCGACGGCATCGAGAAAGGCCTCCGCGATGTCGGCTTGGATGGCGAAGTTGTAGGCCCGGTCGGGCTTGTCGGAGAGGCCGTAGCCGAGCATGTCGAAAAGCAGCACCCGGCGATTTTCCGCCAGCCGGTCGACGATGCGGTGGAAATCGAACGACGACGTCGGGAACCCGTGGAGGATGAGCAACGGTGCATGCAACTCGGTGCCGACTGCGGGCACGTCGACCGTGAAAATTCGATGACCGCACAAGGTCAGATAGCACCCCCGGGCCCTCCACGACTTGGCCGGCCGGGTCACCCGATGAGCTGTGTCCGGAAGAACTCGAGAACCTGGTCGAGCGCGGCTCGGGTGGGCGTTCCGGGCCGATCGTCGAGGTCCTCGGTGAGCACCGAGTGGGCGGTCTTCTTGTGGCCGTGCTGATTGCCCGCTGACGAGTCGAGCTCGACGGCCACGAAGGAATCGCCGAGGAGCTCGCGGAGGTGCTGGAACCGTTCGGGCGGGCTGAACTTGTCACCGGTGAACCGGAGCCCGAGCACGCACGCTCCGGCCGCGGCCCGCTCCTGGACGCGGGCCGCGTCGGCCGGTGAGAGCCCGATGTCACGGCGGAGGGACTTGGTCACAGGAAATGGAAGGGAGGGCTGGCTGAGCACCGGGGCGAGTACGACGTCGTCCACCATCATCCCGAGGGCGAACCCCCCGGTGAAGCACATGCCCACCGCACCGACGCCGGGCCCGCCGCAGGCTGCGTGCTCCGCGGCGGCCAGGGCCCGGAGCCAGCTGATGATCGGGCTCGTCTTTCCTTGGGCCAGAAGGGTGAACTCGCGGCTGATACAGGCGCGGGTGAGGGAGGAGAGGACGTACCCTGGGGTCGCCGCCCGGCCATCGTCGCCGAACAGGTGAGGCATCACTGCCGTGAATCCGGCGTCCACTACCGTCCGCCCGAAGGCGGCAACCGCGGGCGTGATGCCGGGCATCTCGCTTATCACGATGACGGCCGGCCCGGCCCCGGCCCGGTAGACCACCCGCTCCTTGCCGACGGCGGAGAATGACCCCTGTTCGAATCCTGCGAGTGCATCGGCCACGGGTGGACGCTACCTCGCAAACGGGTTGGGATTCTCGACCTCAGCCCAGGGCCAGGGTGACCACCACGGGCAGGTGGTCGGATCCGGCAAACGCTCCCGCCCGGGCATCGAGCACCGAGACCGGAGGGGTGACCAGCACATGGTCGAGCTGGCTGTGAGGACGGTACGCAGGCCAGGTGCGGATGGTGACCGCCCGCCGCCAGCCTCTGAGGTAGGAGTTGACCGGCGGACCCCAGAGATTCATGTCTCCGGCCAGCACCGAGGCGCTGGTTGGTGGAGGAAGGAGGTCCCTCAGGAGCCGGTACTGGGCGTGCGAACCGTGGGTGATGTGGGACATGTGGGTGCCGAACACGGCGAGCGACCCGCCGTCCAGCTCGATGCTGCATCCGATGACGACCCGGCGCGCCGCATCGCGGCGAAGCTTCTTCAACGGAATGACCTTGCATCGGTGAGCGGGCAGCCGCGACAGCATGGCCAGCCCCCACGTTCCGTGGACGTACCCGGAGCCGGCCCGGTCGGGACTCAGCCGCCAGTGCTCGTCATCGAGCCGGAACGACGTCCGCCATGGTCCGATCGGTGGTCCCCACCGGGCAGAGGCGGTCACATGCGGATCGAAGAGACGGCCATGCGCCAGGCCGACTTCAGCCACGACGGAGTAGCCCAGTTGACCGGCGACCACCGTGGCCGTGCTCGGGCCGCCGGCATCCGGTGCCCATGACTCCTGCATGATCAGCAGGTCGGCATCGAGGTTGCGGCACGCCCCGACGACGTCGAAAGGCCGTCCCCAGCCATCGACGCCGAGATGGATGTTGAACGTGGCCAGCGTCAGGGACACCGGGTGGCGCTCTCCGCTCATGTGAGCGGGGGACCGGCCAGGCCGGCGATCAGCCCGCGGCTCGGGCCGGGGCCTGACCGGGTGGGATCCACCGGGTCCGTCGGGATGGCGACCCCGCCCGGCGCGAAGGAAACGGGGGCCATGGCTCCAGTGTGCCACCCGGGCCCGACGAGAAGAGGGCACCCGGCGGGCCCCGGCATCTGGAGCGAACCGGGTCCTCCGGGTGGGAGCATGTTCCGATGATCGAGTACGACGGACAGGGCCAACGGGTGAGGTCGGCAGTCTCGAGCAGATCGGGTAGCCGATGAAATTCGACACGATGCTGCCCGGCCTCGAGGATGCCGGCGTGCACGCCCGTCGCCTCGAGGAGCTCGGGGTGGACGGGGCATTCACCTTCGAAGGGGCCCACGATGTCTTCACGCCCCTTGTCCTGGCCGCGGTATCGACAACCACCCTCGAGCTGGCCACCAACGTGGCCATCGCCTTCCCCCGCAACCCCGTGCAACTCGCCCACCAGGCCTACGATCTCCAACTGCTGTCGAAGGGGCGGTTCACCCTCGGACTCGGCTCCCAGATCCGAGCCCAGGTGGAGAAACGTTACGGCGCTGCGTTCGATCGCCCGATCGCCCGCATGCGTGAGCTGGTCGCCGCCCTTCGAGCCATCTTCGCTACCTGGGAGTCGGGCGATCGGCTCGACTTCCGTGGTGAGTTCACCTCACACACATTGATGCCCCCCACGTTCAACCCCGGCCCCCATCCCTTCGGGATGCCGCCCATCGCCATCGGCGGACTGGGGCCTCAGATGGTGCGTCTGGCGGCCGAAGTTGCCGACGGGCTGCTGGTCATGCCATTCAACACCGCCGATCATTTCCGCCAGCGCACGCTCCCGGCCATCGAAGAGGGCCTGGCCCGCGCCGGTCGATCGAGAACGGAGCTGACCGTCACCGGAGAGGTCATCGTGTGCTGTGGCAGCAACGACGCGGAGATCGACGCCGCCCGACTGGCCGGTCGGTGGCTCCTCGCCTTCTACGCATCCACGCCCGCCTACCGACCGGTGCTCGAGGTGGAGGGGTGGGAGGACCTGCAGCTGGAACTCAATAAGCTCTCCAAGGCGGGTCGCTGGGAGGAGATGCCACACATGATCGACGACACCATGCTCACCACACTTGCCGTCGTGGGGTCCCCGAAGGAGGTCGCCTCACTCATCGCCGACCGGTTCGGTGGTCGGGTCGACCGGATGGGCTTCTACACCCCCTCGGCCGTCTCCGAGGAGACGCTGGGCGAATTGGTTGACGTGCTCGCCGGGGCCGGGACCGGGACGACGAAGGGTGGGGTGTCGTGAGTGGACCGGCCGGAGGGCACTACGACGAGTTCTCACTGTTCGAGGAGAACGCCAGCGAGGCCGGTCTTCCTTGGTCGGGCCGGCCGACCGTGCGCCGCGAGTCGGTCGAGGTGGACGACGACCGGCGGGTGAGCGCCCTGGTGTGGGGATCCGAGCCGGCCAGGATGGTATTCCTCCACGGCGGGGGACAGAACGCCCACACCTGGGACACGGTGGCGCTTGCCCTCGACGTGCCCCTGGTGGCCATCGACCTGCCCGGGCACGGGCACTCCGATTGGCCCGGCGACGGACGCGCACTGGACACGGGGGCCATGGCCGAGGATGTGGCCACGACGATGGCCCGGCTGGCCCCCGACGCCGGCATGGTGGTGGGCATGTCACTCGGAGGCATGACCGCCATCTCCTTGGCCGCCCGGCATCCCGGCTCGGTCAGGCGACTGGCACTGGTGGACATCACCCCCGGTGTGGATCACGACAAGAGCTCTGACATCGCAGCCTTTCTCGCCGGCCCGGAGTCGTTCGCCTCGTTCGATGAGATCCTCGAACGGACCATCCAGTTCAACCCCACCCGGTCTGAGTCGTCGCTGCGACGGGGGGTACTCCACAACGCCGTCCAGCGTGAGGACGGGTCATGGACCTGGCGCCACCAACTGGGCCGACCATCGACCGGCTCCGGGCTCCACGTGGACTCACTCGACTTCGGCTCCCTGTGGGACGATCTCGAGCACATCAGCGTGCCGGTCCTGCTGGCTCGCGGCAAGCTCTCCCCTGTGGTCGACGACGCCGACGAAGCAGAGTTCCGTCGGCGTCGACCGACCGACCCCGTGGTCACGGTCGAGGGCGCGGGCCACAGCATCCAAGGAGACCGGCCGGTCGAACTGGCCCACATCCTCAGCCGGTTCTTCGCCGGAGACTGACCTCAGGAGGCCACCCGGCTGCCCTCAGGCAGCCACCTGGCTGGCGTCGGGAGCGGCGTCCGGAGTCCCCTCCGTACCCACGCCCCCGTCCGCCAGCGCGGCATCGAGCACCTCACTGATGTCCGACGCCAGTTTGAAGGTCATCTCCTCGCGCACCGCATCGGGAACGTCCTCGAGGTCGGGTCCGTTGCGAACCGGGAGGACGACATGCGTCAACCCGGCCCGATGGGCGGCGAGAACCTTCTGGCGCACGCCGCCGATGGGAAGAACCCGGCCCTGCAGGGTGACCTCGCCGGTCATACCCAGCACCGACCGGACCGGCACATCGCGGAGCAGGCTGACCAGCGCCGTGGTCATCGTGACCCCAGCAGAGGGCCCGTCCTTCGGGATGGCCCCCGCGGGGACGTGGACGTGGAACCGCTTGCCGGCGAAGACCGCCGGGTCGATGCCCAACTCCGACGCGTGCGAGCGCACATAGGACAGGGCGATCTCCGCCGATTCCTTCATGACGTCGCCCAGTTGCCCGGTCAGGGTCAGACCCTCCGGCCCGTCCATCATGGTCGCCTCCACGTACAGGACGTCGCCGCCGGTTCCGGTAACGGCCAGTCCGGTGGCCACTCCCGGGACAGCAGTCCGGTCGGCCGCCTCGAAGAAGAAGCGCGGGCGCCCGAGCCACTCGCGGACATCGTCGGCGTCGACCGTGAGGGGTGACCCCGACCCGGCGCCGTCCGAGGCGATGCGTGCGGCGACCTTGCGCAGCAGCCGACCGAGCTCGCGCTCGAGCGAGCGAACACCCGCTTCACGGGTGTAGTCGCCCACGATGACCCGGAGCGCGTCGTCGGTGATGACGACCTCGTCACCGCCCAGGGCGGCGCGATCGAGTTGGCGACCGACCAGATGGTGGCGCGCGATGGCCACCTTCTCGTCCTCCGTGTAGCCATCGAGACGGATGATCTCCATCCGGTCGAGCAGCGCCCCGGGAATGGTGTCGACCATATTGGCGGTGGCGATGAACAGGACCTTGGACAGATCCAGCTCGACCTCGAGGTAGTGGTCGCGGAAGGTGTGGTTCTGGGCCGGATCCAAGACCTCGAGCAGGGCCGAGGACGGGTCTCCCCGGTAGTCGGCTCCGAGCTTGTCCACCTCGTCGAGGACGATCACCGGGTTCATCGTCCCGGCCTCGCGCAGGGCGCGCACCAGCCGGCCGGGCTGGGCACCCACGTAGGTCCGGCGGTGGCCACGGATCTCAGCCTCGTCCCGAACGCCGCCCAGCGCCACCCGGACGAAGGTTCGTCCGAGGGCACGGGCCACCGACTCGCCCAGCGAGGTCTTGCCCACTCCCGGGGGGCCGACGAGGGCCAGGATGGCGCCCGCGCCACGCCCGCCCACCGGAGCCAGGCCGCGCTCCGCCTGGAGCTTCCGCACCGCCAGATGCTCGAGGATGCGATCTTTCACATCGCGTAGACCGTCGTGGTCCTCGTCGAGGATGCGCGACGCTTCGACCACGTCGAGCCGGTCCTCGGACTGCTCGCCCCAGGGAAGCTCGAGCACCGTGTCCAGCCAGGTCCGGATCCACCCGTGCTCGGGGTTCTGCTCGCTCATCCGCTCGAGCTTGTCGATCTCGCGGTCGACCGCCTTGCGCACGGCCTCGGGCAGGTCCCTGTCCTCGACCCGGCCGCGGTAGTCGTCGGGTGCATTTTCGTCCCCCGCCCCGAGCTGTCCCAGCTCCTTGCGGATCGACTCGAGCTGGCGTCTCAGCAGGAACTCGCGCTGGGTCTTCTCCATACCCTCTTCGACGTCGGTCTTGATCCGCTCGCGCAGGGTGAGATCGGCGAGGACCTCGCGGGCCCAGCCGATGACCAGCCGTAGCCGTTGCTCGACATCGACGGTCTCGAGGACCTCGACCTTCTGGGCCAGGGACAGATCGGGGGAGTAGCCGGACATGTCGGCCACGCGGCCCGGATCAGTCACGTCGGCCAGGCGTTCCGCCAGTCGTCCCGCACCCCTGCCCAGGAGGATGTTCTCGACCACGGCCCGGTACTCGCGGGCCAGCTCGGTTGCCTCTTCGGTCACGGGGACCTCGGCGATGTGCTCGACCTCGACCCAGAGGGCCTGTCCGGTGCCGGGCACCGCAGTGCCCAGCCGAGCCCGGTCGATGCCCCGCACGGCCACGGCCGGCATCCCACCGGGCAGTTCGCCGGTCTCCATGACCTCGGAGACCACCCCGATCGACGCGTAACGCCCGTCGATGAAGGGGACGATCACGAAATGGCCCCCCGCCGCCTCGGCCGCCTCGGCCGCCGCCTTCGCCTCGTCCGACTCCAACGCCATGGTGAAAACCATGCCCGGGAGCACCACCCCCGAGGTCAGGGGCAGAAGTGGCAGATTCTCGGTCAATTGGTCCATCGTTCCTCCGAATGTCACCAGCAATAGGTTGTTGAGTGGTCAACAGATAAGTCGAACGTGTATTCCCCTTCACGCCTGGGCGGCTCCCCCCGGAGTGCGGCAGACCGGTCCGCCCCCCGAAACCCGGCACCTGCCGGAAACACTCCGGCAATCGGGAGGAAATGCAGGTGGGGCACCATAACGGGATGGACGGATCCCCCGGACAGCCTTGGGAGGGCCACGTCATCGTCTGCGGTCTCCAGGGCGTCGGTCTCCGGATGGTCGAACAGCTCCATCAGGCCGGGGTGGACGTGGTCGTGGTCGACGACGAGCCCGACCAGCGCCTGGTGCGGGTGGTCGAAGCGTGGGGCATCCCCTACATCGTGGGGAGCCCGCGGATCAGCGGCGTCCTCGAGGGGGCGGGCCTGTCGAGCGCCCGCGCCGTCGTCTGCGCGGAGCGCACCGAGGTCCAGACGCTCGAGACCGCCCTCCTCATCAGCGAGCTGCGTCCCGAGATCCGGGTCGTCGTGCAATTGGCCAACGCGGCCGTGGGAGCGGCCGTCTCCCAGGTCACCGGGCCCGGTACCGTCCTCGACGTAGCTGCCCTGGCCGCACCCTCGATCGTCGAAGCCTGCCTGGGCAGCGATTCCTTCCAGATCGATCTGGCCGGTACCCGGTTCATGACCGCCGAGGTCGAGGTGGAGCGGTATGCATCGTTGCGGGCGCTGTTCGGGTCCCTGGCCCCGGTGGCCGTTGTGCCGTCCGACGGGTCGGACACCGTGGCCTGCCCGGGCCGCGACCACGCGGTGTCGATCGGGGACCGGGTCACCGTACTCGGCACCCCCGAGGAGCTGAGCGAAGCCGGTATCGCGACGCGGAGCGACGACGACCGCCAGGGGCCGCGTTCCAGGTCCTCGACGCGCCCCGGGCTCGTACGGCGGGTGGCCGCTGTGGTGGGCTCGGACGCCAACACCACGCTTCGCTTCGCGCTGGGAGCCGCCGCCGTGCTGGTGGTGATGTCGGTGGTGGTCCTCTGTCTGGCCTACCGCACCCCCCACGGTGGTCACCCCTCCGTTCTTGTCGCCTTGTACTTCACCGTGGAGACCATCTCCACGGTGGGGTTCGGAGACTTCTACTTCTCCGGCCAGTCCACCGGCATCCTCGCCTTCGGGATCTTCTTGATGGTCATGGGGGCCACGCTGCTCACCACCGTCTTCGCCCTCATCACCAACCTCCTGGTCTCGTGGCGCATCGAGCAGTCGCTCGGCCGCCAGCACCTGGTGGGGATGGAGGGCCACGTGGTGGTGATCGGACTGGGCTCGGTCGGCATCCGGGTGCTCGAGGGACTGCAGGCCGAGGGGCGTGAGGTCGTGGTGGTGGAGCGAAACGAGAACAACCGGTTCTTGAACCAGGCCCGGGCCCGCGGGGTGCCGGTGCTCATCGCCGATTCCACCCAACGCCAGACCCTCGAGGACGCCAACGTCCACACGGCTGCGGCTGTGGCCGTCCTGACCAGCGACGACCTCACCAACATCGAAACCGGGCTGGCCGTCCGCGACTACCTGGGCGAGCGATGGGTGAGCGTCCCGGTGGTGCTCAGGGTCTTCGACCGCGACCTCGGTCACACCGTCGAGCACCACTTCGACTTTCGTCACGTGCGCTCGACGTCGGCGCTGGCTGCTCCCCGTTTCGTGGGCGCGGCCCTCGGCCTCGACATCCTCGGCTCGTTCACCGTGGGACGGCAACCGTTCCTGGTCGGGCGGCTGAGCGTGGCCCCCGGGCGTGGGCTCGACGGTTTGGCCATGCAGGACCTGCCGGCCCAGACCCGGGTGATCGCCCTGAGCCGGGCGGCGGACGGCGGCCGTCTCGAGCACCCGCCGCGGCGGGGTACCCGTTTCGCCCCCGGTGACCAGGCATACCTGCTGGGTCCCTACGAGGAGCTGCTGCGGGTCCTTCGCCACCAGCACGAAGGTGATGTGGGCACGGCGGTGTGACGCCGAGAGTTCATCCCAAGAGCACCTGATGTTCGTGCTCCGTTCACTGGAGGTTCGCCCGACGTTCATCTCCGATGGCTACGGTCGCAAGCGGGGTGCTTCTTGCACCCTCTTTTGTTTGCGGTCGGAACGACGGCCGCCGGAATGCCCCACACGGAGGTCCAAGCACCAGTGGATTCGATCATGACCCCTCTCGCATCGAGGGGGCCGCGCCGCAGGGCGACCCGTCTCCTCGTCGCAAGCCTGGTGGCCGCAGGCACGTTGCTGGCTGCCTGCAGCTCATCGTCCACCCCCGCGGCCACGACGGTACCTCCCGGGGGCAAATTAAGCGCCAGCAACGCCGCCTATCTGGCCGCCGACCTCAAGGCTCCCTCGGGCTCGCTGACCGCGGCCGGGTCGACGTTCGTCCAGCCCTTCTTCACCAAGGCCTTCTATACCTACACCGGCCTCAACTCCGGCCTGCAAGTCAACTACTCGGGCGTGGGCAGCGGCACCGGTATCACCGACTTCGAGTCCGGGTCGGTCGATTTCGCCGCCTCCGACGTGCCCATGTCGAGCTCCGACCTGGCCAAGATGCCGGCGTCGGCCGGCCCGGTCATCCAGATTCCCGACATTCTCGGTGGCGTGAGCATCTCCTACAACGTCCCCGGTCTGACCAAGCGGCTGCGGCTGGACGCACCCACCCTGGCCGGCGTCTTCGACGGTTCCATCAAGACCTGGAACGCCCCGCAGATCAAAGCCCTCAACCCCGGGGTGACCCTGCCCTCGAACAGCATCGTGCCCGAGGTGCGGGCCGACAGCTCGGGCACCACCTACATCTTCACCGACTACCTCGCGGTGGCCGCCCCGAGCGTGTGGAAGCTGGGGACCAGCAAGACCATCGCCTGGCCGTCCGTGGCCATTGCGACACCGAAGAACTCGGGTGTGGCGTCGAGCATCAAGTCGACCCCGTACTCGATCGGCTACGTCGAGCTGGCCTACGCACTGCAGAACAACTTCACCTTCGCGGCCGTCAAGAACGCCGCCGGGGCGTTCGTGGTGCCTTCCCAGGCCAGCGTGGCCGCCGACGCCGACCAGAGGCTGGGCGTCACATCGACCGACTTCTCCATCGTCAACGAGCCGGGCGCGGCCAGCTACCCGATCGCCGGTTACAGCTGGGCCATCCTGTTGCAGCACCAGAAGAGCGCGACGACGGGCGCGCAGGTGGTCAAGGTCCTCGACTGGACCACCCACACCGGCGGCGGCCAGGACCAGGCGTCGGGACTCGGCTATGTCGTGCTCCCGCCCGGGCTCCAGAACTCCAACCGGACCGCGCTGTTGACGGTGACGGGGCCGAGCGGGCAGGCCCTGCTGACCAAGTGAATTTCCCGGGTCCGAGACCCACGTCCGGGAGGGGCTGACCGAACAGCGTGGCAACCGTCGAGACAGCAGCAGCAAACCAGGCGGTGCCCGGACGGCGCCGCTCGCTGCCCAACGGTGCTTTCCTTGGGCTCCTCATCGCCTCGGCGGGGATCTTCGTCGCCCTGGTGGTGTGGTACCTGATCTCGATCATCGTCCAGTCCAGGCCCGCCTTCTCCACGCTCGGCTTCTCGTGGATCTTCGAAAAGGTCTGGAACCCGAACCAGAACAAATTCGGACTGCTCCCGTTCATACTCGGGACCATCGAGACCACCGCCATCGCCCTCGTGCTGGCCGTGCCCATCGGCCTGGGCACCGCCATCGCCCTCGCCCACCTGGTCCCCGACCGGCTGCGGCCACCGCTGTCCACCGCCGTGGAGCTGCTGGCGGCCGTGCCCAGCGTGGTCTACGGCCTGTGGGGGCTGATCGTGCTCGCCCCGGTATTCAGGAGCACGGTCGAGCCCTTTCTGACCTCTGTGCTCGGGTGGACCGGGCTGTTCAACGGTCCCGCCGACGGGGTCGGGCTCTTGCTGGCCGGGGTCATCCTGTTCGTGATGGTGCTGCCCACCATGGTGGCCATCTCCCGCGACGTGCTGGCGGTTGTGCCCAAGGAACAGGTGGAGGGGGCGCTGGCCCTCGGCGCGACCCGCTGGCAGGTTCTGCGCAAGGTGGTTGTCCCGGGCGCCCGTACCGGCATCCTCGGCGGCTTCACCCTGGCCATGGGTCGTGCGCTGGGCGAGACGGTGGCCGTGGCCCTGGTCATCGGCAACTCGCCCTACATCGCCCACTCGGTCAAGTCGCCGGCAGCCACCCTGGCCTCGCTCATCGTCAACAACTTCGGTGAGGCCACCGGCACCGAGCTGGCCGCCCTCTTCGGGGCGGCGCTGGTGCTCCTGGTCATCGGGATCTCTGTCAATGCCCTGGCGCGGTGGTTGGTCCGGTCGACCGCCCGGGGCACCGCGACATCGGTGGCGGTGGCCTGATGGCGTCGACCCTCACCTTCGACGCTCCTTTGGACCCGATGCTCCAGCGACGCCGGGAGATCCAGGCCGTGGCGGCGGCAACGCTCCGCCGACGCAAGAATTACTCGCGGATCGCGGTGGGCGTGTGCTGGGTGTTCCTGGGAATCGCCATCGTCCCGCTGGTGGCAGTGGTCGCCTACGTGGTGATCAAGGGCCTTCCCGCCTGGAACGCCGACTTCTTCACCCACCCCACGACGCCCGAGGGGATACCGGGTGGCGGCGTGGCCAACGCCATTGTGGGCACGGCGGAGATCGGGCTCATCGCCACGGCGGTGACCGTGCCCCTCGGGCTCACGTGCGGCCTGTTTCTGGCCTCGTCGGACGGGCGCGTCGCCTCAGCCGTGCGCTTCGTCGCCGATGTGATGACCGGGGTCCCTTCCATCACCATCGGCATCTTCGGCTACATCGCCATCGTCAAGAATTTCGGCTACAGCGGGCTGGCCGGTGCCTTCGCCATCGGGATCGTGATGCTCCCGGTGATCATCCGGGCCGGTGAGACCGCCTACCGCGGTGTGCCGTACAGCCTGAATGAGGCCGCCCTCGCCCTCGGCGCGCGCAACTCCACCATCGCCAGGCGCGTGGTGGTGCCGTCGGCCATGCCCGGGGTCATCACCGGCGTATTGCTGGCCGTGGCCCGCGGCCTGGGTGAGACCGCGCCCCTGTTGCTGACCATCTTCGGAAACCAGTACATGCAGTGGAACCCGACCAAGCCCATGGATGCCCTTCCCCTGGTGATCTTCAACAACAGCAGCCAGCCCTATGCCGATCTGGTGCAGATCGCGTGGGGAGCAGCGTTGCTCCTGATGGTGGTGGTCCTGGCGCTCAGCATCGGCAGTCGCGTCGCCGCCGCCTTCCTGCAGAAGGAGAAACGATGATCGATCCGACCCCGACCCCCGCTTCACCGACGATGGACGAGACTGTGAGCGTGAACACCGGCGAAGTCCTGATGGAAGGGCCGGTGGGCGATCCGGTGATGCGCCTGCGGGACGTGGCCGTCGCCTTCTCGGGTCGCACCGCGGTCCGCGATGTCACCTTCGATGTCCAGGCCGGGGAGATCAC
>JBEKIU010000051.1:0-21092 GCA_050011635.1 Acidimicrobiales bacterium
GGACGAGCAGGTGCAGCCGCTTGACCGGCACCAACCGGCCGACGGCCACCACGAGCGGCGTGTGCGAGCGCTCGGCCCCGGGGGAGAACTGGGGTTCGACACCGGGCGGTGACACTGACACCCGGTGGCCTGGGATGCCCAGCTGCTCGACGATCTCGCGCTTGGACGAAGCCGAGAGGGTCACGATGCGGGTCCGCCGGTAGACAGGAGGGGCCAAGCGGTGCTCGATGGCGTAGCCGCTCTCGGCCAGACCGGAGGGAAGGACCATCTTCCACATCTCGGCGTGGACGTGGTGAAGAAACACGATGTGCGGGGAGTGGGCCCAGAGGGGCGAGAAGAACGGCATGCCGTTCCAGATCTCAACCAGGCCGTCCCCCGATCCGATCCGTCCCAACGCGCCCAGCAGGGCGACCCTCGGAAACACCGCGTACCGTCCGGCCCGCCGGACCACCCGGTAACCGTCGCGCCGGACCATCCTTGCGCCGTCGGGGACCGACGATGTCGTCATCGAGACGTCGATGCCGGCCTTCGACCACGCGGTCATCACCCGGTGGGCGTGGAGCTCGGACCCCCCGGCCTCGGGATCGTCGAAGTCACGCCAGGCGACCACGTCGATCCGTTTGAGCCCGGCCCGCTCAGCGATCTCGCCGGTGGACAGATCGGCGAATTGGTGGAGACCGGGCTGGCTGTACGGCGATCCGTCGGTGGCCGCTTGGAGGTGGGTCGGTTGCCCGGTCCACTGGGCGACCCGGTCGTCCTCAGCGGATTCGGCCGCGTCGGCAGCCGGGGAGGCGAGCCTGGAGGCAGCCGGTGGTTCGACCCGGGAGGCACCCTGCCCGCTATCGGCGCCGAAAGCCCTGGCGGCGCTCACCTCGCCGGAACCATGCTCATTCGCGGATCTCCCCATTCCTATCCTGGTCTGCGGCCTGCCACCGCTGTGCCGGCTCAGTGTACTGGCGCCCGCCTCGCTCACCAGAAATGGTCGAAATGCCGCTCTGCCAGAGGTCGGCACCGATCGGCTCGCCGAACGCACCACCGACTGGATATACCGACCGGTATACCGACCGGATCACCGACCGGCGTGACCCCCGCCCGACCTCACCGCCGGCGGAGCGGCAGCTGCTGCCCACGGTGCTTGTGGTGGATGGCGACGAATGCCATCCCCATGGCCACGGCCAGGGCCCCTTGCGCGACCAGGTCGGCCCGCGCCGTGCTCAACGGGTGCCCGTCGGCCGCGCTGACCAGGCCCAGGGCGAGTGCCGACCCTCCGGCCAGCAACAGGACGATCCAGCGGGAGCCGGTGCCGAAGAGGTAGTTGGTGATCAGCACCGAGAAGGAAAGGAAGATCATGGCCCCCACCAGGGGGGCGAAGGCGGGAGCGGCGGTGCTCAACTTGGCCGAGAAGACCACGGTGAGGAACCATCTGGGGACGAAGACCGAGATCACCAATAGCAGTCCGGCCGGCACGGCCAGGAAGATGAGGGTGACGCCCAACTGACGTATGGCGTGCCCGCCCTCGTTCCATCGGATGGTGGCCTCGGGCAGGAGGTAGGCGCCGAGGGCCAGGGCCCCGAAGACCAGCGCCTTGGACGCCACCGAGATGGCCGCGTAAGGGCCCACGTTGGCATGGTCCAGCCGACCCAACAGGATCACGTCCACGTTCTGGAGCAGGCCGAGGAGGGCCAGCCCGACGAATGCGGCCGAGACATCGGCCATCAGTTTCCGGCGCACCAGGCTGGTGTCGGGCCGGGCATCCGGACCGGTCACCGCACGGGCAGGCCCGAGCTCGAGCGCCCACGTCCTCGAGGCCAGCCAGTGGGCGTGGATGGTGGCCAGCACCTCCCCCAAGAAGACGCCGAGGGCGTACCCGGCCACTCCCAGGTGGGCGAGGACCAGCCCGAGCACACAGGCTGAGCGGACCCCGCCTTCGATGAGGAGGTTCCCGGCCAGCCCGCGGTAGCTCCGGTGAGCCTGGAGGAGCCCGCGATCCACGCACAGCAGGATCCAGACGCCTGCTGCCACCAGGATGAGGACGATCCCCTGGCTGTTGGGCAGGGAGAGCTGGCGGGCGATCCACCCCTGGAGGAGGACGACCACGACCACCTCCACGGCGATGGCGGCCAGGGCGATCCGGTGGACCTTCCCGACCCAGGCCCGCACGAGGTGGCTCCGGCCCGCGTTCTGGAGGGCCGTCACCCGTCGGACCACGCCGACCAGAACGGCCGAACCAGGCATGGAAAGGATGAAGAAGAGCCCCAACAGCTGGGCGATGGCCCCGTAGGCCTGTGGGCTGACCAGTCGGGCCACTGCGATGACCAGGAGCGCCGCCGCCCCA
This sequence comes from Acidimicrobiales bacterium, assembly GCA_050011635.1. Lineage (GTDB taxonomy): Bacteria > Actinomycetota > Acidimicrobiia > Acidimicrobiales > RAAP-2 > Bog-756. Next base: position 2,336 of record JBEKIU010000051.1, read on the forward strand.
TTGACGACCAGCCCGGCGACGGCCACCGGACCGGCCTGGGTCAGGCCGGAGCGGATCGAGTCCGTGCTGCGTCCGGCAGCCGAAGGCCGTTCCTCCTCGGGCAGGGTGATCATCGGGCCCCCGGCCACGGCGATGCCCACGGCGGGGGCCATGCCCACCGACTCGGTGACCGGCTCCACCACCTGGTCGATCTCCTCGAGGATCATGTCGAGACCCGGGGCGGGGGTGTCCCCCGGTGGGACAGGCCCATCGCTCCCCCCGTCGGGCCGATCGGTGGGCGGACCGCTCATACGGCGGCCTCCTGCCGGGCGCGGTCGGCCGCTTCACCATCGGTGGGCAGCTGCCTGTGGGCGAGCCGGTGGGCCGGCCCGGGCCGGCCGGCGAGGGACGACCAGACGGCGTCGAGAGTGACCGCGGCCAGGACGACGATGGCTACTTCGGCCTCGCTCCGGAACCGGTAACTGCCATAGGTGAGGAAGGCGGTGAGCGTGGCCACGATGAACATGGCCATGAGGGGATAGATGGGCTGGCCGCGTCTGCGCAGGATCACGGCACCGCAGGCGGCGAGGGCCAGCAAGGGGTAGTACCAGATCAGCCAGGCATCGGACACCGGGATGGGCCAGCCCTCGAGGAAGTCCTGGTCGGCATGCGTCAAGGGCGCGTAGAAACCCCATTCGAGGCCGACCCGGTCGACGGCCACTTCGAGCGCCCGCATCTTGTGGGCCTTGATGTAGCGCTCGGCTTGATCCTGCCAGTAGTCGGCCTGGTCGGATTCGTCGGCGGCGGCCGGGAACCGGGCGGTCAGCAGGCACGTGTAGCACCACGAGGCGGTGAGCGGCCCGTGGTAGGTCTGGGCGTTGTTGGCCGCAGCCACGGTGACCTGGAGCTGATCGGAGAGCAGCACCGGGTGGTGGAAGACGGCGATGTTGCGGGCGAACCAGGGAAGCATCGGCGCCACGGCCACGGCCACGGCCAGACCGCACAGGGCGATCCGCCGGCGCCGGGTCAGGGAACGCTGCCACCAGACGGTGGGGAGCGCGACCAAGGGTATGAGGAGGACCAGTTCGGCCCGGGTGAGGGCGCAGATCCCGGTGAGCAGGCCGAGCACCACGATCCTGCCGGTGGTGAACTGCCGGAAGCACCGGTTGGCCGCCAGGATGGTCACCGCAGCCAACAGCATCACCAACGCCTCGGACATCACCTCGCCGTCGAACACCCAGAACCCCGGGTACAGGGCGGCGATCACGGCTGCGATGACACCGGTCCGGGGTGTGACCAGATCCCTGGCCACCAGGCCGGTCAGCGCGATGGTGGCCGTGCCGATCAGGCAGACCAGTACCAATTGGGCGTCGGTGCTCTTGAGCCCGACCAGGTCACCGAAGGTGAGCAGCATGGTGAACACCGGAGGATGCTGGGCCGAGGGCACCAGCGCGTCCCGGTGGTGTTTGGCCAAGAAGACGAAGGGGTCGACGAACCAGTGGCCCTCGAGATTCAGCTGCGCCTGGTGGTGGTAGTAGTAGGCGTCACCCTGCAGGGCTGCGCCCGCCTTGACCACCAGGGCGTAGACCAGGCGGAGCCCGAGTCCCACGACACAGGCGCCGGCAACCCACCAGTGAAAGGAACTGCCGTGGGCGGCCGACTCTCCGGTGCCCGCCTCCTGGGTGGCCGACCCCCCGGTGCTCACCTCCACTAGGGCCGACCCCCCCGTGCCCACCTCCACTAGGGAGTGGCGTTCTCGACCTTGTCGGCCCGGCGCGGGATGATCGGCGCGTCGCGCCCGGTCCCTTTCGAACCCGATCCGGCCCGTCCGTCGTTCGTCTCGTGGTACTCCTCCTCGACGTTCACCGCCCAGATGTCGTGGTGGGACCCGTGGATGTTCTCCACCGTGAGCATGGCCGTGTACATCGAGTGGTCCTGGTTGTTGTATTTGTGCATGCCGTTCCTCCCCACCGGGTGGATGTTCGGGGCATGCTCCTCGAACCAGCGGCGGATGACGGCCACGTTGTCGCTGTAGACGTCGTCGTACACCGGATAGGCCTTCGGCATCCGCACCACGTAGCCGGCTTCGACATCGGACGGCTCGATCAGGCCTATCGAGGCCAGCTCCTTGGTGGCCAGGGCGACCAGGTCGTCGTCACCGCAGGTCCACAGCTCGTCCCCCTCGAAGACGAAGTACTCCATGCCCAAACAGGTCCGGCCGTCCTTGACCAGATAGGGAGACCACACCCCGAAGTTCTGGATCCGGCCCACCTTCACGTCCGGCGAGTGGATGTAGATCCAGTTGTCGGGGAACCCGCGCTCCTCGGGTACCACCAAGGCCACGGTGAGGAAGTCGCGGTAGTGAAGGTCGTGGGCGGCGGCGAGCACATCGTCGGGGACGGGCGGATCGACGATCCGGGCCAGCGCGGTGAGCGGCATCGAGGAGATGACGTGTGAGACGTCGATGCGCCGGCGGTCGCTTCCCGTGGCCACGGTGACCGCCACCGCGGCACCGTCTTCGACGTGGACCGCGCACGCGGAGGTGGCCATGCGGATCGTGCCCCCCATGTCGACGACCTGGTCGGCACACCGCTCCCACATCATGCCCGGCCCGTACTTGGGGTACTCGAATTCCTCGATGAGGCTGGTGACCTGCTTCGACTTGTCCCGGCGCTTGCCGGCCACCGACGCCCGGATGGGCTCCCAGACCGCGCTCCACAAGGACATGCCCTTGATCCGCTGTGCACCCCAGTCGGCCGAGATCTCCGAAGCGGGGACGGCCCACACCTTCTCGTTGTACGTCTTGAAGAAGTGGCGGTACAGACGCCATCCGTAGTTGGAGACGATGTACCCCTCGAGCGTGGTCAGATCCCGTGGCGGGTGGATCCGAACCCAGAGGAAGGAGAGGCCGCAGAGAAACGCCTCGACCACCCCGAGGTTGGACAGGGCGTTGCCCACTTTGATGGGGTAGTCGTAGAACTTGCCGTCGTAGAAGATCCGGCTCATCCGGGGCCGGAGGAGGAAGTCCTCCGGCGGGAGCACCTGGTGCCAGAACTCCTCCACCGGTCGCACCTTGGTGAAGAACCGGTGACCGCCGATGTCGAAGCGCCAGCCGTCGCGCTCGACGGTTCGGCTGATCCCTCCGACCACGGTGTCGGCCTCGACGACCGTCACCGGGTCGCCGGCCTGGGCCAGCTTGTGGGCGGCGGTCAGCCCGGCCGGTCCCCCGCCGATGACCAGGACGGGACCCGTCGGTGCGGTGGCATGCGGCTCGCCGGCCGGGGACCGATCGCCGTCCGGGCCCGAAGGTCCGGCGCTGATCGTGGAATGCGGTTCGGGTGTATCGGGTGTCGGCACTGCGTCGGGGTCCTCTCGATTCAGCTGTGGTGGGCGATGTTCCTCATGTGGTCCCGGCTCGGCGGAGCCCGCGGGCGCGACGGTCGCGTACCCCCGGACCGAGCCGTCCGAAACTCGTCGGCCCAGGGTTCCCGGGCCGGAGTGTCATGTTCGCGGACCCGCCTCCAACAGGACCGCTGCGGCGTGTCCACCCGACCGGGACACCCCGCTGATTCACTGGGCAGTCGAAGGTTAGTTGGTCCCCAGGCCGGACCGGTGGAAACCGGTTGCCCGGGGGATCAGGCAGGGATCAGCGCAGGCATCAGGCAGGCATCAGGGCAGGGATCTGCCCGGGGGATCAGGCAGGGATCAGGACAGGGATCAGGGCAGGCATCAGGCAGGGATCAGGGCAGGGATCTGCCCGGGGGATCACGCAGGCATCAGGGCACCACCACCCCGAGGAAGGCCAACAGGGCGTAGCCGACGAGCCCGGCCCCGGCCACGGCCAGGACGACCAGTTCCACCGCCCGCCGGCTGGTCAGCGTCGATGCCGCGATGACCAGGGGGAAGGCACCGAGCGCGTAGCGCTCGAACGAGTCGAGGTTGGAGCTGGTGACCGACACGGCCACCACGGCGGTGGCAAAGGCGGCATACGACAAGGGCAGACGGCGGAAGGCCACCACCAGGAGGGCGACGCTCAGCACCACCCAGGGGACGTGGAGGGCGCTCCCCAGGTGATGCCCGTGCACCACCGAGTCGAGGCTGTGCCACATGGATGTCAGTGGCACGGTGATAGCTCCCCGGTGGCCGTTCTGCTGCTGCACCCGGAGCGGGAGCCACGGGTCGCCGAACTGGGCCCCGACCCAGCCCAGGTAGGCCCCCGTCCCGGCCACGGGGGCGACCACCGCAGCCACGGCCGGCAGCCATCCGGTGAACGAGGACCGTGCCCGGCGGCCGCGCCACACCTCGATGAGCACCGGCACGACCAACAGGATGCCCACCGGGCGGACCAGCCCGGCTGCCAACCCGGCCGCTGCCGCCCACCACCACCGGCCGGACCGGGCGGCCAGGAAGGTGACGATGGCGCACAGCATGAGGGCGGCGTCGGCGTAGCCCAGGACCAACGAGTAGGCCGACGGGGCCAGGGCCAGGAGCCAGACCGAGCGCCGGGCCAGCTCGGCATCGGCCAGGTCATGCCGTACGAGTACCAACAGTGCGGCCATGGCGGCCAGTGCGCACAGATTGGAGATCACCAGCAGCGCGGTCCCCACGGAGATCCCCGGGATCCAGGCCAGCACCCGGGCCGCCATGGGGTAGGCGGGGTAGAAGCGGACCGACTGCGCCCCGGCGGCGACATAGCCGTGACCGGCGATCGCCTCGTACCATCCGGCGTCCCAGCCCAGCAGCCCCTCGTGCACCCGGAGGTGGGCTCCGACGTTGTCGGGGCGGGCCACGTCGACCAGGAGATGGGCCAGGACCAGGCTGAACGCCACCAGCACCCGGGCCGCCACCCACGCCGGAAGGACCTGGACGACCGCGCGTGCGCACGAGCCGGCCATGTCCCGGGCCCGCGGACCCCACCTGGGCTGTCCGGGCCCGGGAGGGGCGGTCTGCGTCGGGCCCCCGTCGACGGTTCGAGATGCGGGCGCGGCCATACGTGGCGCTCAGGGGTTGGTCGGTGTGAAGCGCACCATCCACATGGGTTGATAGAACTTGACGGGGTTGCCCGTCACCAGCTGCTGGGCCTGGTAGTGGGGGTCACCCTGCAGGGTCTGGACGATGCCCTCGCACTTGAGACCGAACCCCTGGTAGCCGCCGCCCCACACCAGGAAGATCTGCCGGCCGGAGCCGGCCATCGACTCGAGGTAGTCGGCGAAGGCTGGTGCCGAGGCCGCCTTGACCGCGGCGGTGTAGTCGACCCAGTTGATGATGGCGGGTCCGGTGCGGCGCGGGAAGGTGGTCTGCCGGTACCGACCGGTGGGCAGGAGCCGGTCGACGGCCGGGCCCAGCTGATCCGGGCAGTAGGCGACGATGTCGCCCGGCTTCCCGGAGGTGGCGATGGCCGCGGCCACCTGGCCGGCCTGGGTCCGGTTGGTGGTGACGTCAGGGACCGCTCCGGCCAGGCCGACCACGACGGCGAGCGAGAGGACGGCCAACCGCACCCGGCGGTCGAGGAAGCTGGTCACCCCCACCGCGACCAGGAGGATGAGCGGGATGAAGACGACCGACGCGTACCTGGCGTCGAAGGTGCTCTTGGCCAGCAGCCCACCGGCGAGGGCGGCGGCCAGTGTGCCCAGCACCACGACGGCGATCGGGCGGGTCACCCGTCGGGTGCGGATGTCCAGCTCGATGTGGCGGCGGTCGGAGGCGATCCCGAACACGCCCAATCCGGCCAGTGCGAAGATCATCAGGGCCAGGGCCCGACCCGAGCTCGAGCCCCCGCCGGCGAACGACGACACCGCGCTGACCATGGAGGCGAAGGTGGCCGTGGTCGCCCACGGGGTCCCGGTGTGGCGGGTCTGGAACCAGAAGATCGACAGCCAGGGCACGAAGGTGAGGCATCCGACGGCGGCGGCGACGAACGAGGCCCGAGCCCCGGCCCGCCACTCCGGCCGGCCCCGCCACACCTCCCAGAGCAGCCACAGCATGACCGTGCCCACGAGGTAGAGCGACCAGTAATGGGTATAGAGCAGCAACCCGGTGACCGCGCCCACTGCGATCAGGTTGCCCGGCCGTGGCTGCCGTAGCGACCGGTCGAGGGCCAGGAAGCCGAGGACGGTGAGCAGCGCCACCAGGGAGTACATCCGCGCTTCGGTGTCGTACCGAACGGCGAACGGCGACGAGGCCAGCAGCAGGAGCGCGATCCAGCCCAGGGTGGTGCCGCCCAGCCGTCGGCCGGCCAGCCAGACGAGCGGGAGGGTGATGACGCCGAAGACCCCGGAGAGCGAACGGACGGCCAGGTCCGACGAACCGAACAGGCTGATCCAGAAGTGGAGCAGGTAGTAGTAGAGCGGAGGTGAGCCGTCGCGCCGCAGGAACCCGGGGATCTCGTGGAGCGGCAGGCGGGCGATGTTGACGGTGAGGGCTTCGTCGAGCCACAGATCCGAGCTGGTCCAGAAGCGCAGCACCACCGCCACCACCAGGACCGCGGCCACGGCCACGGCCAGCAGTCGCTGGGTCGTGCGGCTGAAGGGCGGTCCTTGCGGATCGTGCGAACCGTGACGGGATGCGTCCGGTGGGGAGCTCGCCCCACCCGAGCCCCGCGGTGGCGCGCCCGCGGTGGGGAGGGCCTCGCCGGTCTTGCCGGCCTCGCCGACCTCGATGTCCGATCCGGGCGCAGGGGTCTCCACCTCGGTTTCGACGACCGAGGCGGAGGGGGGAGCCACATCCATGGGTGGCATGGTACCCAGCGACGCGGACGAGGTGCGGGTCCGCCCTCTCCGGCTCGACCCATCCGTGGACCCGGGCACCCCTGAGCGGTAACGTGCCCGCACGATGCGGTCAACCTGTGGCAGAGTGCTTCCGTCTTGTGAGCAGCAGTTCTGGCCAACTGGGCAGGGGAAGAAGGATGGGGGATGCCTGTGACATTGGGCAATGAATTGAGTCGTCGTACCTTTTTGTCCCGGAGCATGGCCGCCGGTGGCGCCGTGGCGCTCGGAGCCGGTGCCTCCTCGTTGTTGGCCGGTTGCTCGTCCGGGTCGACCGGGTCGACGAGCACCACGGCCGCGGGCGGATCGGCCGGGGTGGGGAAGGGATCGCCGGTCCGCGGCGGTTCGCTCACCATCGGGACCATCGCCGAGATCGACGGGTTCTACCCGCCCACCAACCATTGGGACACCAACGGCTTCCTCTACGCCAACACCGTCTACGACCCGCTGATGGCGGTGGCCGCCGACGGCAGCATCCAGCCCTACCTGGCCCAGTCGATGACCAGCAACTCGACCTTCGAGGTGTGGACGATGACCCTCAGGCCGGGCGTCAAGTTCAGCGACGGATCCCTGCTCACCGCGGCGGTGGTCAAGGCCAACTTCGACGCCCTGTTGGCCTCGCCGTTGAGCGGGCCGGCCCTCAAGCAGGTGGTGTCGGTGACCGCTCCCGCCACCATGACCGTCGTCTTCACCCTCACCGGCCCCAACCCGACCTTCCCCTCCGGCCTCACCTCCCAGGTCGGCTACCCGGTCGGCGAGGCCATGATCAAGAATGCAGCCGCGGGTGGGTCCGGCACCCTGGTCCCCGTGGGCACGGGGCCCTTCATCTACTCGCAGTGGCAGCCGAACGACTTCTTCACCGCCACCCGCAATCCCCACTACTGGCGCGAGGGCCTCCCCTACCTCGACTCGATCACCTTCAAGCCCATCCCCGATACGGGCCAGCGGGAGTCCACCCTCCGGTCGGGCGGGGTCGACATGATCGAGTCGGCCGACCCGAGCACGATCACCAACTTCTCGGGCTCGGGAGGTTCGGGGTTCCAGCTGGTCGACAGCCAGACCGGGGTCATCGGCCAGCCCACCTTCGCCTTCATCATGCTCAACACGGTGGTGCCCCCGACCGACGACCTCGGTGTCCGCCAGGCGCTGGCCAAGGGCATGGACCAGGCCGAGGTGCAAAAGATCATCGGCGGCCCGCCGGCCAAGCCGGCCACCGGGATCTTCACCCCGGACTCGCCCTACTACAGCGATACCCACTACCCGACCTACGATCCGAGCGGGGCCAAGGAATTGGTCAACACGTACAAGGCCGCGCACGGGACCCCGACGCTGAACCTGCTCACCATCCCCGACCCCTTGGAGATCAAGGTGGTCCAGGCCGTTCAACAGATGTGGGAACAGGTCGGGTTCGACGTGACCCTGTCCGAGGTGGAGCAGGCGACCATCATCGAGGACTTCGTGCTGGGCAAGTTCCAGGCGGTCACCTCGTACCAGTTCGGATCGGTCAATCCCGACCTCAACTACGTGTGGTGGAGCACGACCACCATCTCCCCCATCGGACAGATCGGGCTCAACTTCACCAGGCTCGACGACCCGAAGCTCGAGGCGGCCATGCTCGAGGGGCGCCACACCACCGACCAGTCCACCAGGGTGAGCGCCTACCGGACGGTGAACGAACGGCTGGCCGCGGATCTGCCCTACCTCTGGATCGAGCAGTACCTCTTCTCGGAGGTGGCGTCGGAGCGGGTCCAGAACTTCAACTACCGGAGCCTGCCCAACGGAATGCCCGGCTACAGCTTCGACGAAGGCGTGTTCTTCCCCGTCGAGACCTGGCTCGCCCAATAGCGGGTCGGGACGGGAACGACTTCCACAGCCCATGGGCAAGTACTTCGTTCGACGGTTCATCCAATTGGTGGTGGTGGCCTTCATCATCTCGGTCCTCACCTTCCTGCTCGTCCACCTGCTCCCCGGCGACCCGTCGGTCGTCATCCTCGGGCCGAACGACAACCCGCACAACCGGGCCGTCCTCTTCAAACAGCTCGGGCTCAACAAACCGCTCATCCAGCAGTACTTCACCTGGCTGGGTGCGGTGTTCCACGGGAACCTGGGCCAGTCCTATCTCGACCACGAGCCGGTCACCCACATCATCGCCACCGGCTGGCCCATCGATGTCGAGCTCATCGTCATCTCCCAGGTCATTGCGTTCGCCGTCGCCATCCCGCTGGCGCTGATCACCTCCCGCCGGCCCAACCGGCCCGTCGACAACGTGGCCACCACCAGCACCTTCGGGCTGCTGGCCCTCCCGCCCTTCGTCATCGCGCCGGTCATGGTGGCTGTGTTCGCCGTGGGCCTGGGATGGTTCCCGGCCACCGGGTACGTGCCCATCACCCAGGATCTGGCCACCAACATCCACGACATGATCCTGCCCTCGCTGGCCATCACCGCGGGTTCGATCGCCGTCTACTACCGGCTGTTCCGGTCCGACCTCATCAGTACGCTGCAGGAGGACTTCATCACCATGGCCCGGTCCAAGGGCCTGTCCAACCGCCGGATCATGTGGCGCCACGCCTTCCGCCCGTCGTCCTACTCGTTGCTGGCCGCAGCCGGGGTGAACATCGGTGCGCTCATCGCCGGGACCTTCATCGTCGAGTACCTGTTTGCCATCGACGGTCTCGGCTACTCACTGGTCCAGGCGGTCCAGCAGCGCGACTACCTGGTCGTCCAGGGCATCTCCCTGGTGGTCGCCATCGCCTACGTCGTGCTCCAGTTCATCATCGACTTCGTGTTCACGGTGGTCGATCCGAGGGTGACAAGGGAGTGAGCTGTGCCGGACGATCGTGACATGACCGACACCCGGTCCTCGGGCCGGCTGATGAGGGACCAGACCCCTGGCCTCGCCGCCGTGGACGAGATGGTGGTGGCGGTCCAGCGGCCCCTGGACGTGCCCCTCGACCAGGAGGACATCCGGGTCACGAAGCCGCTCGGCATCCTGTTCTGGCTGGCGGTGGGATGGGTCGCGCTGATCGTCATCCTGGCCGTCATCGCCAATCTGCTCCCGCTGCCCAACCCCGACTTCCAGAATTACGCGGCCGTCAACGCCCCGCCCAGCATCCATCACCTGCTCGGCACCGACGACCTCGGACGTGACCTGCTCAGCCGGGTGATCTACGGAGCCCGGGTATCCCTCATCGTCGGATTCGTTTCGGTGGCCATCGGCCTGCTGGTCGGAGGAACACTGGGTCTCATCTCGGGCTACAAGGGCGGGAGGCTGGACGTGGCCCTCAACGCCGGTTCCTTCGTGCTGCTCGCCTTCCCCGCCATCGTGGCCGTCATCGCCATCGTCGCCTTTTGGGGGCAGACGCTCCCGAAGATCACCCTCATCCTCGGGGTGGCCGTCATCCCGCTGCTGTACCGGGTCGTCCGGGCCTCGAGCCTGGCCTTCGCCAACCGGGACTTCGTGATCGCGGCCAAGACCATGGGCGCGAGCACATCGCGGATCATCTTCCGCGAGATCCTGCCCAACGTGGTGCCCGTGGCAGTGACCTTCGGTCTCATCACGGTGGCCGGTGTGATCGTGATCGAGGGCTCGTTGGCCTTCCTCGGCCTGTCGGTTCCCCTCCCCACCCCGTCCTGGGGCAACATCATCTCCGAGGGTGCGTCCAACGGAAATCTCCAGACCAACCCCTACATCATGGTCTGGCCCGTCCTGACCATGTTCCTCCTGTTGCTGTCCATCAACCTCATCGGCGACCGCCTGCGCCAGCGGTTCGACATCCGCGAAGGACTTCTATGACGCCGGTCAAGAGCATCACCGGTATGGGGCGGGGCCACAAGACGCTCGAGTTCGCCGACGTGGGCGAGCCCGGCGAACCGCTCCTGATGGTCGAGGACCTGCACACGGCGTTCCGTACCAGCAGGGGCACGGTGCGGGCCGTGGACGGGGTGTCGTTGTCGGTGGGGCGGGGGAAGACGCTCGGCATCGTCGGGGAGTCGGGATCGGGGAAGACCGTGCTGTCGCGCTCCATCATGGGTCTGCTCCCCCCTCGCGACGTGATCCGGAGCGGGACGGTCCTCTTCGCCGGCCACGACCTGACCGCCATGACCCCGAACGAGCTGCGCCAGGTCTGGGGCGCCGAGTTGAGCATGATCTTCCAGGACCCGATGACCGCTCTCAACCCGGTGAAGCGGATCGGCAAGCAGATCACCGAGTCGCTCCGACTGCATCTCGGGATGGACCGCTCCGAGGCCAATGCCAACGCCATCGAACTACTCCGGTCCGTCGGCATCCCATCGCCCGAGCAGCGGATCAGGTGGTACCCGTTCCAGCTGTCGGGGGGGATGCGCCAGCGGGTGATGATCGCCATCGCCCTGGCCTGCGCGCCGCGCCTGGTCATGGCGGACGAGCCCACCACCGGGCTCGACGTCACCGTCCAGGCCCAGATCCTCGATCTGCTCGCCGACCTCCAACGCGAGCGCCACATGGCGGTCATCCTGGTCACCCACGACCTCGGGGTGGTGGCCACCCGGGCCGACGACATCGTGGTCATGTACGCCGGGCGGGTCGTCGAGCGCGCCCCCACCCATACGCTTTTCCACGACACCCACATGCCGTACACCCAGGCACTGATGGACTCCATCCCACGGCTGGCCGACCCGAGCGGCACCCGGTTGCACGCCATCGCCGGCCGTCCCCCGGACCTCATCCACCCACCCAAGGGCTGCCGGTTCGCGCCCCGGTGTCCCTACGTCCAGGACAAGTGCCGGGAGAGCGAGCCGCCGCTCCGCACGGCCGGTTCGCCCGACCATCTCTTCGCCTGCTGGTTTCCCCTGGTCAACGGAGTCTCCACCGCTCCGTCCGGTTCGGGTCCGGCACCGTCCGGTTCGGGTCCCGCTCCGACGGGCTCTGGTCCGGCTCCGACCGTTTCGGGTCCGGCTCCGGCAAGTTCGGGCGACGGCCCGGCGGGTTCCGGCGCGGCTCTGTCCGGCGACGGCACAGCGGCGTCCGGTGCTGCTGCGACCCCATCCACCGGACCATCCACCGGAGAGGTCCCCACGTCGTGACCGAGGTGTCGACCGGATCCGCCCCGCCTGACCGCACCGGCGATGACGTGGTCCTCGACGTGGACAACCTTGTCGTGGAGTTCCGGAGCGGTCGCCAGACCGTCCATGCGGTCTCCGGTGTCAGTTTCTCGGTCAAGGTCGGGGAGACACTGGGCCTGGTCGGCGAGTCGGGCTGTGGGAAGTCCACCACCGGCCGCGCCCTCGTGCAGGTACAGCCGCCGACCTCGGGAGTCGTGACCTACCGGGGCAAGAACCTCAATTCCCTGTCCTCCCGCGAGCTGCGCAGGACCAGGACGAAGATCCAGATGATCTTCCAGGATCCCATCTCGTCGCTCAACCCGCGCCGGCGGGTGCGGGACATCGTGGCCGAGCCGCTCGTCATCTGGCGGCGCGGCAACAAGAAGGAGCGGGTGGCCAAGGTCAACGAGATGCTCGAAGCCGTCGGGATCGACCCCGATTCCGCCGGGGACCGGCGCCCGGGGGAATTCTCGGGCGGCCAATGCCAGCGGATCAGCATCGCCCGGGCGTTGATGGCCGACCCCGAGCTCCTCATCTGCGACGAGCCCGTCTCCGCCCTGGACGTCTCCGTCCAGGCCCAGATCCTCAATCTGATGGCCGACCTCAAGGTCAGGTTCGGCCTCACGGTCGTCTTCATCGCCCACGACCTGGGCGTGGTCAAGAACGTGAGCGACCGGGTGGCGGTGATGTACCTCGGGAAGCTGGTCGAGATCGCCCCGTCCGACGACCTCTACCGGTTCGCTGCCCACCCGTACACGGAAGCGCTACTGGCATCGATCCCCGAGCCGGATCCGGACCTGCGCACCGACCACAAGGGGCTGTCCGGGGAGCTCCCGTCGCCGCTCAACCCACCTTCGGGTTGCCGGTTCCGCACCCGGTGCCCGTACGCTCAGGACCGGTGCGCAGAGGAGGAGCCGCTCCTGCGCGAGATCGCCCCCGGGCACCAGGTGGCCTGCCACTTCCCGCTCGCCGAAGTCAAAGACGGCGCCGGCACCACAGACCCGGAGCCGGCCCACTCCTGACAGGATGTGGGCCCGACCGGTCAGCCGGCCTGGGTGACGCCCTCCCCGCCGGGGTCGGCGGTGACCTCCTCGGGCACGGGCTGCGGTTCGGGGGCCGCGGCAACTGGCGTCCCCACCGGAGCAGATTCGACAGGAGCAGTGTCGGTAGGAGCAGTATCGACAGGAGCCGTGTCGACAGGAGCGGTGTCGGTAGGAGCAGTGTCGACAGGAGCAGGGGCCACCGTCGACTCCGCCGGTGCATCCAGCCCAGCCGTCCCCGCGGGAGCGACGGCATCAGCGGAACCTTCGGGAGCACCCTCCCCCGTGCCGTGCTCGGCCACGTAGTCGGCCCACGCCGCCTGGGCCTCCGTCTCGGGCGTGAACTCGGCTTCTGCGAACTCGAACGGCCCCACGTAGTTGCCCTCGGCGTCGTAGGCATGCTCACCGAACGCCTCGCGGTACTCCTCGGACACCTCGCCACCCTCCGCCGCCTGCTTGATGGACAGACTGATCCGCCGGCGCTGGAGGTCGATGTCGATGATCTTCACCCACAGCTCCTCGCCCGGCGTGACCACCTGTTCGGGAAGGTCGACATGGTGGCCGGCCATCTCAGAGATATGCACCAGGCCCTCGATCCCATCGCCGACCTGCACGAACGAGCCGAACGGAACCAGTTTGGTGATTCGTCCGTAGACCAGCTCGCCCACCTGGTGGGAGTTGGCGAACTCCTGCCAGGGATCGGTCTGGGTGGCCTTGAGCGACAGGCTGATCCGCTCCTTCGGGAGATCGACATCAAGCACCTCGACGTCGATCTCGTCGCCGACGGACACGACTGAAGAGGGGTGGTCGACGTGCTTCCACGAGAGTTCGGAGACGTGGACCAACCCGTCCATTCCCCCCAGGTCGACGAAGGCGCCGAAGTTGACCACCGAGGAGACCACACCCCTGCGGCGCTCGCCCGGCTTGAGATTGACGAGGAACTCGCCACGCTGCTCCTTCTGCGTCTCCTCGAGCCAGGCCCGACGCGAGAGCACGACATTGTTGCGGTTCCGGTCGAGCTCGATGATCTTCGCCTCGATGGTACGGCCGACATACGGCTGCAGCTCGCGTACCCGGCGTAGCTCGACCAATGAGGCCGGCAGGAAGCCACGCAGGCCGATGTCCACGATCAGACCGCCCTTGACGACCTCGATCACCGGTCCGGTGACCACTTCGTCCGCCTCCTTGAGCTTCTCGATCGTGCCCCAGGCCCGCTCGTACTGCGCCCGCTTCTTCGACAAGATCAGCCGACCCTCTTTGTCCTCCTTCTGGAGGACAAGCGCCTCGATGGCCTCGCCCAGGGTCACGATCTCCGAAGGATCGACATCGTTGCGGATGGACAGCTCACGCACCGGGATGACGCCCTCGGACTTGAAGCCGATATCGAGGAGGACCTCGTCCCGGTCGATCTTGACGACTGTTCCCTCGACGAGGTCACCGTCCTCGAACTCGACGATTGTTCCGGCCATGGCATCTTCGAGGGATGCCCCACCGAGATCGTCCTCGGTGACGGGGCGGGGAATGTAGACGCCGTTCTCATCGAAGCTGCCCATTGCCTCGGGAGACAACAGGGCGGTGCCCTCGGGTACGACTTGAGTATCGGACATGTAGTAGGTAGCTCGCTTTCCGGACAGGTCCACCGGGCCCACTTCGGGGCTCCGGAGGTGAAGGTGGGCCACAACCGTTGTGGCCGGCGGACAATGATACTTCACCCACTCGTTTGGCGGTACGGGCCCGGTGGTGTGCGCCGGTTCTCCGGGTTCCGGCGGGCGGTTCTGCGGTTTGGTCGAGGAGGACCGGGGAATGGGTAGTGAACTGTGTCGGCGAGAACCCTGCTTTGTTGGGCCGGTCAGCCTTCCTTGGCCTCAGCCCACGAGGATCCCCAGGCCATCGCCACCTTGAGGGGAACGCTGAGATCGGCCGCGCCGGTCAACGCCTGCTCGGTCAGGGCAGCCACCTCGTCCGCCTCGTCGGGGACCACGTCGACCAGTACTTCGTCGTGGACCTGGAGCACCAGGTCCGAGGCCAGCCCCCTTTGCTCGAGCCCGGCATCCAGCCTGATCAGTGCCACCTTGAAGAGGTCGGCGGCCAGACCCTGGATACCGGCGTTCATGGCCTGGCGCTCGGCCGCCTGACGCACCTGGTAGTTGGTCGAGATCAGATCGGGCAGCGGCCTCCGCCTCCCGAAGGCGGTCACCGTGAACCCGGCCGTGCGGGCCTCTGACACCGCCCGTTCCATGTACTCGCGCACAGACGGGAAGGCGGTGAAGAACGCCTGGAGGATGGCCTGGGCCTCATCGACCGGCACGCCGAGCCGTTGGGACAACCCGTACGCCTCCATGCCGTAGGCCAAGCCGTAGGAGACCATCTTGGCCGTGGACCGCTGGGCATGGGTGACGTCGTCGCGCTCGACGCCGAAGACCTGGGACGCCACCGTGCGGTGGATGTCCTCGCCGGCGGCGAACGCTGCGCTGAGACCGGGGTCACCGGACAGGTGAGCGATGGCCCGGAGCTCGACCTGGTCGTAGTCGGCCACCAGCAGGCGCCTCCCGGGCGAGGGCACGAACGCCTCGCGGAACCGCCGGCCCTCCACCGTGCGGACCGGGATGTTGTGCAGGTTGGGCCGATCGGACGACAGCCGTCCGGTGCGAGCCACCGTCTGGCGGAACGTGGCGTGGATGCGCCCGTCGTCGGCGACCTCGGCGGCCAGGCTCTCGCCGTAGGTCGACCGGAGCTTCTCAACTTCGCGGTAGCGGAGCAGTGCCTCGATGATCGGGTGCTGGCCGCGCAGAAGCTCGAGGGTCCGCGCATCGGTCGAGAATCCCGTCTTCGTCTTGCGCACCGGCGTGAGGCCCAGCGTGTCGTAGAGCACGGTGCGGAGCTGGGGCACCGAGTTCACCTTGAACGGGGTTCCGGCCAGATCCTGGATGGTCAGCTCCAGGGAAACGCACTCCTCCGCCAGCCCAGCGGCGATCGAACGCAGGACGACCCGGTCGACAGGGATGCCCACCACCTCCATGCGGGCGAGCACCCGGACGAGCGGCTGCTCGATGTCCCGGTAGAGCGCGTCCTCCCCCACCGCGGCCAGTGCCTCGGCCAGCGGCGTGCGCAACCGGGCCAGCACCGCGGTGAGCCGAACCGCCCGCAGGTCCTCCTCCCCGATACCGTCTTCCCGCACGGTCCCGCCCTCCGGCTCATCCAACGCGAAGGTGCCCTGCCCCTTGCCCCCCGTGCCGTCGTCGACGGTCACCTCCAAGAAGCGCGACGCCAGATCCGCCAGGCGGTAGCGGTCGACGGACGGGTCGAGGAGGTAGGCGACCACCGCGGTGTCCATGGTCAGGCCGACGATGTCGACACCGAGCGGCAGCAGCGACCGCATCATCTCCTTGGCGTCGTGGGCCACCACCCCCACCCCCCCGGGACCGAAACCGGAGGCCAGAGCTCCGAGAACCGCGGGGTCACCCAGAAGCGCGGGCAGGTCGTCGACGTCGGGGCCGATGTGGACGATGGCCGTCGGCGCATCGCCGGGGGCGGCTTCGCAGGAGATGGTGAGGCTGACCATCGGCGATCGACCCGGATCCCCCGACCATCGGGCGAGGACAGCCACCGTGCCGGTCGACGCCGCCGCCGAGGCGAAGATCCGCTCGAGCGCCTCCCGGGCGGCCGTCGTCGTCGTCGGCACCTCCACCTCGGGCTCGGCCAGCCACTCGGGCGTCCCGAGGGCTTCACCAACCCCGGGGCCGGCCCCCGGCCCGCCGGTGGCCCCACCGGAAGCGGCTCCGGCAGAAGCGGCTCCGGCCGAAGGGCCTGCACTCCCGACCCCCGACCCGCCCGGCGGTCCGAAGGCCCCTTCGCCCATCAGGGAGGAGAACCTGGGCCACACCGTGCGGAGCTCGAACTCCTCGAATGTGCCCCTGGCCTCGTCCGCGTCCCAGCCCCCGAGGGTCAACTGGTCGACGTGGACATCGAGGGGGACGTCCCTCACCAGCGGTATCACCTCGGCATTGGTCCGAACCTGTTCGACATGGGCGGCCAGGTTGGTCCGGAGCTTCGGCGACAGTGCGTCGAGGTGGGCGAAGAGGGTGTCGAGGTCGCCGTACTCGTTGACCAGTTTGGCAGCCGTCTTCTCCCCCACGCCGGGAACCCCGGGAAGGTTGTCGGAGGGATCGCCGCGCAGCGCGGCCAGCAGCGGGTACTTCTCCGGCCGCACCCCGGTCCGCTCCTCGATACCGGCCTCGTCGTAGAGGGCGTAGTCGCTCACTCCCCTCCGGTTGTAGAGCACCCGGATGTAGGGGTCCTCGACCAGCTGGTACGCGTCCCTGTCGCCGGTGACGATGATCACCGGGTGCTTGCGGTCCCTGGCCTCGGTGGCCAATGTGGCCAGCACGTCGTCCGCCTCGAAACCCTCGGCCTCGACCACCGGTATGGCCAGCGACCCGAGGACGGCCCGGATCATGTCGAACTGGGGCGGGAGGTCGGGAGGGGTGTCGGACCGGCCACCCTTGTAGTCCTCGGCGATCTCATCGCGGAAGGTCCCGCCGGGAAGGTCGAACGCCACGGCCAGGCCCACCGGACGGTGGTCGCGCACCAGGTTGACGACCATGGAGGAGAACCCGTGCACGGCGTTGGTCACCACGCCCTTACTGGTGGCCAGATCGGGCGGCAGGGCGAAGTAGGCCCGGAAGGCGAGGGACATCCCGTCCAGGAGGATCAGGGGACCTGAAGGTGCATCTCCCGTGCCCGCGTCCGGTGGTGTGGCCGGAGGACGCTTCGTCGCTGGGGGTTTGCCGGCCACGTTCAACAGACGAGTCGCGCTCAGGGCGCGAGCGAGCCCTCGAGGACCTGGCGGGCCACATCGATCATCCGGGACCTCGTCCCCATCGCCGTGCGCTGGATGAACCCGAACGCCTCCGTCTCGGACATCCCGGCCCGGTCCATGAGGACGGTCTTCGCCCCATCGACCAATCGCCGCGTCTCGAGCTTGTCCTCGGCGCTGATCTGGTGACCTGAGTTCCCGTCGGAGGCGGCAAGCCGTGCCTCAGCATCGATGGCCCACTCCTGTTCGCACCGGGCCACAGCCTGGTCGATGGCCGGAATGAGCTCGATCCGCTGGAACGGCTTCACCAGATAGGCGGCCACACCGGCATCACGGGCCTCGTCGATGAGATTCCGTTGGCTGAACGCGGTGAGGATGAGGACGGCCACCTTCATGTCCAGATCCCGGATGGAGCGGGCCGCGGCCAGCCCGTCCGAGCCCGGCATCTTCACATCGAGGATCACGAGATCGGGCTGGTGCTGACGGACAAGCTCCACCGCCTCGTCTCCGCGGCCGGTCTCCCCGACCACGTCGTACCCCTCGTCCTGGAGGATCTCCTTCAGGTCGAGGCGGATGATCGCCTCGTCCTCCGCGATGACAACTCGCCTGCTCATGGTGGTCGGGGTCCTTCCAAAACCGGTGTCGACAGCATCGGTGGACGCCGTCGGTGGACAGTATGGAGTCGGTGCGGCCGTCGGACGGTCAACCGGGACCGACCACAAGACGGTCAAGCAGCTCGTCCTGCCTGCGCTCGAGCTCGGCGATCCGATCGACAAGGGCTTCGCGCGTCTGGAGCATGGCGGTGGCGTGTCGGCTGGCCTCGTCATGCTCCTTGGATGCCACCGGCGTCTCGGCCACCAACGCTCGCAAGCGGGTGTCGTCGGCGATCTCGTTGACCACCACCAACTGCTCGTCGAGCACAGCCAGCTCGGTTCGGGCGCGGACCAACCGATCGTGGGCATCACTGAGGCGGCGTTCGACGATGGCACGATGCATGGGGCGCAATTCTACGCACGACGGGAGTGTCGTCATGCACAACCTCGGACCCGGTCCGGAAAAGGACGAAGAGGCAGGTCATT